>DASPKW010000386.1:0-45676 GCA_035627895.1 Tepidisphaeraceae bacterium | reverse complement strand
GACAGCGTCAGCAACATCAGCACGACCGCGCTCGTCTGGGCGGCGCTCACGTTCGGCTCGGAGCCTGCTGCCGCGGAAGCGGCCGAGTCCGCCGCTCACTGGATTGCGCGCGCCTCCGGCGGCGGGGAGCCGCGGCACCTCGCCGCCGCGCTCACGGAGCGCTACGGGAAGGACCGGACGTTCTCCGTCCCGATCCTCACGATGGCGGCCCTCGCCGGCCGACTCGGCGCCGCCGAGCAGGCGTGGCGGTTGATCACCCAGTTGCCGTTCGAGCTGGCGGCGTTTCCGCAATCGTGGTTCCGTTTCTTGCGGCTCCCGGTCGTCAGCTACGCGCTGCCGGCGCTCATCGCCATCGGGCAGATCCGTCACCACCAGCGGCCGTCGTGGAACCCGCTGGTGCGGATCATCCGCTCGCTGGCCGTCGAACGCAGCCTGGAGAAACTCGCGGCCATCCAGCCGGCCAGCGGCGGCTTCCTCGAGGCCACCCCGCTGACCAGCTTCGTGACGATGAGCCTGGCCGGCATGGGGCGGGCGGATCACATCGTCGCGCGGAAGGGCGTGGAATTCCTGACCGCCTCCGTCCGGCCCGACGGCAGTTGGCCGATCGACACCAACCTCGCCACGTGGATCACCACGCTCTCGGTCAACGCGCTGGCCGCGCGCGACGGCGCGGCCACCCTTTCCAGCGCCGAGCGCACGACGATCCGCGAATGGCTCCTCGCACAGCAGTACCGCACGCGCCACCCGTACACCGGCGCCCCGGCCGGCGCCTGGGCCTGGACCGACCTGCCCGGCGGCGTGCCGGACGCCGACGACACGCCCGGCGCGCTCCTCGCGCTCCACCACCTCGGTGACGTCGACGACCGCGTCACCGCCGCCGCCGACGCCGGCGTCCGTTGGCTCCTGAACCTCCAAAACTCCGACGGCGGCATCCCCACCTTTTGCCGCGGATGGACCAACCTCCCGTTCGACCGCTCCGGCCCCGACCTGACCGCCCACACGATCCTCGCGTGGCTCGCGTGGCGCGACCGCCTGCCTGCCAGGACCGCCAACCGCATCGATCGCGCACTCCCCCGCGCGCTTCGCTATCTCGAACGCCAACAGCGCCCCGACGGCTCGTGGCTCCCCCTCTGGTTCGGCAACCAGCACGCCCCCGACGACGAGAACCCCACCTACGGCACCGCCAAGGTCCTCCTCGCGCTCCTCACGCACCCCGACGCCCGGCACGCCGACCCCGCCGCCCGCGGCCTGCGGTGGCTGCTGGCCGCCCAGAACGACGACGGCGGCTGGGCCGGTCACAAGGGCGGGCCGTCGTCGATCGAAGAGACCGCCCTCGCCGTCGACGCGATCGCGCTCGCGATTCTCAACGGCGCGCTCCCGTCCGAGCGCGACGCGCTCGCCGCCGCGCGCGACGGCGGCGTCGCCCAACTCTGCACCGCGACTCAATGCGGCCACGAGTTCCCCCCCGGCCCCATCGGCTTCTACTTCGCCAAGCTCTGGTACTTCGAGCGCGACTACCCGCTCATTTACACCGTCGGCGCGCTCGGACGCGCGGCGGCCTCGCTGCGCGCGTGACACGGCGCCCGGCGGCATGGCTAGGCCCCGGACGGGACGTATCCCGCCGCCTGAGCCAGGACAAGATCAGGCCGACGTTCGGGAAACGGCTTTCAACGCGTTGCCCTCCGGCCAACCAGCCCCATTGTACTGAGCGTGACGCGGGGTACGGCGGGTTGCCGATCTGGCACCATACCTCCCAGACGCCCCCCGATCAACATAGTGAGGCGCGGGAAACTCAGTCGCGCGGTCCGGCGCGCTCCATCCGCCGCCACTCGTGCGTGCTCCCCTGGCGCGGGTCGAACGCCGGGTCCGCCGACAGCACGTACTGGCCCTTGTCGTTCACCCAGTAGTCCCGGTACCCGGCCGGCAGCTCGACCGGCCTCGCGCCGTACGGGTCCTTGTACGTCTCGACCCCGCCCAGCACCTCGCGGCGGGCGAAGTTCTGCCGGTCCTGCGCCGCCTGCCGCTCCTCGTACACCTGCCGGTGCTTCTGGGCGATCTCCTCCCGGTGTTGCCGGTACAGCTCGCCCAGCCGGGCCGTGTCCGCGATCTGCCCGCGCACGTTCGCCTGGAACATCTGCCGGCACAGGTCGAGCATCCCCGACCACTCGAGCGTCACCCGGGTCGACGAGGCCGGGACCGTGAGCACCGGCGTCAGGCGGTCCAGCTCCCCGGCCGGGGCCCGGGTCGCGTACGCGCCGGAGTACCAGAACGTGACCCCGCCCTTGGGCTGGCCGAACGTCAGCGTGACCCACACGTCCTCCTCCCACGCGCGCCTCCGGTCCTGCGGGTCGGCGTACGCGTACCGCAGGCGGGCCGACCGGACCGTCAGCCCGCCGGCGGCCGCGTTGTTCGCCCGGGCGAACTCGGCCGCGACCTTCGGCAGGTCCTGGACCCCGACCAGCCGCGCCCCGCGGAGCCGGGCGAGCGGCCCGGGCATCAGCACCTCCTGCACGAACTCGGCCGGCCCGCGCGGGGGCGGGAACATCGTCGACCCGAGCCAGTTCCCGCCCGGCCGCAACTGCACGCCGATGTTCGGGGCCGCCCAGACGAACTGCCCCGCCGGGAGCGTCTCGGAGCTGGCCCCGGTCGCCGGGTCGCTGACCCGGAGCAGCAGGGTGGCCTGCATCGACGTCAGCGGCATCCACTGGAACCCGCCCTCGACCCGCCACCCCTCGGGCACCAGGAGCGTCGCCCCGACGATGTCGTTCACCATCGGGTCGCGGACCGAGACCTTCGTGAACGTCAGCGGCCGCGCGGGCTGCTGCTGCGGCGGCTGCTGCTGCCCGGGCCCAGGCGCGGCGGGCGGCGGGTCGAGGGGGTTGTCCGCGGCCGGCGGCGGGCTGGGCGGGTCGAGGGGGTTGGCGGGCGCCGCCCCGCTTGGCGGCGGCGGGTCGAGCGGGTTCACCGGCGGCCGCGGCTGCGCGGCCGCGAGGCCGGCCCAGTGCGCGAGGACGGCCACCCCGATCACCACCGCCACCGCCCCCGGAAGACTCGTGCGGGCCCGGCTCATATTCGGCCTCCTGTCGCGTGTTCGCCCCTGCGGGCATTGGACCGCGCGGCCGGCGACGAGTCAATCGGCCGCCGTCGAGCACGGCGCGCTCCGCGCCCGGAATCGCCGGGCGCCTTCACATACTGCGCCCGCGCCGCGGATGCTGGCGGGCTGCGTCCTCCGGCCCGTGTGCGCACCACCGGGCGGCCGAACAGAATCCGCTGAAAATGTGAAACGTTTCCGCCCCGTTTCCGCCCCCGCCCCTTTTCGTAACCCCTCGCACGAAACAAGTAGCACCGACAGGACTCGAACCTGTGACCCGGGGCTTATGAATCCCCTGCTCTGCCAACTGAGCTACGGTGCCATGACGGGGGTAGGGTATACCGTTTTTACGGCCGTTGGCAAGTGGGGTTCGCCGCATCGTGCGTCACTGAAGTGAGCACGCCGGGTGATCATTGGGACATGACGCGGCTGATGGTGAAGATGGGGAGGAGCAGGGCCATGGCGACGCCGCCGATGATCAGGCCCATCATGACGATCATGATCGGTTCGATGTAGCGGGTGAGGTTGGAGATCTGTTCCTTGAGCTCGGTCTCGGCGTAGGCGGAGACCTGGTCCATGACGTGGGCGAGCTTGCCGGACTTTTCGCCGGAGTGGAGCATCTGGCTGACCGAACGGGGGACGAGGGGGGAGTTGAAGAGGGGTTCGGAAAGTTGTTTGCCGGCCTGGATCTGGTCGGAGACCTTGGTCCAGAGGTCGCGGTAGTAGCGGTTGCCGGTGAGGTCGCGGGCGGTCTCGACGCAGTCGACGAGGGGGATGCCGGCGCCGGACATGGTGCCGATCATGCGCAGGCCGCGGGCGAGGTTGAGCTTGCGGAACATGGAGCCGAGGAGCGGGAGGCGGATCTGGACGGCGTTCCAGACGCGGCCGCCGGACTCGGACTTGAAATAGAACATGCCGCAGACGACGGTGGCGGCGATGCCGATCAGGAGGGCGGGCCAGTGTGCGATCAGGAAATCGCTGGCGGCCATGAGCATCTTGGTGGGCGTGGGGAGCGCGCCCTTTTTGTTGGCGTAAATCGCGGTGAACTTGGGGAGGACGAAGGCGAGGAGGAAGATGGTGGTGGTGATCGCGAACCCGAGCATGATGCCGGGGTAGGTGAGGGCGCCCTTGACCTTGCGGACGGTGTCGGCCTCGTCGCGGAGGTAGACGACGGCGCGGTTGAGGAGCTTGGCGAGCATGCCGGACTTCTCGGCGGCCTTGATCAGGGCGACGAACAGGCGCGGGAACGAGCGCGGGTGGCGGGCGAGGGCGGAGGAGAGGTCCTTGCCGGACTGGACCTGGGTGGAGAGGTCGGCGACGAGCTTCTTGACGTTGGGTTTTTCGGCCTGGGTGGCGATGCAATCGAGGGCGTCGACGAGGTTGACGCCGGTCTCGACCATGATGGCGAGCTGGTGGGACAGGCCGATGACTTCTGCGCGGGAGATCTTGACGTTGGCCTCGCCGTCGTAGGTCACGGCGGCCTGGGTCTCGGCGGCGTGCACTTCGGCGGCGGGGCGGATGGAGGTCGGGTATTTGCCTTCGGCGCGGAGGAGCTGCTGGGCGTGGGTCTGGGAGTCGGCCTGCAGGGTGCCGGTGGACGGCGCCCCGGCCGAGTCGCGGGCGGTGTAGACGAAGGCTGGCATACGGGTGGCTCTCCGCAGGGTTTATCGGGTTTATGGGGGTGGGGGTGGAGGAGGCATGTCAGAAGTTCAATGTCAAAAGTCGAAGGTGGGTGGCGAGCGGTCGAAGAGGGGTGGTCGTCAGGCGCTTCACACTTTTTCACGTCACGGACCCCTTCGGCGCCCGGAAAGTTTCGTCAACGCTATTGTCAGTCGTGAGTTGCGCGCGAACAAAGGGGGGGCAAAGAGTCGGTACAAAGCGGGCATTTCCGGGCATTTCCGGTACTTTTCGGGACTTTTCGGTACCGGACGTGAAGCGGGGATAGGCCCGGGTATTCCGTGTTGCAAGCGCTACGAAGGCGCGAGATGTCCTCGCCTTGAGGCATCTACTGATACGGGCAGCGTCTCGCTGGCGTATTGACGGGCGCGCACGGGGGTGTGGTAGGCGGCGGGGAATGGGGAAATTTTTTATGGATTGGTTCGCGCGAAAGTGGCGCGCGGGTGGTGACACGCGCGCACCGTGAGCGGGCCGGGAGCGAGGGTGATGACGATTCGGATGAGGCGGGGTGACCCGTTCTAACGTTCACGATGGGCACTCGTCAGCCTGAGGCACTCCGAAGGATCTTGCGTCGGACTTCGGGGCCGTTGCGACGTAGGGCGAGACGGTCTCGACGGTCGGAGCTAGATCCGTCGCTTCGCTCAGGATGACGGGGGTGGGGAGCGCGGAGGCTCAACTCCGCGCGCTGAAGCGTGCCCTTCGCAAAGGCGGCGGTCGAGATGACGTGACGTTGTTGGAGCGGTCCGGGCGCGCGCGGGGTGCCCCCGCGGCTCGGACGGCGCCTCGCCCTCTCGAGCGCGCGGGTCGCGCATTACTTCAGGTTGAGCGCCTTGCGGAGGGCGGCGTCGTTGTTGCCGGTGGTGGGGACGAAATTGATGGCGACGTGGACGTCGTGGGGCTTGGCGTCGGGGAAGGTGAACCAGAGGAGGTAGTCGGCGTCGGGCTTGAAATTGGCGGCGGGGAGGTGCTGGGCGATCACGCCGTGGGTGGCGGGAATCTCGTACTTCTTGTTGACCGTCTCTGGCTTGATCCGGTGGAAGTTGGTGAAGCCCTTCATCTCGCCTTGCGCGGGGAGGATGTACCAGACCTCGACCGAGTTTGGCCCGGCGGCGAAGGCCCAGGAGAGGTCGAGGGGTTTGCCGGCGGGGGTGCGGAAGCGGATCACGTCGATGCGCTTGCCGGCGGAGTTGAGGGTGAGCTTTTTGAAGGCGGTCTTCTCGGGGTCGGTCGCGACGTCGACGGCGGTAGCGAGTGGGGCGGCGGACTGGAGGGCGGCGTTGAACTCCGGCGTGCCGGGCTTGGCGGCGAAGGCCTTTTCGAGGGCGGCGGCGAGCTTGGGGTCGGGGGCGGGCGCGGGGGTTTCGGCGAGGGTCGGGAGGGAGAGGACGAGGAGGAGGAGAAGGGTCAAGTATTTCATGGCGGGTTGGAGGATCGCAGAGATGAGGGCGGGTTGGAAGGGACCTGAATAGGGGAACGTGCCGCGCGCTCGCGGCGTGGCTTTGGCGGGGCGGGTGCCATGCTCAGACCGCCGCCGATCATCGTGTCTCGTGCGCGCGATGCGTTCGGCGGGATGAGCATGTGATGTGGCGCGCGAGGGACGCGCCGCTCGCATGCTCATCCCCGCCGGATGCGCGGGTGCGCGATCGAGGTTGTTGGGGCGGCGGGTCTGAGCATGGCACCCGGATGCGCGGGGGCGAGCGCCGGTGGGTGGGCGAGGGGTCACGTGCACCTTCGGTGCGACCGCTAAGTACGTCATCGAACTGCGGGGGCGGGGTGCGCAACCTATGTTCCAGATCGGACGGGTTCGGGGGGCAAGAATGCCCCCGCTCACCCGCCCGCGACAGACAAGAATGTCTGCCCCACTCGTGGTAGGCGGGCACACCCTATTTTTGGCGTGCGGCGAGGTAGGCGTGGATTGTGGCGCCGAGTTGTTTGCCGACGGTTTTGTAGTTGTCGATCGTGCTGTCGGGGGTGTTGTAGGAGGTCTCGAGACAGGTGGCGACGACGTGGGGGGAGCAGGTGGCCGAGACCCAGTTGCCGCTGATCGACTTCCAGAGCTTGTCGTAGCCGGGGCCGGAGTCTTTGAGCAGGCCCTTGAAGGCGAGGGGGCCGGTGATGTGTTTCTTGGAGAGGTCGACGAGGGTTTGGAGGTTGGCCTTGGCGGCGGGCTGGTGGAGGTCTTTGGCGCCGATGTAGTAGAACGGTTGCTTGTCGTTGGGGGCGGGGTTGTGGAGGTCGACGAAGAGGTCGAACTGGCCGGCGGCGTCGAGGTCTTTGACGATCTTCTGGCAGGCGGCGACGGGGGGGAAGACGGGCTTGTCGGACCAGTCGCGGTTGTGGTCGTGGGGGAGTTGGTTTTTTCCGCCGGCGCCGATCGCGACGTTGTCGACGTCCATGATCGGGACGAAGACGATGTGGGCGGACTTGCGGAGGGCGGCGGCGGCGGGGTCGTCGGAGGCGAGGAACTCGGCGAGGCCGACGCCGACCCAAGAGCCGCCGGACTCCCAGGCGTGCTGGCGGGCGGTGACCAGGACGCCGCGGGGCTTGAGGTTCTCAGGTTGGCGCGACGGGGTGAGGCGGAGGGCGGGGACGGGGCGGTTCTCGCGCGAATTTGCGAGGTTGAAGGACTCGGCGCGGCAGCCGTCCTTGCCGTCGATGAGTTTCGCGATTCGGTCGACGAGGGATTGGGCGTCGTCGTTGGTGAAGGGCGGGCCCCAGGCGAGGAGGGCGCTGTCGGCGTCGATCTTGATGGAATAGACGATGCGCTTGCCGGCCTTCTTGCCGGGGGCGGTGTGTCGCCAGGTCTTGCCGGCGTCGGTGGAGACGTGGGCGCGGTCGGGGGTGGCGAAGGCGTTCTCGCCGCCGACGTCGAGGGTGATGGTTTCGCCGGGGGTGATGCCGGCGAGCTTGAAGTACCACCAGCACTGCCAGCCGCGATCTTTGTGGGGGGTGGGGTTGATCTTGATCGCGCGCGTGGATTGGTCGAGCGAGAGGACGTTGGCGGAGGCGGAGGGGAAGTCGGCGGAGACGGTGAGGTCGGCGGCGAGGGTGGGGAGGGCGAGGAGCGCGAGGAGGAGGGCGCGAGTGGGCATGTCCTCAGATAATGGAGGACATCGGCGTGCGTTGACGGGGGAATCGCGGCGACGCGAAGCGACGTCGGGGCAGCCGTCGGGCAAGTTACCGGGTTCGTCGGCGGGCGCTGCGGCGGCCGACGACGGCGAACGCGGAGACGACGAGGACCGAGGCGGCGGCGGGCTCGGGGACGGCGACGGTGATGGCGCCGGTACCGCCGTCGGCGAAGCGGGCGTCGTAGGCGGTGTTCAGGTCGGCGAAGGTGTAAGTGCCGGGCGCGAGGGCGTCGCCGTTGATGGTGACGGCGGCGAACGAGTGGTTCTGGTCGAGCGTCATCGCCCCGCCGGTGAGCGAAAGGGTGCCGGTGGCGGTGTTGATGTCGTAGTCGGCGTCGAAGGAGCCGCCGGTGATGTTGAGGGCGGCGAAGTTACCGAGGGAGAGGACGGTCTGGGCGTCCATCACGCCGGTCTGGACGTTCCAGGTGCCCGTGAAGCCGGCGTTCGCGTTGGTGGCCGAGGTCAGGCGGAGCTGCGTGCCCGCGCCGCTGCTGTTGACGTTGAAGGTCGCGGTGCCGCTAAGCGCGGCCGCGATCTGGGTGATGCGGCCGGTGCTGCTGCCGGCAGAGAGGCCGATCGTTCCGCTCGTGGCGAGGTTGCCGCTCAGCGTTTGCGTGGCGCTGTCCATGTAGAAGTTACTGATCGAGCCGCCGTTCACGGTCAGGTTCGCCTCGGACTGGGAGCTTTGCTTGAGGGCCAGGGTGCCGCCGTTGAACGTCAGGGACGCGCCGGCGAACTCGCCCGAGGCGGTGCGGATGACGTGGGTGGCGATGTAGTCATTGCCGGCCGACGGGGCGGCGTTATTGCTCCAGATCCCGGCGGTGCTCCAAGTCTCGGAAGACGTGGTGTCGCGGGCGGAGGTGACGACGGCGGCGCCGGCGGTGAGGGGGCTCAGGACCGCGAGGGCGGCGAGGACCGCCAGGCGGCGAGCGGACGGGACGTGCGGCCGGACAACTTTGGATCCGCGCGGAAGGTGAGCTCGCATAGTGGAGATCATTACGCATGAAGGCCGGCCGAGGTTGAACTCGGGGTCGAAAATGATGGCGGAAAATGCGGGTGCGGTTCCGCGCCGGTAAACGGCCGGGGCGGTGAGGATTGTGCGGGAGTTGCTGACAACCCGCAGCGTGTGATCGGCGCAACGCACGGCGTCCCCGAATCGAGTCGCGGGTCGCAGCATTCTGGGTGAGGGAGGTGGTAGCGACGCGAAGCGACTGCGGAGCGCCGTGCGAGAACGGTGGGCGGAGCCTATCCTACGGAGGCGCGGTCACGCGGTGACGCGGTAGACTTCGTCGAGGGTGGTGATGCCGGCCTTGACCTTTTCGATGCCGTCGACGCGGAGGGGGTTCATGCCGCTGGCGCGGGCGAGGTCGCGGAGCTCGTTCAGCTGGGCGCCCTGGCTGATCTTATCGATGCAGAGGTCGTCGGGGACGAAGAGCTCGTAGATGCCGATGCGGCCGGCGTAGCCGAGGTTTCGGCAGCGGGGGCAGCCCTTGGCGCGGTAGAGGAGGCCGATCTCGCCGCCGACCTTTTCGAGCTGGCGGCGCTCGTTGATCGTGGGCTCATACTGTTCCTTGCAAGACTGGCAGAGCTTGCGGACCAGGCGCTGGGCCATGACGCCGACGACGGACGCGCCGACGAGGTACGGCTCGATGCCGATGTTGAACAGGCGGGTGATGGCGCTGGGGGCGTCGTTGGTGTGGAGCGTGCTGAAGACGAGGTGGCCTGTGAGGGAGGCCTGGACGGCGATCTTGGCGGTCTCGGGGTCGCGGATCTCGCCGACCATGAGGACGTCGGGGTCCTGGCGGAGCAGGGCGCGCAGCGCGTTGGCGAAGGTGAAGCCGGCCTTGTCGTTGACCTGGAACTGGTTGATGCCGGCGAGGTTGTACTCGACGGGGTCCTCGACGGTGCAGATGTTGACGTCGTCGGAGTTCATCTCCTGGAGCGACGCGTAGAGCGTGGTGCTCTTGCCCGAGCCGGTGGGGCCGGTGACGAGGAGGATGCCGTTGGGCAGCGCGATCAGCTTTTTCCACTGCTTGAGCGTGTCGTAGCCGAAGCCGAGCTTCTCGAGGTTTACGCTGGCCTTCTCGTTGTCGATGATGCGGATGACGACTTTTTCGCCGGTCTTGCCGGGCATGGTCGAGACGCGGAGGTCGACGGGGCGCTTGTCCATCATCACGTGGATGCCGCCGTCCTGGGGGAGGCGGCGCTCGGAGATGTCCATGCCGGCCATGATCTTGATGCGCGACGAGACGGCGGCGTGCATCTGGAACGGGGGGCGGAGCTTTTCGTGGAGGCGGCCGTCGATGCGGAAGCGGATGCGGAGGAGGTTGTCGCCGGGCTCGATGTGGATGTCGGACGCGCCCTCTTTGACGGCGGTGTAGATGGCGTAGTTGACGAGCTTGACGACGGGCGAGTCGCCGGCGACCTGCTCGAGGTTCGTGATGTCCTGGACGGGGTTGGCGAGGACGGTGAACTCGTCCGGGTTGACGTCGTCGATGATGTCGTCGATGACGAAGACGGACTCGTTGGGGAGGTAGGCCTGGAGGGTGGCCTTGATGTCGCGGACGGTGGCGGCGACGACCTGGACCTGGTAGCCGGACAGGCGCTCGACCTCCTCGACGAGGAAGACGTTGGCGGGCTCGGGGACGGCGACGGTGAGGGTGCCCTCGACGAGGAAGAGGGGGAGGACGCCGTGCTTTTCGAGGAACTCCTTGGGGAGGACGGCGATGACCTTGGGGTCGGCGACGCGCGGGGAGATGCGGGCGTAGGGGACGCCGTAGGCTTGGGCGAGGGCCTCGGTGATCTGGTCTTCGGAGCAGAGGCGGAGCTCGACGAGGACCTCGCCGAGGAGCTTCTGGTGGTTGGAGCGGCGTTGCTCGTCGAGCGCGCGGTCGAGCTGCTCCTGCTTGAGCAGGCCCCTGTCGAGGAGGAGCTGGCCGAGGGGTTTTCGCTCGAAGGTGGCGATCATGGGCGGGCGGAGTTGCGAGTTAGGAGTTGCGAGTTGCGAGTGGGCGGAGGGTATGGGGTATAGGGCTTAGGGTATCAGGCCTACTACTCGGCTTATCGGCAGCCGACGGTCGGGGTTTCACTCGCAACTGGCAACTCGCAACTCGCAACTTTCTTACCGCATTGTTTTGAGCGCCGACGGCAAATCCGGGTGGCACTCGAAGCGGGGTTCGAGGCGGGTGATTTCGAGGATTTTTCGGCAGTTTTCGTCGAGGTTGACGAGCTTGAGCTGGCCGAAGAGGTCCTCGCACCGGCGCTTGAGCCAGAGGAGGGCTTCGAGGCCCTCGGAGTCCATGAAGGCGGCCTTCTCGAAGTCGACGACGAAGTCTACGATTTGGCGCTGGTCGATGCGCTCCTCGGCCGTCTTGCGGACGGCGGCGGCGGCGTCGTGGGTGAGGTCGGCGGTCAGGGAGACGACGCAGACGTTGTTGTAGTCTTCGGCTTTGAGCATGGTGGGGAGTTGCGAGTTGCGCGTTGCGAGTTGCGAGTCGCTGGTCTTGGTGCCCAACGGGCTTGCGTAAGCAAAGGGCCCTGGGCTTCGGGGCTAGATCCTTCGGAGTACCTCAGGATGACGGTCCGTCGCAGTTCGCAACTCAGTGCGGGACTCATGCCGCCCGCAACGTTTCCTGGAGTTCCATGCGCTTTCGCGCCTGTCCCTGGTAGTCGTCGAGGAGGTCGCGGAGGGTGTCGGCGCCGATGCGGAGGAAGGCCTCGGCGAGGACGGGGTCGAAGTGGGTGCCGGAGCAGCGGCGGATCTCGCACAGGGCGACCTCGAGGGGGAGGGCGCGGCGGTAGGTGCGGTTGGACGTCATGGCGTCGAACGAGTCGGCGAGGCAGATGATCCGGCCCATGAGGGGGATCGCCTGGCCGGACAGGCCGGCGGGGTAGCCCTTGCCGTCGTACTTCTCGTGGTGGTGGAGGACGCCGGGGATGATGTCCTCGACCTGCTTGATGTCGGCGAGGATGCGTGCGCCGACGGCGGGGTGGCGCTTCATGTGCTCGAACTCTTCGGGGGTCAGGCGGCCGGCCTTCTGGAGGACGGCCTCGGGGACGCCGATCTTGCCGACGTCGTGGAGGAGGCCGGCCATGTAGATCCGGTCGACCTGCGCGTCGGGGAGGCCGACCTCCTTGGCGAGGCGCTTGGCGAGGAGGGCGACGCGCTCGGAGTGGCCGCAGGTGTAGGCGTCCTTGGCGTCGACGGCGGACGTGAGGGCGTGCAACAGGCCCATCATGAGGCCGTGGACGTCGTCGAAGAGCTTGGCGTTCTCGAGGTAGATCGCGCACTCGTTGGCGATCGAGTTGAGGAGCTTGGCGTCGACGGAGTCGAAGTCGGCGGCGGTCTTGTCGAGGCCGAACATGCAGCCGAGGACCTCGTCGCCGCGCTGGAGGGGGACGGCGATCAGCTGGCGGACGTCGTGCTGCTCGGCGAGCCAGCGGAAGGCCTTGTCGCCGCGGGCGAGGTCGTTGACCAGGAGCGCGCCGTTGCGGTCGCGGAGGGCGCGGGTGAGGTCGGTCGAGAGCTGGCGGAGGCGCGACGCGGGGAGGGCGACCTTGCCGTAGAGGGCGGGCTCGATCAGCTGGGCCTTCTCGCCGGACAGGGCGACGCCCATGCCGCGGACGCCCATGCACTCCATGACGTCGACGCAGGACTGCTTGAAAAAGTCGGCGGCGCGGCGGTTGACCTTCATGCCGCTGGAGATCTGGTAGATGAGCGAGAGCTCTTCGTAGGTGTTGGAGAGCTGTCCGGAGAGGGAGTCGAGCTCCTGTTCGAGGCCGAGCATGCGGGCCTGGTCGCGGATCATGGCGAGGAGGAGGCGGGCGTTGCGCTGGAGGGCGGGCTCGTCGTAGGCGGGGAGGTCGTCGGCCTGCTGGCCGAGCCAGATGCCGTCGAGGCCGAGGCGGGAGCAGGCGCGGACGACGTCTTCGCCGAGGCGGAAGTTGGGGGCCTTGGCGGCGAGGAGGACGATGGCGGCGACGTGGCGCTTGTCGACGTGGGGGAAGGCGGCGACGTCGACGCCGGGGAGCAGGCGCCAGGTGGCGACGCCGGACGCGGCGGTGGTGAGGCGGACGCGGTCGTTGAGGGCGGAGTCGGCGGGGTCGGTGGACGAGCCGTCGAGTTGGGGGCGGACGAACCGCTGGAAGAACGGGGCGGCGGCGGGGTCGTGGTAGGCGACGCGGCCGTCGGGCGTGAGGACGATCAGGCAGAGGCCCCCGGGCCGGAAGCGCGCGGCGAGGGCGTCGAGCACGGCGGGCGTGAGGATCGACGCCGGGTGGGCGGCGGGCGCGGCGAGGCCGCCCGGGGCGGGGGTGGCGTGGGTCGGTGTGTGGGTGACGCTGCTGTTCTGCATTTTCTCGTCCCTGGTGCGACTTGGGAGCGAATCTCTATTTGGTCGGGTGCGGCGTCCGTTCGACGGCGCGTCGGCAGGACGTCGTCCTGCAGTTAAGCGGCCTTGGTCGAGTACTGCTCGAGGACCTCGTTGACGGTGGTCAGAAGCTGGCGCGGGCTGAACGGCTTGGAGAGCATTCGGAGGATGCCGGACTGCTCGGTGTCGGCGGGCTCGAGCTGGTAGCCGCGTGCGGTGAGCATGATGGCGGGGATGCCGGCGGTGGCCGGGTCCTGCTTGAGGCGCTGGCACAGCTCGATGCCGGAGAGCTGGGGCATGTGGTAGTCGGTGATGAGCAGGTCGGGCATCTGGGCCTGGGCCATCTCGAGGGCCTCCTGGCCGTCGCGGGCGGTGATGACGGTGAAGCCGGCGTTGCGGAGCTTGAGCGAGACGACGGCGAGGATGTGGGTCTCGTCGTCGGCGACGAGGATGGTTTTTTCGGTCATGGTGGTAGTTGCGAGTTGTGAGTTGCGAGTAAAGTGAGGCGGTCTCGATACTCGGTCGTCTCGGCTCAGGTCACGCAACTCTCCTTGGTGGTTCGGGGTTCGAAACGGACTTGCTCGCAACTCGCAACTCGCAACTCGCAACTACTCCGCGAGCTTGAGCTCGAAGCCGAAGGTGCTGCCTTTGCCGACGTTGGACTCGACGAAGATTCGGCCCTTGTGGACGACCTCGATGATCTGCTTGACCAGCGAGAGGCCCAGGCCGGTGCCCTTGGCCATGCGGTTATTGGCTTCGCACCTGTAGAACTTATCGAACAGGAACGGGAGGTCCTTTGGGGGGATCCCGACGCCGGTGTCGGAGATGCGGGTGATGACGATCTTCTTGGCCTCGTCGACGCGGGTCTCGGCGGTGATGGAACCGCCCTCGGGCGTGTACTTGACGGCGTTGGAGAAGAGGTTGAGGACGGCCTGGTAGAGCATGTCGCGGTCGGCGAGCGTCTGATAAAAGACGGGGGTCAGCTGCTCCTTGAGCGTGATGTTCTTGTTGGCGGCCTGGGGGCTGATAACCTCAAGCGCCTCCTTGATGATGACCATCAGGGAGAGGGGCTGCTTGTTGACCTTGGTCAGGCCGGACTCGATCTGGCTGATGTTCAAGATGTTGTCGATCAGGCGGGAGAGGCGGTTGGCCTCGTTCTGGATGACCTCGTAGAACTCGGCGGTCGTCTTGTCGTCGGTGGCCTCGCCGTCGATGAGCATCTCGACGTAGGCCTTGATCGACGCGAGCGGGGTGCGGAGCTCGTGGGAGACGGAGGAGACGAAGTCGTTCTTCATCTCGGCGACCTCCTTCTCCTTGGTCATGTCGTGGAGGACGGCGACGACGCCGGTCGGGAGGACGGGTTGGGGAACGGCGCCGGGGAGGGCGGTGGGGGTGGCGGCGGCGCCGTCGGACACGCAGGAGAGCGTGACCTTGAACGTACGACCCCCCTGCGGGGTGCGGACCTGGTGCTCGACGATCCGGCGGCCGGAGCGCGAGTTGCTCTGGCGCATTTCCTGGATCAGCTCGATCATCTTGGGGTCGCGGAGGACCTGGTTGACCGGCTTGCGGCTGGCGGCGGCGACGTCGAAGTCGAACGTCCGGGCGGCGGACTCGTTCGCGAGCACGAGCTCGTCGAACGGGTCGGTGACCAGGACGGCGTCGGAGATCGAGTAGATGATCGACTCGGCGTGTTGGCGCTCGGCGGTCGCGACCTTGAGCTGGATCTCGAGCTCCTTGACGCGGAGCTTGGCCCGGTCGACGAACTGGCGCGCCTGCTCGGTCAGGTCGTTGATCGCGAACGCGAGCGGGGCGAGGTCGGGGTGGTTGGCGTCGAGGAGCGTCGTGCGGTCGGTGACCGAGAGGGCGGTCACGCGCTTGGCGAGCTTGAACGCGGCGACGCGGAACGAGACGATGCCCATCATGCCGGTGACGGCGGCGAGGGCGAAGCAGGAGCCGCAGATGAGGCGGTCGAGCTGGACGTCGTGGAGGCCGCGGATCTGGATCTGGGGCGCGGTGTAGAGCGCGGCGATGCCGCCGCAGAGCATGAGGAGGCAGAGGAAGAGGAGGACGGGGCCGCGGCGCATCGTGGGGTGTCCTGGGTGGGGGACGGTCGGTCAGCAGTCGTCGCTGGTGGGCCGGTCCGTCGTCGACCGGCGGCGTTGCGGGCGTGAGGTCAGAGCTCAGAACAGTGGCTTAGGGCGGATCAGTCGAGGTGGATGTCGGCGAGCAGGCGGGTCGCGAGGTCGTCGGTGGGCTTGAGCTTGAGGGCCTTCTGGTAGCACTCGAAGGCCTCGGTCTTCTTGCCGAGCTTTTCGAGGGTGAAGCCGACCATGCAGAGGCTGGTGGAGTCTTCCGGGGCGAGGGCGGACGCCTTGCGGAACGAGGCGAGGGCGTCGGGGTACTTGTCCTGCTTCAGGCGGGCGTAGCCCAGGAGCAGGTTGGCTTCGGACGAGGCGGGGTCGAGGGTCAGGCAGCGGCGGAGGGCGATCTCGGCGCGGCGGACGTCGGCGAGCTCCATGGCGGCCTTGCCCAGGCCGAGCCAGACGGCCGGGTTGCTCGGGGCGAGCTGCGAGGCCATCTCGAACGCCTCGCGGGCCTCGCGGTGGCGGCTCGTGCGGAGGAAGCACTCGCCCTGGGCGAGGTAGAGGTCGGCGCGCTTGACGTAGCGGTCGTCCTTGAGCAGGCGGGCGAGCGTGTCGGCGGCGTCGCGGTGCTGGCCGGCGCGGAACTGGGCGATCGCCAGGTGCTCGCGGATGGCCGGGTCGTCGGACCCGAGGATGCTGGCCTGGCGGAACATCTCGACGGCCTTGTCGTACTTGCCGGCCTGCATCAGTAGGCCGCCGACGGCGTCGCGGAGCGGCGCGGAATTTTCGAAGTAGACGACGCGGGCGCTGAGCATGTCGAGGGCCTCGGCCGGGCGGTTGAGGGCGACGAGGCACTCGGCCTGGGCCATGAGGTAGGCGAGGTCGGACGGGGCCTTCTCGGCGGCGGCCTTGTAGTAGTCGTGGGCCTGCCCCATCTTCTGCCAGCGCTGGCAGACGACGCCGGACAGGTAGTCGGCCTCGGCGTCGGCGGGGGCGAGCTTGCGGGCGGTGGCGAGTTCGCGGTCGGCGACCTCGAGGTTGCCCTGCTCGATCGAGAGCTTGGCGTAGAGGACGTGGAGGGCGGGGTTGTCGGGGGACAGCTTGAGCGCGTCGTCGAGCGTGACCTTGCACTTGTCGAAGTGGCCGGTCTGGTACTGCTCCTTGGCGAGGTTGTGGAGAACGCCGGCGCGGGCGTCGGCCCAGTGCTGGCGGCGGGCCTCCTTCTGCTTTTCGCCGTAGGTCTTCTCGCCGTTGGCGGCGCAGCCGGTGAGGCCGGCGGAGACGGCGGTGGTCAGGGCGACGGCGGCGAGGATGCGGGTGAGGCGGGACATGTGGGCTCCTGCGGGCATGGGCGCTGTTAAAGACCTGATCGGCGGTGCGAAGCTTCCGACCGTTCCGCACAACCCACGGAGCGAGCTCCGTGGGCTTTCCGAGGCGCGGGGCGAACGAGAAGAGGCCGGCGCGGTGTACGCGCCGGCCTCTCGGGGGACGGTGGACGACGACCGGTTACTTATTTCCATCGGCAGACGGCGCGTCCGGTTTAACCTCGTCGAGCGGAAGTTCCGTTACGGTCACTTGCGGCTCGGACTTGGGCTTGGCGTCCTCGGGCTTGGTCGCGGCGGGCTTTTCCTCGGCCTTGGCCGACTCGACCTTCGCATCCGCCTTGGCGTCGCCCTTCTTCTCGGACGGGGCGGGCGTGCCGGCGACGACCTGGTCGGCCTCGGGCTGGGCGTCGTCGGGCAGGTCGAGCTGCTCGGGCTCACCCGGCTCGCCCTGGGCGACCGACTCGGGGCCGGACGACTCGCGCTTGGAGGCGTCCGGGGCGGCGCTTTGCTCGCTGGCGCTCGCGGCGCTCTGCCCCGGCTTGTTGGCGTCCTTCTTCTCGGGCGCGCCGGCGCCCGGGGTGACGGGCGGGGGCGGGGTGACGATCACGCCCTTGTCGGCGAGCATGGCCCGGCGGACGAACCCGCGGATCGAGCTGCCGTCGACGGTGGAGATCTCGCGCCCGGTCACGCTCTGCTTGAGTTCGATCGCCTCGATGAACTTCGGGTTCAGGTTCGTCGCGCAGTCGAGGTGCCAGAGGGCCCGCTGGTTGTTGCCGGCCTTGAGGTCGGCCATGGCCGACTGGTACGACGCCTCGGCGAGGCGCTCGCGGCCCCAGGGCATCATGCCCTTGCGGACGCCGACGCGCAGGCGCTCGGCCTTGCGGAGCTCGTCCTCGGAGACGCTGGCGTAGGCCGAGTCGTCCTTGATGACGTGGGGGGTGAGGAGGATGATGATCTCCTCGCGGTTGGTGC
Source organism: Tepidisphaeraceae bacterium (assembly GCA_035627895.1). Lineage (GTDB taxonomy): Bacteria > Planctomycetota > Phycisphaerae > Tepidisphaerales > Tepidisphaeraceae > DASPKW01. Next base: position 28,030 of record DASPKW010000386.1, on the reverse strand, counting down.
GGTCGCGCTGCTGGCGGAAGAGGGCGCCGGCGAGGGGGATGTTGCCCAGGCCCGGGACCTGGTTACGGCCGGTGTCGGACGACTCGCGGAACAGGCCCCCGATGACGATCGTGTGCCCGTCCTTGACCATGATGTTGGAGGTCATCTCGGTCGTGATCTTGAAGGGCAGGTTGGCGCCGGTCAGGCCGCCGGACGAGTCTTCGGGGTGGATCTCCATGCGGACGTAGCCGTCGTCGCCGATGAACGGGCGGAAGATGAGCTTCGTGCCGGTGTCGAGGAACTCGACGGTCTGGACGGTGGACGACTCGGTGACGGTCGTGGTCAGGTAGCCGTCCTTGCGGCCGACGATGACCTCGCCCTTCTGCTTGTTCAGGGCGAGGATCTTCGGGTTGGCCAGGACGGTGGTGTCGGTCACGCCCTCGAGGGCGGAGAGGAAGACGCTGACGTTGTCGGACACGAACCCGACCTTGAACCCGCCGGGGACGGAGGACGAGAACGAGTTGCCGGTGCCGACCGAGCCGATGCCCTTGGTCAGGTCGGCGGTCGTGCCGCTGGTCAGGCCGGCGTTGGTGATCTGGCCGTTGGTGGAGGTGAACTGGTTGAGCTTGACGCCGGCCAGGACGTTGAAGTCGACGCCGAGGGCGTTGTCCTCGGTGAGGGCGGCGCGGAGAATGGTGGCCTCGACGAGGACCTGCTGGGGCCGGCGGTCGACGTCCTTGAGGACCTTGCGGACGCGGTCGAGGTTGTCGGGGTAGTCGGTGACGACGAGCATGTCCTGGGTGGCGTGGGAGCCGCCGCCGACGTCGGTGCCGCCGGCCGCGATGCCGGACTGGGCCGGGGTGGTGGCGGAGACCTGGCCGATCTGGGACATGACCGGCTTGACCATGTTCAGGGCGTTGGCCGCGGGCGTGTAGTGGAGGCGGAAGACCTCGGTCGTGGTCTTGCGCTCGGCCTCCTCGATGGCCTGGAGCTCCTTCACCGTGTAGACGTTGATGAAGTTGCCCTTCTCGCGGTAGGCATACCCGTTCATGTGGAGGATCTGGTCGAGGGCCTCGCGGATGGTCACCTTGTAGAGGTTGGCGGTGACGGTGCCGCGGACGTCCTTCGAGCAGAGGATGTTCTTCTGCGACTGCAGGGAGAGCATCCGGAGGACCTCGACGAGCGAGGCGTCGTTGACGTGGATCTCGACCTCGCCCTCGTCGGAGACGGCGACCTCGGACTTGGAGACGGATCGGCCCTCGGCCTTGGCGGGGGCGGCGTCCTTGGGGTCGACGACGGCGTCGGGCTTGGCGCCGGCGGCCGCCGGGGCGGTGGCCGCCTGGGTGGCGGGCGCGGGCGCGCCGGGGGAAAGGTCCTCGAGCAGGCGCACGTCGGTGGCGGGGGTCTTGCCCCCCCCTGCCGGGCCGGCACCCGATTTACCCGGGGCAGCCAGTACACCCTGACCGTAATAAACGGATGCGGCGGCCATGAAAAGGAGCCCCGCGGTCTTTGACATCTTAACCATCTGACATTCCTCCGAGCCGCCGGTCTGAAGGGCGGCCGATCGTGAGGCACTCGCGCGCGGCCGCGTGTGCGGCCGGGTAAGGCGCTTGCGCCCGGTGCGGGCATCGAGTCGTCTCTGTCGCCGGTCGGCGGCCGGTACGTGGGGCGGCGGGGCCTGTGAACCCGCAACCCCGGCCCTTGCCGATCGGCGCACTGCACGTCGCGTGCGCGTCGTCCGTTCAGAACCGTATTTCGAGCTTGATGCCCTCGCGCTCGACCACGATCCTGCGCGCGTCGATTCGGTCGACGCGGAACGACGCGACGACGTCCCCGATTCCCACTAACTCGCCGTTGACGAGCGCCTTTGGCGAAGCGCCCATCACGGTGCTCTGGACCTTGAGTTGCGCCGCCTGCAGGCGCAAGTTCTCGACCAGAACCTCGTGCTCCTTACGTTGGTCGGCCCGCGCGGTCATGGACTTGGCGAGCTGATCCCAGAACCCGTCCCCCTGGGGGACGCGCAGGACCGGGGCCTTGGACCCGTCCTGCGGGAAAAAGTCGTAGTTGATGGCGAACAAGTTGCGGCTGAGGGGGGAGAGCGGGCGGGCGGCCCAATCCTGGAGGGCGGCGGTGGCGGCGGCGGCGCGGTGGACGCCGCGGGCGGCGGCGGACGCGACCGGGGCGCCACCGGCCCGGGCGGGCGCGGTCGGGCTGGCCACCGCGGCCTTGGGCCCGGCGGCCGGGCCGCCGATCAGTCGCACCCACATCACGACCATGACCACCACGAGCCCGCCGAGGACGGCGGCCTTCTTCGGGTCGGCCTTAGCGGCGCGAGCGAGTTGGGTGGTCCAGGATGTCGGGGGCGCGCCGGCGGCCATGGGGTTCAGAGCTCCGAGAAGTAGATGTTCAGTGCGAGGTTGACGTCGACGACGCCCTGCTTGGGGTCGCGGGTGCGGACGGTGACGTTCTTGAGGCGGACGAGGCGCGGCATCTGCTCGACCTGCCGGAGGAACGTGAACACGGTGGCGAAGTCGCCCTCGAAACTCATGGTGATCGGGACCTCGGTGTACAGGTCGAGGCGGCGGACCTGGCCGGGCTGGTGGACGAGCTTGCGGAGGCCGCCGGCCTGCCCGGTGAGGTCGCGGATGAACTCCCCGAGCTCGGCGGTGCGGGGGAGGCGCTTGTCGAACTTCTCGACGTTGCGCTTGAGGCGGAGGACCTCGCCCTGGAGGATCGTCATGCTCGACGTGCGGGTCTGGTTTTGGCTGAGCATGCGGGACGCGGTCTCGATCTCGGCGCGGAGCTGGCGCTGGCGCTGCCAGGCGGGCCGCCACCCGAAGACGACGAACGCGACGAGCAGGACGCCCATGATGATGCTCAAGCCCCAATGGGCTCGGGCGCACCAGGCGATTTGTGACTTGACGGTCCGCATACGGTCACGGGTCTCGTACGGTCGTTTCGGGGCGGCTCGGGGGGGCGTCGGGGGAGGCCCGTCTAGGTCATCGGTCATCCGCGCCCGCGCCTTGTGACGGTTAGGAAAGCCGGGCTGGGGCGCGGGGCGTCAGCAGAGACATACGATACGTCAGGCGCCCGCGCCGCCGACGTTCAAGTTGATGTAGAAGGTGACCTCGAATTCGCGCATCAGGTGGTTTCCCTCGGCTTTTTCTCGGGCGTAGGTGATGGCGACCTGCTCGAAGAACGAGACGCCCGAGAGCTGGGTCATGAAGTTGGCCAGATCGACGTCGGTCGGGCAGACGCCCTGGATTCGGACCTTGAGGCGGCGGTCGATGACGGGGTCGGCCTTGGCGGCGGCGGCGAGCGCGGAGTTCTCGGCGCGCTCGTCGTTCTCGAGGTTGAGCGAGACGAGGGACATCTGGCGGGGCATCAGGCCGTCGAGCGTGTGCATCATCGTCCCGGCGGCGACGTAGTAGCCGAGGCGGGACTGGATCTGGGCCTGGACCGAGAGCTGGCGGCGGAGGGCGTCGAGCTTGTCCATCTCGACGAGCTGGGTATCGGACTGTCGGAGCTGGTCGCGGAGGGAGGCGACGGCGCGCTCGTCGTTGGTGATGTTGCGGTCGGCCAAGGCGAGGTAGGCGCCCATGCCCAGGACGAGGACGACGGTCAGCCAGCCCTGGAGGAAGACCAGGCGGCGGCGGCGGCGCGTCTGGGGGTACCAGGCGGGGAGGAATTCGAGTTCATGCATGGGTCGACTCCGTTCGGTTCGCGCGGGCGGGGGCGAGCGGGGCCGAGCGCTCGGCGTAGGTCGGGTGGGGCGCGGCGGCGCCGGCGGTGGCCGGCGGGAGATTGGCGACGTCGCGGACGGCCTGGCCGAGGTCGACGACCTCGGCGGTGCTCGCGGCGGGGGCCGGCGGGTTGAGCGCGTCGTCGTCCGGGCGGTTGGGGTCGCGCGGCTTGCCGTCGCGCGGGCCGAAGCGGGAGGTGGTGGTGCGGAGGGCGAGGCCGAGGGCCAGGGCCCACTCGCACATCGAGCCGCGGCGGTCGGTCGGCTTCATGCGGCTGGTGTCGACGCTGTACATCGGGCGGCCGATCTCGACGGGGATGACGAGGGCGGCGTTGAGCAGGGCCTGGAGGTGGGGGTCGCTGGCCTCGCCGCCGACGAGGCGGAGGCGGGTCGGGCGGTGGCCGCGGAAGGTCACGGAGTAGTAGCGGAGGCAGAGGGAGATCTCGCGGCCGAGCTCCTCCATGGGCGTGCGGGTGGCGTCGAAGACGGCCTGTCGGACGGGGTCGCGGCGGCCGGCGGTCTCGGCGGGCTCGCCGGACTCGATGAGGCGGCGGCGCAGGGCCTCGGCCTCGTCGGGCGTGATCCCGAGCTTCTTCGAGACCGCGTCGTGGAAGTGCCACCCGCCGATGTCGATCGGCTTGACGAACGAGATGTCGCGGCCCTTGCCGATCACGACCTGGGAGCGGCGGACGCCGACGTCGACGATCACGTTGACGTCGTTCTCGTCCTCGCGGCGGCGGATGAAGCGTTCGACGGAGCGGTAGAGGGCGCAGGGCTCGACGTCGAGCGACTCGACGACGACGCCGGCGCGGTTCAGGTGTTCGATCAGGTCGGTGACGTCGTCGTTCTTGGCGGCCATCAGGATGACCTCCTGGCGGACCTCGGCCCCCTGCCGGACGTCGCCGGCGGGGAGGTGGTGGACGACGGCGTTGTCGGTGTCGAACGGGAAGACGTTGCGGGCCTCGAACTGGCAGACGGCCGGTAGCTCGGCCAGCGGCATCTGCGGGAGGCGGAGGTTCTTGGTGTGGACGACCTCGCGCGGGAGGCTGGCGACGATGCGCCGCCCGCGGAACGGGTGCTGGCGGAGCATCTGGCGGACCAGGTCGGCGGCGACGGCCAGGCGGAGCTGGGCGTGGGCCGGGCCGGGGACGGCGGCCTTGACCTCGGCGGGCATGGCCATCTTGGCGGCGGCGGTGACGGCGAGGGAGCCGCCGACGACCTCGAGCTGGATCATCTTGACCGAGTCGTGGCCGATGTCGACGCCGATCGGGAGGACGTGAGCTTTGGTGAGACGGAACATGCGGCGGTCCCGGGGTCAGGGGTTGGGGCGCGCCGGATCTTGCGCGCCCGTTATCGGTATCGGGCGGTCCACGGGGTCGCTTTATGAGAGGTGGGAAAGACGGCGAGGGCGACGTGAGCGGGGAGCGCCCGCGGGCGGCAATCAGTCGACCTTGATCTCGCCCGTGTAGGGCTCGATCGTGATCGTGAGGGAGAACTTGCCGCTGGTCAGCTTGATCGTGCTGCCGGCGCTGACGGAGAGGGCCGTGGTCGTGTTCGTGCCCGGGTCGTAGTAGTACGGGACGCCGAGCTCGTCGAACGCGATCGTGGTCTTGCCCTCGAAGGAGACGGTGTCGAGGGCGACGTCGGTCAGGCCGGCGGTGCCGCCCGTGCCGAACGTGGCGACGTAGCTGGACGCCTTGGTCAGCGGGTGGGTGACGGCGACCAGGGGCGTGACGGACGTGACGATCTGGTAGCTGCGCGGGGTGTTGGTCGCGTTGAAGACGACGTAGTGTTTGGTCTGGGTGGTGATGGCCCGGTTCTGGGCGTACATGAGGTCGGCCATGACGATCCGCGAGGCGGCGGACACCTTGAGGTCGTCGCGGTCGCCGATGCTGGGGACGATGACGGCGGCGGCGATCCCGAGGATGACGACGCAGCAGAGGATCTCGACGAGCGTGAACGCGCGGCGCGGCAGGTGCGCGGGCGCTGGGATGGGTGCGCGGGCGTTCATAGGGTCACCGGTGGGATCGGCGCGGGGTCGTCGCTCGGCCGCGGGCGGCGGACGTTAGCGCGCCTTGGGTTCGACGACGCGGACCTCGAGCTTGCCGGACTCGAGGTAGCCGGCGAGCTTGTCGAGCTTGGCGTTGACCTGGCGGAGCTCTTCGATCATGGCGTTGCGCTGGCCGCCGGCGTCGGGGATCTGGGCGTGCGCCGGGGTGACGGCGGACGGGAGGCCGATCCACTGGCCCAGGAGCATGACGGACTGGAGGACCAGGACGACGGTCAGCAGCTTGGTCGTGGCGGGGGTCTTGGAGGTGGCGGCGGACATGGCGATTCTCCTGTATGCGGTTACCTGTGTGCGGGTCGGGTTCGGCGGAACGGCTCGGGCGGGGCCTCGCCCTCCCGGCACCATTACCATCCGATACATTCGGCCGATCAGTTAGCCCAATTCAACACGGTCAGGCTGGTCGGGGGCGGCGGACGGGTCAGGTTGAGCCAGAAGGACGGGACGGATGCTTTGGCGCGGTTGTACGTGATGGTGGTCGGGACGCCGGCGTCGAGGGCGGTGCCGTCGTACGCGAGCAGGGCGCCGGTTATGTTGAGTTGGCAGGTGGTGCCGGTCGTCCCGGACTTGGTTACCTTCCCGCCGAGCCAGGCGAGGCCGGTGACGTCGAGCGCACCGCCGTCGGCAACGAACTGGACGTCGGAGTCGCAGACGAGGGCGGGAACGGCGGGCGTGCCGGTCTGGGCGGTGATCGCGTTGCCGGCGCCCTTGATCTTGAGTTTGGCGGGGGTGTTGAGCACGAGCGTGCCGTTGATCTTGACGTTGCCGTTGAAGGTGACGTCGCTCGAGTAGTAATAGACACCGGCGGGATTAAGCAGGGTCGGGCCGAGGGTGACGTTGGTCAGGTTGTTGCTGGGGAGTTGGGCGCGCGAGCCAGTCTTGCTGCTGAACGTGTACGAGATGGCGTAGTGGTTGGCCTGGGTGCGCGACGGGAGCGGGGTGACGAGCAGGGAACTTACGGACTTGACCGCGGTAGCGGCGCCGTTGTTGCTCGGAGTGCCGCCGTACAGGACGCCGTTGATCGTTCCGTTGTTCGTGATGGCGGCGGGGGCGTAGACGTCGCCGGTGACCGTGACGTCGGCGGGGAGGGCGGGGGAGCCGGTCGGCCCGAAGGCGAGGGCGTAACCGAAATAGTTGGCCTCGACGGTCGAGACCAACTTGCGGGTGATCGGGCCGGACGTGGCGTTGGCGATCCCCGTGGCCGTAATCTCCCACTTGCCCGTGCCGACGCCCTTGACGACGAGGTGGAACTTGCCGTCGACCGAGTTCCCGAGTGTTTGATCGTTCTCGGTGTACGTGCCCATGGCGGCGATGGTCGCGGGGCACTTGGCGTTGTCGACGTTCTGGAGGTAGTACAGGCCCTTGTTCATCGCCGACTCGGCGAGCGCGTCGGCCTGGACGACGGTGGTCTGGCCTGCGGACGCGGTCGCCTGGAGGGTGCTGTTGGACAGGACGGCCATCGCCATGACCGAGGCCGTGGCGACGAGCGCGGTGACCATGACGAGCGAGACGCCGCGCCGGCGGGGGCGGTCGAAGTTGGTGAGGCGGGTGTTCATCAGTTGGGCTTGGCGGCGGCCCGCTGGGCGCAGGAGCCGTAAAACAGGAGGGTGCCCTCGGGGCGGGTCACCTTGAGGGTGAACTCGATCAGCGGGCGCCCGCCGGTGGTCTGGGCGGGCATGGCAAATGCGACGGCGGGGACGGCCTCGGTCAGGACGGCCCGGCTGACGAACGAGAGTTGTTTGAACGTGGTCGGGCTCGACACGTCCGTCATGTCGAACGCGGTCGCGGTGATGCCGGCGGCGGTCCGCTGGGCCGTGGTCATCGACGCGGACGCGATCGGCTCGTACAGGTAGAGGCGCTTGGCGGTCGGGTCGTGCTCGATCAGGGCCATCTCGCCGATCTGGCAGACGCCGTCGGCGGTCGCGTTCCAGTTGTCGGCCTTCCAGTAGAAAATGGCGGCCGGCTTGGCCGGGGTCGTGTTGATCGCGCCGGACGCGTACTGGAAGACGTAGCGCGAGGCCCGGAGGCGCTGCTCGATGCGGGAGACGGTGACGGACGCCGTCAGTCCGGCGCCCGGGGTGCCCCCGCTCGCCGCCCACGCCGACGCGACCGCGTGCCACGTCGACGCGAGCGCGGCCATGACCATGGACGTGATGACCAAGCCGATCGACAGCTCGGCCACCGTCAGGCCATGACGGCGGCGGCGACGGCGGGCGGAAGTTGGCGCGGTCGTCGGCATAAGTCAGGAGGTCGACGTGACCCGCGACCGGGTCAGGAGGCGCACGACTTTGACGTTCTGGGCTCCGGGCGTTCGCACGGTGACGGTCACGACCCCGTAATCGCCGGCCGCGGCGGCCGCCCCGGCGGTGGTCGTGCGGTACTCGACGCTGACCGTCCGGGTGTACCCGGTCGGGACGGCGACGCGGGTGCCGTCGGCGGCGGTGAGGGTGGCGGACGCGTCGGTGTACCCGTGGTAGTCGTTGGCCGAGTCGTACAGGGCGCGGGACGCCTCGCCGGCGTCGGGGCCGCGCGTGTACGTGGTGCCGGCGTTGTCGAGGAGGGGTTTGGAGGCGATCTCCTCCATGAGCTGGCGCGCCAGGACGGTGGCGGTCGCGGTCTCGCGGGACTGCTCGGCCTGGATGCTGGCGGCGGTGAGCGGGCCGGCGATCCCGATGACGGCGATCGCCAGGACGACCGAGGCGGTGAGCGATTCGGCGATGCTGAACCCCGGGCGGCGGGGGCGGACGGGCGCGCGGCGCCTACTTGGGATGGGCGGATCCGGGGCGGCGCTCCGGGCAAAGCCCGTGGGCTGTGCCCCGGCGCGAGCGGATCCGGAACCCCGGAGGAGACCGGGCCGCGCGGACCGCCGGTCAATACTGCATGTAGGACATCCCATTGTTGTCCACCATGTCGGAGTTGGCGATGAATTCCTGGGTCTGCGGCTTGTAGATCCAGCCGTACGTGGCGCCCTGGTACGTGGTCGGCAGCGGCTGGCCGTTGCCGATCACCAGCACCTTCGTCTGGCTGTTGAGCGGGTTGGCCGGCATCTTCTGGAGGTACGGCCCGAGCGGGTAGGCGGCGTTCGGGTTGACGACGGCGCCGCCCGCCTCGTTCGTGTGCTGGGTCATCTGGGCGACGAACGTGTCGTACGACGGCGCGGACGCCGTCCCGGACGGGTAGCCGGGCGGGACGTCGCGGTGCTGGGCCTTGTAGACGACGATCTGCGTGCGGATGTAGCGGAGGTCGTCCTTGAGCGTGTTCTCGCGGGCGACGTGGGACGCGTTGGAGAACTGGGGGATGACGATCGCGGCCAGGATGCCCAGGATGACGACGACGATCAGGATCTCGATCAGCGTGAACCCGGGGCGGCGGCGGCCGCGGCTGGCGCGGGGCGGAGCGGCCGGGGCTCCGTGGGGCGCGGGGGTGTCGGTGGTGAGTGTCATCGGCCTTCCTCTGTACCCCCTGTCGGCGATCGGCGGGGCTCGATTTAACGTCCGGCCCCGCGAGTCGATCGCGAGTCGCTCGAAGACCGCCGGGCGGCTGACGACGCCGCCCGGCGGGGTGTGTGTGCGTTCGGGCAAGTCGGTTCGGCGCGATTACTTGATCGTGCCGGTCGACTCGTCGTAGTAGTACTGGCTGTCCTGGTTGGTCGCCCAGACCTTGCCGTTGGTCGTGTTGATCACGAACCCGCTGCCGGCGGTCACGGTCGACGTGGCGATGTTCGCCGGGTCGGCGGTGACGACGACCACGCCGGTCTTCTGGTTGAGCGAGTTCACCGGGGCCTGCTGCAGGTACGGCCCGAAGTCCTTGCCCGAGGCGGCCTGCGTGTCGCCGCTGACGTCGGTCTGGGCGGTCATCTGCTCCCAGACCTTGTTCGTGAAGTCGGGCAGGTTGTCGTTGTGCTGCAGCTTGTACAGCTCGATCTGCGAGCGGACCGTTTGCAGCTGGCTCGTCAGGCTGTTCTTGCGGGCGTCGGTCGACGCGCTGGTGAACTGCGGGATGACGATCGCGGCCAGGATGCCGAGGATGATCACGACGATCAGGATTTCGACGAGCGTGAAGCCCTTGCGGTTCGTGCGGAGGGTGCGAATGGCGGACATGGTCTGAGACTCCTGTGAGGGACTGTGGTTTTCCGTTCGTGCCGGTCGCGACCCGTTAACACGGGGTGGGGGCGAACCGGCGGACAAGTACGACTGCGTAACGTGCAACCCGAGGCGGCCGGTCGGACCGGCGTGGAACCGGGGCCGACGCGAAAGGTCGATTGCGATCCGTAAGGTGAGGGGCGGGGTCGCGTGAGGACGTCTGGCCCGTGTCACCCGCACGCCGTCCGGGCCACCAGGGCCCGCCGCGTGCCGCGCTGTCTCTCTCCTTTCTCCGTCGGCTACTTCCACGCCAGGCACCAGTGTTTGCACACCGGCGAGCCGCCCGGAACACTGCCACACCGGAGCGTCCGGTCGCCCGCGCACGCCGTGAGGCGTATGGGGGTTAACCGGTCTCCGTCATCCTGCTCATCGGCGACGCCGGTGAGGGACTTAACGAGGCCGCCCGATCCGTTTCGGCGCGCCCCGCATACGCGGGGCGCGCCGGACGGAACGATCAGGAGGAGGAATCCACAGGCTTCAGACCGATAAGACGTGCGACGGCGAAGGCGGGGGTCAACCGCCGTCCCCGCGTCGACCTTGCGGCCGCGCGGGGCGTGCGGCGGAAACCGGTCTCCCACGAACGGCAGGCCCGCTCGTAGAATTCCGACTCCGCCACCCCTGCCACACACCGAGCCAAGGCGGCACGATGCGCGACCGGGCGCGAGTCTCCTTTCGGCAACGCCCTCGATCCTGTTCCGAACCGTCCAACCCAAAGCCCTTGCGGGCCGCGGGAGCCGACGATCGGGAGGACCGGGCGCTTTGCGCATCACACCGGCGGCGTCATACGGACCGCTGCCGGCACGAGCCGATTTCCGGTCGCCCGGAAATTAGCGCCGCCTTACGGCGGCTTAGCCTTTATCGAGGATTCTCCAACTCCCCGCCCCGGCGTGTTGCTCACCGGGGCGGACGAAGGTGATTTACGATTCGCGGGAGGGGTGGGCAAATCGGGGGAAGGATTCCGGGGCGAGGTCCGGTAATGCGGAGTGCGCGCGGACCCGCGCGCGAACGGGAGGGCGAGGCTCCGTCCGAGCCGTTCTGCGATCTGCGCATCCAGGTGCTTCGCGGAGGACGCAAAGGCGCAAAGGCTCAGAGAAGACAAGACGGGAAGAAGTCTTGGCGATCGCCACCGGTGCGGTGGGCAGATCAGCCCTACCCCTTCTCGTCTTCTCTGCGCCCCTTTGCGCCTTTGCGTCCTTTGCGGCAAAACATTCTGCGCGAATTGGGGGAACGGCTCGGACGGAGCCTCGCCCTCCCGCGCCTCGCCCGCCCGCGCCGTGTCGTGCCGGCGATCTACGCGTCCGTCGGGACCCCGGGGAACAGCGCGTTGATCTCCTTCGGCGGCTTGATCCGGAACGACTTCCGCTCCTTCGTCCGCGGGTGGTCGAACGCGAGCTCGGTCGCCGCGAGCATCAGGCGCATGCCCGGCTCGGGGAACGGGCCGTAGACCGGGTCGCCCAGGACGGGGCAGCCCTTGGCGGCGAAGTGGGCGCGGATCTGGTGCTTGCGGCCCGTCTCGAGCGTGACGCGGACGAGCGTGACCGTCTTGCGGCCGGCGGCGAGGCCCAGGTCGGGGCGGGCCGTGGCGAGCGTGCGGTAGGTCGTGACGGCCTCCTGGCCGTCGGACGGTTCGTCCGTCTCCATGACCCGGCCGTCCTCGCGCTCCATCAGGAGCGACTCGATCCGCCCCTCGGCCGGCTGCACGACGCCACCGAGGACGGCCGTGTACACGCGCTCGACGGTGTGGTGGAAGAACTGGGTCTTGAGGTTGTGGTAGGCGGAGTTGTTCTTGGAGAAGACGAGGAGGCCGGACGCGTCGCGGTCCAAGCGGTGGATGACGCCGACGCGGGCGCGGGGCGCGGTGGAGGCGAAGTACTCTTCGAGCTTGGAGGCGACGGTCGCGCGGCGCTCGCGGGCGTTCGTGGACGTCAGGAGGCCGGGCGGCTTGAGGATGACGATCACGTCGTCGTCCTCATGGACGATCTCGAACGGGGGGCGTGCCACCGGCGCCGGCTCGGCCGCGTCGGGGGACTGGTCGGCGACGGCGACGGTGTCGCCCTCGGCGACCGGGTCTTTGGCGCGGCGGGCGGGCAGGCCGTTAATCGTGACGCGCCCGGCCTCGATCATCCGCCGGAGCGTCGTCCGCTTGGCGGTCGGGAACTGGGCGGCCAGGTGTTCGAGCAGGTCCATCGCGCCCAGCGTACGCGCCGACGGGCCGCGTGTGCAACGGGGTGGACTCAAGCTTTGCCGTGCCGCGGGAGATTCGTTTCAATAATTTCATTACGCAGATAAGGATTGACGATGTTTACTTTGCATTGTAAAGTTGATGCATCAGGAGCTTCGTATGCGCCCCACATCCCCCGCGGCGTTCGTCGGATCGAGTCGGTTGGCCGTCCTGCGCCCCCTGCCGGCGGGCCCGGTCCGGCCGGTTGCGCCGGTGCCCTTGGTCAAAGCCCCTGAGCGGCGGTCGCTCGAGCCCGAGGATCGGATCCTCGATCGCCTACCGGCAGACACAGCCCAGAAGCGATGAACTTGGTGGCATGGGTACGGCCGTGAGGCCTTACCCCTGGTCGGCGCAGACTCGCGCTCGGCGCGCTCGCCCTCGGGCGGCGCCGTCGCTTGCCCTGCGGGTCGCGGCTAAACGGGGTCGTGTGAAGAAGATCTACGCGACGCGCGCGAGTTGCGGCGTGCGCGGCCTGGGGGTTTGGCGGCGCTCGCGGTCGCGGAGCGGTTCGGGGGGCATGTGGTTCGATGCCAACATGGCGAGCAGGCGCTCGACGAGCATCGCCCGGGCGGATTCCACGGCGGCGCCGGCGTCGGGGGCGCTGGCGGTCACGTCCGGCAGCTCGGCGACGGCGGCGACGAACGGGGCGCCGTCCTCGGGCTGCTCGAACCAGATCCGGTACCGCGCTGCCTCGCCCTCGGCGATCCGCCTGAGCGCGTCGGCGGGCGGGGCGATCAGGTCGTCGCCTGGAGCCCCCTGCTCGGCTGCGAAGTCCAGCTCGTTGCTCCACGCCCCGAGTGGCCCGACGGATTCGGCGAGCGGCACCGGCGGGGCTTCGCCGCGGGCCAGCAACTCGCGCAAGTGTCGCGAAAGGCGGTATCGGGCGCAGTAGACCGCATCGTCGACGGTGCACCCGTTGCACGCGACGGCGGGCACCTCCACGCACCGGACGATGGGCCCGGCGTCGGGGTCGAGGTCGAGCGCCAGCCGGTACCGGCGGGCGACGTCGGCGGCGAGCCGGGCGTCCTCGGCGGTCAGGCGGCCCGGGCGTAAGGGGGGCGACGCGTCCATGGTCCCACAATCGGCGCGGGCGCGTCGGCGCTTAACCGACGCTCGCCCAGATCCGCACCGATCCGCAGGTTCTCAACACCCAGTTACAGCGAGCAGCAGGTCTTCTGCGCCGACCGCGCCGGGAGCACCGCCAGCAGGTCTTCCATCAACTCCGTGCTCACCGGGCGGGCCATCGCGGGCGACCGGTTGTCGAGCAGGCGGCTCAGGCTGTCGACCACGCTCTGGGCGCGATTCAGGAGTTCTTCGGAGCGGTCGATCGTGCGGGCGGCGGTCGTGGTGGTCGTCCGGTTCATGGTCGTCTCTCTTCTTCCCTGGGGCGGGCGATGCCCGCCGATAACTGGTGTCTCTCTCGCCGGTGGCGACAACCCGTCGCTCGTCCGACGGGAATGACTTCCGATTCGGGGGAGGGGGAGGCAAGTGAGGGGTGGAAATACTCTGGGGGGCGTCCGATAACCCCGGCGAGCCCGCTTTAGCGGGCGGGGCGCGCAGCGAGTCAGTCCGTACCTAGCGCAACGTGCGTCAAATCCCACACGTTGACCGCGCGAGATGGCGGCACCACAATCGCCCGCATGAGTGAATCCGCCGTGCCGCTCCCCGACGTGTCCGGATCGAACAATTTGCAAACCCTCTGCGAGCAGGGGTCGTTCGAGTTGATGGAGACGCGCTACTGGGAGGCCGAGCGGCTGCTGGCGCGGGCGGAGCGACTGGCGTGGGAGGCGCGGGATTTCGACACGCTGGCCCGGCTGTACATGCCGCTGCAGGAGGCCCGGCGGCAGCGGCGGCAGCGGTGCGGCGAGGGGGCCGTCGCGCTCGCCCTGCTGCCCGAAGGGCCGGGCGACCGCGTCGAGCCGGCGCACGTGATCGCGCATTACCCGCAGGGGCAGTTGCTGGTGGCCGGGTGGGGGTCGATCGAGCCGGCGGTCGAGATCCGCAACCTCGCCGAGCAGAACGGGCTGTACGTCGAGACGTTCCTCGCGGCGGCGTATCCCGTCGGGACCGGCCGGGCGGTCGTGATCGTGCCGACGGAGGACGTGATGCTCCCGCCGGCGAACCGGGCGTGGGCGATCGACGAGCTGATCGCGCGAGTGCCGCCGCAGAGCATCGTGCTAGCGGAGGCCGAACTGCCGGCCGGCGTTCGGATGGGCACGCCCGAGACGTTCGCGGAGGTAATGGCGATGTGGGAGCGCCTGCACGCGCCGTTCCTGGCGCTGGCCGACGCGACGGCCGAGCCGGTCACGAAAATGGACGGGTATCGGCGGACGATCCGCGTGGATTACGCGTGCGAGCTTGCGCACCAGAAGCTGTCGGACGTCGCCAAGCGGCTGGACGCGCAAGCGCGGCGATAGCATCGAGGGCTGCGCCGCGTTGTCGCGCGCGGTGGGCAATGCCCACCCTACGGGAAGCGGAGCGCCGTCTGCCGCGCGAGGGTGGTTTTGAGCGTCGGCATGTCGGGGGCGCGGTCGCCGAGCATGTCGAGCAGGCGGGTGACCGGGCGCCCTAGGCCGCAGGGGTTGATCAGGTTGAACAGGGACAGGTCCGTCGTCACGTTGAGCGCGAGCCCGTGGAGAGAGGCGCCGCGGCGGATGCGGACGCCGAGGGCGCAGATCTTGGCGTGATCGACGGGCTGCGCGGCGCTGCGCGTCGCATCCGACTCCACAGGAGCCCGCGTAGAATCGTGAGGCGCAGCGACCCAGACCCCCGGCGCCGCCGGGTCCTTCGTCGCCACGACGCCGAACTCGGCAAGCGTCGCGATGACCACGTCCTCCAGCGCGTGCACGTACGTCCCGGGCGAGAGCCGCCGGTTCGCCAGGTGCAAAATCGGGTAGGCGACCAACTGGCCCGGTGCGTGGAGCGTGATGTCGCCGCCGCGGTCGGACTCGACGACCTCGACGCCCATCCCGGCCAGCGCCTCGCGCGTGGCGACGAGGTTGCGGGCCGAATCGGCGGCGCGGCGGCCGAACGTGATCACCGGCGGGTGCTCGAGGAGGAACAGGGTCTCCTCGCCGGCCTCGAGGGCGCGCGCGTGGGCGGCCTCCTGGAGCGCCCAGGCGTCGCGGTACGGGATCAGGCCGAGGTCGCGGACGAGCATGGTCGAACGAATCCTAGGAATGCCACGCGGCGTCCGCGACATCCACGTTTAGCCGCGACCCGAAGGGCAAGCGACAGCGCCGCCCGGAGGCGAGCGCGGCCGATTGCGGAATCGCCACCGATTCCCGGACCGTCTTAATCCGCAAACGCACGCGGGGCGCCCGCGACACGGGCGCCCCGCGCGTCGACGATCAGTAACTTCATCCCGGGCGTCGCCTTCGGCTCCGCGCCCGGCGTGGAATGGCGGCGCTACTTCGTGTTCTCCTTCAGGAACTTCACCGTCTCCGGCCAGGCCTCCTGCGCGGCCTTCAGGTTCGCGCCTTCCTTGCCGTCCTGCTGGCGCAAAAACCCGTGCCCGGCGCCGGTGAACTTCTTGACGACGTACGTCTTACCGAGCTCCTTCATCTTGGCCTCCGCGTCCGGGATGGTCGCGTTCACGCGCTCGTCGATCTCGCCGTACAGGCCGAGGACCGGGGCCTTGATCTTCGCCAGCGTATCGGTCGCCGGGCTCGTCCCGTAGTACACGACCGCGGCGGACAAGTTCGGGTCGACCGTCGCGTACCGGAAGCTGGTCATCCCGCCCCAGCAATAGCCGACGGTCGCGTACTTACCGCTCGCGGCCGGCAGTTTCACCGCGTGGTCGCGCACCGCGTTGAGCAATTTGTCGACGTCGTCGGGCTTGAGCGCGCGGACGGCCTGCATGACCGCGTCGCGGTCCGTGAACGACTCGGTCCCCCCGCCGCGCGGGCCCTTGCCGCTGAGCAGGTCGGGCGCGATCGCGATGAACCCGTCGGCCGCGAGTTGGTCGGCGACGCTGCGGATCCAATCCGACAGGCCGAAGATCTCCTGGATCACGATCACGACCGGGGCCTTCTCCTTGCGCTCGGGGAAGACGACGTACGACCGGACCTTGGTGACCGCGCCGGGGACCTGCACGTCGACCATCTCGCCGTGCCGCGACGACGAGTTCAGGCGCGCCTTGGCGTCCTTCTCGCCCGGCGGCAACATGTCGGCGGCAAAGCTCGGGAAGGTGACCAACAGCGCGAGGAGCGCGAGGGGAAGTTTGTGGTTCATGTCACGGATGATGGTTCGGCCCCCCGGGAACGGTCAAGTCCCGGCGTGCCCACTTTAGTGGTGCACGTCCGCAGTTCGGCGTACGGGCGCCTCGTCACACCGGCGCCAGCACCTGCACCGTCCGGCTCGGCAGGTAGATCTGCAGCGACTGCTGCCGGTGCTCCCACGGGACGTCCTGCTTCGGGTACGTCGCGTTCGGGACCGTCAGCCCGTGCCCGCCGAACTCGCGCGCGTCGGAGTTCAGGACGATCCGGTAGTTCGCGGCGTCCGGCACCGGGATGCGGAGGTCCGTGTAGCTGTTCGTCGGGTGCCAGTTGAACGCGAACACGAGCGGCCCGCGCCGGTAGACCAGCAGCTTGTTGTCCTCGTGCACCATCAGTTGCTCGATCAGCTTGTCGCACAAAATGTGGTGCTGGTCGTCCAGCCGCTGCATCGCCTTGTCGAAGTTCAGCAGCCCCTGGTAGCGCAGGATCGGGTTGTCGGCCAAACTCCACTGCCGGCGGGCGTAGTGGTACGAGTAGTTGTTCCCCTCGCGCGGGAAGTCGATCCACTCGGGGTGGCCGAACTCGTTGCCCATGAAGTTCAAATACCCCTCGCCGCTCAGGCTGAACGTGACCAGCCGGATCAGCTTGTGCATCGCGATCCCGCGGTCGACCACGAGCGACTGGCTGGCCGTGTCCATGTGCCAGTACATGTCCTTGTCCATCAGCCAGAACGCGATCGTCTTGTCGCCGACCATCGCCTGGTCGTGGCTCTCGGCGTAGCCGATGTGCTTCTCCGCGTGCCGGCGGTTGAGCATCGTGCCGAAGATCTCGCCCATGGACCACCGCTCGTCCGGCTTCTCCTTGAGCAGCTTGATCCAGTAGTCCGGGATGCCCATCGCCAGCCGATAATCGAACCCGAGCCCGCCTTCCGCCACCGGCCGCGCGAGCCCCGGCATGCCGCTGACGTCCTCGGCCACCGTGATGCAGTCCGGCTTGACCGCGTGCGCGACCAAATTCGCCAGTTGCAGGTAGACGACCGCGTCGCGGTCGACGTTGTCGTTGAAGTAGTCGTCGTACGTCGTGAAATCCTTGCCCAGCCCGTGGTCCTGGTAGAGCATCGACGTCACGCCGTCGAACCGGAACCCGTCGAACTTGAACTCCTCCAACCAGAACCGCACGTTCGACAGCAAAAACCGCTGCACCTCGTACTTCGCGTAGTCGAACAGCTTCGAGTCCCACGCGACGTGGTGCCCCTTGGGCCCCCCGTGGAAGTACTGGAACTCGGTCCCGTCGAACAGGTTCAGCCCCTCGTGCGTGTTCTTCACGCTGTGGCTGTGCACCAGGTCCATGATGACCAGGATGCCCATGCCGTGGGCCGCGTCGATCAGCCGCTTCAGATCCTCCGGCGTGCCGAACCGCGAACTGACCGCGTAGAAGTTCGACACGTGGTACCCGAAGCTCCCGTAGTACGGGTGCTCCTGGATCGCCATCAGCTGGATCGCGTTGTAGCCCAGCGCCTTCACGCGGGGGAGGATCGTGTCGGTGAAGTGGTTGAACGACCCGACGCGCCCCTCTTCGGTCGCCATGCCGACGTGCGACTCGTACACGCGCAGCCCGGTGCGCGGCGCGAGCCTCGGGGAGGGGTTCGCCCACTTGTACGGCTCGGGCGGCATCCAGAACTGCGCGGTGAAGTTGGGCGAGTTCGCGTCCTGCACGACGCGCCGCGCGTACGCCGGGATGCGGTCCTGCGTCGTCGAGTTGTGGTGCACGACCAGCGTCTTGACCTTCGACCCGTGCACGAGCCGGTCGCCGTACTTCGCGTCCGGCAAGAAGAGCGAGTGCACCCCGAACTGATCCGGCACGAGCGGGCAGTCCATCCGGTCCCACTTGTTGAAGTCGCCGACGAGACGAACCTGCAGCGCCCCCGGCGCCCACTCGCGGTACCACACGCCGGGCGTGCCGTGGAACTCGCCCCGGTTGAACCCGAAGAACTGATGGCCGGTCGAGATCGGCCCGAGGATCCCGCCCTGCGCGTCGATCTTGGCGAGCGTCGAGACGAGGAACCGGTGCCGCGCGCGAAGCCGCTCGGCCTGAGACTCGAGCCACGGGTCATCCTTGATCAGGCCAGTACCGTCGGAATTTGGTGGGAGCGGGAAGGCGGTGGACATGGGCGGCGATTGTAGCCGGGCGCGCACGAAGCGGGAGGATCAAACGTCCCCACAACTCCGCGCGGCGCATTTTAGCCGCTGGCTTGCCCAGCGCATCCGAGGGAAGGTGCTTGGGGAAAGGGTCATCGTCGACCTCGCCCGAACTTCATAGCCCCAAACGCGGTCCGGGCCAGCCGATCGATCGGCTGGCCCGGATGCGCTGATGATTGCCTTCCCCGCCCTTCGCCCTATTGCCCGCCGGCGAAGTAGTAGCGGACCGTTCCGCCGCTGTTCAGGTAAAAGTTGCGCCGGCCGCCCGTGTTCTTCTGGCCGAGCTCGTCCTGCATTTTCCACTCGACGTGACCGTCGATGAACCCGGTGTTGGCCCCGCCCTTGCCGTTCTTCGGCAGGTAGCCGGTCGAGTCGTCGCCGCTCAGGTGGTTCGAAGGGTTGAGGTCGTTCTGCCACGACCGCGACGTGTCGGCCGCGATCACCTGGTAGAACGCCTTCTGCCCGACCTTGCCCGGGAAGATGAACCCGGGCTGGCCCGCGCTCACGTACTCCTCGAACCCGTGGAACCCGGCCGCCTGCGCCACCGCAAGGTTATTCGAAAGGTTCTTGCGCCCGCCCAAGATCATGTAGCCGGCGAATGCGAAGTCGTTCTTGTCGGTCCGCACCCAGTTGGCGTCCGTGTCCATGTCCGGGTTCGACGGGCAGTAGAACATCTGCCGAGTCAGGCCGTACTTTTCGACCAGCTCCTGCTTGGCCGCCGGGTGGATGACCTGCACCTCGTTGCTCTTGGTCGTGTTGCCGGTGTTGTCCCACTCGCCGGTCGCGTTGCCGACGTCCATCAGCTTCCCCTTCTTGTCGTTGGCCGCCATCAGCATGGCCTGGCAGAACTGGCGGACGTTGGACGCGCACTTCACGCGGTTCGCCTGCTCGCGGGCCTTGCTGAGCGACGGCAGCAGAATGCTGATAAGCAGCGCGATGATGCCGATCACGACGAGCAGCTCGACGAGCGTGAACGCGGGACGAATCGGACGACGGGGGGCGGGCGGGCGGGCGGGGGTAATCTGCACGACAATCATCCTTTCGCAGCGAGGGGAGACGTGAACCGGCGAACTTCGATCGCAACCCCGAGGGGAGCGATCAGTGATACGCCGACACCTACAATGTAGTGCTGCAAAAGCGTTTGTCAGGTCAACTTGTTGCGGAAATTGCTTTAAAAGCACCGCGACCCAGTCTCAATTAGAACAATGTTCCTCTTGACGGCGGAAACGGGGCGCGTATCTTTCCCAACCGATGAGACTGAGTCTCTGCGACAAGAAGAAATGGGCCGCCGGACTCCCTCTGGAAAAGTGTGTCCGACGGCCCGGGTTGGCGACGACCGGTGAAGGTCGATCGCCGTTGTCAGTATCGCCCCGCGGGGCGATTCCTCGCAACGGCCGATCGTTCCTCTCACCGGCCAGCCGTGCCGGTTTTTGTCGGTGCTCGGCGAGCACCGAACACCTGAGAGGAGTCTGGGAGATGCACACGCAACGGATGTTCAGTTTGGTGGGCGCGGGGTTGATCGTCGGGGCGGTCGCGACCGAGGCCTCGGCCGTGGTCACGAACCCGTTTACCGAGACGTTCGCCACGTCGGATTCGAACTGGAAGAACAGCGCGATGACCGCCCCGACCTATGACGCGGCGGGCCAGTTCATCTCCGTGTCGGCGACGGTGACCGGCGCCCAGCAGGGTCTGTTCCGGGCGCAGGACGCGTTTTCGTCGAGCAACAACAACTTCGTCGGCAACTGGCTCAGCGCTGGCATCTCGGAGATCCGGTTCTCGATCCGGCACGACGCCCCGACCGCGCTGCAGTTCGCGATGCGCGTCGCCGTCCCGGCGAACAGCCCGGCGATCAGCGCGATCTCGAACCCGGTCGAGCCCGGCGCCTGGCGGGACGTCGTGCTGCCGCTCACGCCCGGGACCGTCTCCCAGGAGGGCGGATCGTTCAACGGGGTCATGAGCGACGCCGCAAAGCTGTTGCTCTTCATGCCGAGCGGTAACGCCTCGACCACCGGGCCGGTGACGTTCCAACTCGACAACGTATCGATCACGCCCGAGCCGGGCACGCTCGGCCTGCTCGGCCTGACCGCGCTGGGCTGCCTCGCCCGCCGCCGGGCGCGCCGCGCGTAACCGCAACCCTCACGCTTGCAACTCGACGAACGACACCGCCATTACTGATCTTCCATTCGGAGCCGTGCAGATGAACGCGAAGAAGACTTTTAAGACGACCGCCCTCCTGTCCGCCGCCGTGCTGGCCGGTATCAGCCTTGCGGGTTCCGCAGGCGCCGCCACGCTCAACTCGGTACTCGACCCTAACCTGTCCGGTACGGAGAAGTACGACGGCTGGGCCGGTTTGATCGGCGTGAATTACCCGGGCTATGGCGGGTTCTTTACCTCCGGCAATCCCTGGCCCGGCCCGATCGCCTCCAACCAGCCCGGGTCGTCCGGCGACGTCGCCGCCAACAAGGCCCAGTTCAACAAGGTCTCGGGCGAGGGCTACCTCGGCGGCGAGGTCGTCTACATGGGCGGCCCGAGCGGGATCGGTGGCGTTTACTCGGTCACCGAGACCAACGAGATCGACAACCTCGCCAACGTGGTCTTCCAGGTGCAGATCCAGACGTCTGGCGGCAATTCGTTCCAGCCCGGCGGTGCCCCCACTCTGACCTACAACGGCGGCACCGCCGTTCCCGCCGGCGCGGCCAAGGGCGGGTACGTCTGGGCCCAGGCCCCCAACGGCACGTTCACCCCGCCCGGCGGGGAAGCGCAGCCGCTCATGACCGACGTCTGGGCGTTCCAGTGGGACCTGTCCGGCATCGCCGGCGACATCGCCGACTTCAAGATCCAGTTCACCGGCGTCGCCCACGCCGGCATCCACGCGATCCGCCTGGACCAGTCGACCGTCTACGCGACGGTCGTGCCCGAGCCCGCCACGCTCGGCCTCGTCGGCCTGGCGGTCGCCGGCCTCGCGTGCGGCCGCCGCCGCCGCTCGCCCCGCTAAAGATCGCGTGAGAACCGTGCGAGGGAAAAGGAGTTCGTGATGGATCGCGATCGGACATCCGTCGGCCTGAATACGGGCACCGCGCGGCGGCGCTCCCGACGCCGCCGCGCGTTCACCCTCGTCGAGTTGCTCGTGGTCATCGGCATCATCGCGCTGCTGATCGGGATCCTGATGCCGGCCCTCTCCAAGGCCCGGCGGCAGGCCCGCCAGACGCGCGAGATGGCCGCCGCCAAGCAGCTGATCATCAGCTACATCGGGTACGCGACCGACAACAAGGGCCGGCTGATCGTCGGCCACGCGACGAGCGGCGTCTCGATCAACGACGACCTGGGCGTACCACTCTCCACGCCCGAGGCGTCCAAGCGCTGGCCGTGGCGGATCGTCGACTACGCCAGGACGCGCATCGAGGGCCTCATCTTGGTCAACGAGCAGGCCGAGACCCTCGACCGCAACGGCTCGATGTGGGCCTACAACGTCAGCCTCACCCCGTCGTTCGGCCTGAACTTCTTCTGCCTCGGCGGTGACGAGTCGGCCGGCGGGGCGGCGAACATGCCCAACCTCGTCCGCAAGATCACCGAGGTCGGCGACTCGACCCGCCAGCTCGTGTTCGTCTCCGCCTGGGGCGGCGGCGCGACCTACGGGTACTTCAAGCTCCACCCCCCGACCCAGCCGTCCGGGTTCAGCGCGACCGGGTGGTCGTCGGGGAAGTTCGACGGCGTCGACCCGCTCGCGTTCGGACACGTCCACCCCCGGTACGACAACCGCGCGGTCGTCGCCTGCCTCGACGGGCACGCCGAGATGCTCGACCTCGAAGACCTGCGCGACATGACGCGCTGGCACCCGATGGCCGCCCGCACCGGGAACCAGAAGTGGACGGGGAAGTGACGGGAGAAGTCAGCAGTCAGAGGTCAGAAGTCAGAATGTAGAGCCAACCCGTTTAGCCGCGACCCGAAGGGCAAGCGACAGCGCAGCCCGAAGGCGAGCGCGTCCGCGGCCCACCCTACCGCGCCAAATCGACCGAGAAATCGCAGTCGGAAGGAATCATGAACAACGTCACCCTCGGATACCTCCTCGTCGCCCTCGTGTGCGCGTACTCCGCGTTCCTGGTCGCGATCAACCTGCGCGCCGTCTGGCCCGCCGGCTGGCCGCGCCACCGGATCGCCCCGGCGCTCGCCGGCCTGCTCCTGGCCGGGCTCGCCCCCGCCGCCCGCGCGCACTTCGTCTTCGTCGTCCCCCAGGACGGCGGGAACACCGCCCGCGTCGTCATGAGCGAGGACCTCAAGCCCGACGACGGGGTCGACGTGTCGATCATCGCGGGCGCCAAGCTCCACGCCGTCGGCGCGGATGGCAAGGACACGCCGATCGCCCTCGGCACGGCCGCCAAGGACTCGTACACGATCGCCGTCCCCGGCGGGTCGCGCGTCGTCTACGGCGTCACGGACCTCGGCTGGACCAAGCGCGGCAAGGAGGGCAAGCCGCACGTCCTCCTCTACCACGCCAAGACCGTCCTCGGTGACGCGTTCGCGCAAGGTACGACGCTCGGCGTCGACCGCGCCCCGGTCGAGCTCGTGCCCACCGGCAAGCCCGGCGCGCTCCGCCTGGCCGTCCACGTCGCCGGTAAGCCCGTCGCCGCCGGCGTCGAGGTCGTCGTCATCACCCCCGACGGCAAGGAGCAGCGCGTCAAGACCGAGGCCGACGGCGCCACCCCCGCGCTGACCGCCCTCGGCCGCTACGGCGCCTGGGCCCGGCACTGGGAAAACACGCCCGGCGAGCGCGACGGCAAGGCGTACGAGCAGCTCCGCCGCTACGCCACCCTCGTGGTCGACGTCGCCCCCCCTGCCACCGCCGCCGCCAAGGACGACAAGCCCGCCGCCCCCGGCGCGCCGGTCACCCAGTTCGTCAAACTCCCCGAGGCCACCTCCAGCTTCGGCGCGGTCGCCTGCGACGGCCACCTCTACGTCTTCGGCGGGCACATCGCCCCCACCCACTCCTACTCCACCGCCGCCGTCTCCGGAAAGCTCCACCGCCTCAGCCTCGCCAAGCCCGACGCCGCTTGGGAAACCCTCACCGGCGGCACCGGCATGCAGGGCATGAACCTCGCCACCCACGGCGGCAACGTCTACCGCGTCGGCGGCATGGTCCCCAAGAATGCCCCCGGCGAGAAAGCCGACAACTGGTCCACCACCCAGGCCGTCCGCTTCGACCCCAAGGCCGGGAAGTGGGAAGAGCTCCCCGCCATGCCGACCCCCCGTTCGTCGCACGACGTCGCCGTCATCGGCGACACCCTCTACGTGCTCGGCGGGTGGGACATGCGCGGCGCCAAGGGCGGCAACCACTGGCTCGACCACATGATCACGCTCGACCTGTCGGCCAAGGACGCGACCTGGCAGAAGATCGAGCAGCCGTGGGAGCGCCGGGCCCTGATCGCCGCCGTCCTCGACGGCAAGCTGTACGCGATGGGCGGGTTCGACGACCAGTCCGACCCCAGCCGCCGCGTCGAGATTTACGACCCCGCCACCAAGAAGTGGAGCAACGGCCCCGAGCTGCCCGGCCAGGACCGAAACGGCTTCGCCCCCGCCGCCTGCGTCCATCGCGGCCGCCTCTACGTCAGCGTCGCCGACGGCAGCCTGTTCCGCTTGGGCGCCGGCACCTGGGACAAGGTCGCCCAGACCACCCCGCGCATCGTCCACCGCCTGGTCTCCGACGGCGGCCGCATCCTCGTGATCGGCGGCGCGACCAAGGGCGGCAACCTCGACCTCGTCGAGGCCGTCGCGATCGAGTAATGCGATTTGAGCACGAGCAACAATGGGCCCGCGGAGCTTGCTCCGCGGGTTTCTTCATGCGCCGGGAGAGCCGTCCCGTCCGAATGCCATGCCCTTCGCGAGCCGCGGATCGAGTTGAGCCGCGTGACGGCCGTGAACCACCGGTCGATGACCCGACGGATAATCAACTTTGCGACGGTCCGTCCCCGGGGTACGATCCCGACGTTCTCCGATGTCGATGAGTTCCGTCCAGGAGGTGAGTGTGGGTTCCCGCCGGGTCACCGTCTTCGCCGCGGGCGCGCTGCTCCTGACCGGCGCCGCGGGCGCCGCCCCGTACCCGATCAGCCCACTGATCACGGCGACGCCCCAGAACGGCGTCGGCTACAGCGCCTACCGGATGGCCTTGGCCAACGACGGGTCGTACGCGCTGGCCACCATGCCCCCCGCCGGCGACCGGTTGCTGCGGAACGGCCAGCCGATCGTCATCACGACCGCGCAAGGCGGGTTCAGTAGCACCTCCGTCTCGAACACCGGCCACACCGTTTCCGTCGTCACGCTCCCCGGCACGTACCCGCCCGAGGCCGTCAACAACCCCAACACCGTGCTGTTCGACCAGACGCCGGTCGTCCGACCGGGCACGCCGACCACCACGCCCGCGTTCCCGACGGGCACGTACTGGATCTCGATCAACGACGCGGTCGTCAACGACCGGAACGAGGTCTTCGTGACCGGCGTGGTTAAGCCGCCCGCCTCGTTCGCGCTGGCCACGATCACGAAGTACACTGTCGACGACCTGGGCCGCGTCCTGACCGAGCAGACGATCTTCAAGAACGACGACCGCCTGCCCGACGGCGCGGGCTCCGGGTTCGCCGTGAACGTGCCGCGACACCACTGGGAGTGGGAGGCGAACAACGCCGGGCAGGTGCTCGCCACCCACTCGGTCAGCGCGGACATCCTGTACCGCGACCAGACGCAACTCGTCCGGCGCGGCGGGCCCTCGCCCGTCGCCGGCCAGACGTACGGCCTCTTCTTCGCCGCCCACCTGAACAACAACGGCAACTGGGCCACCGCCGTCGGGCTCGGAACGGGCACGAGCCCGGCGCTCGTCGTCGCCGACGGGCGGGCGGTCGTCCGCGTCGGCGACGCGCTCGCCAACGGGTACGCGCTCACCGGCATCCGAGACCAGGTGTTCGTCGCCGACGACGGCGCCGTCTTCTGGGCCGGAACCTGGAACGACCCGAACACCGCGAAGAATTTCGGCATCTTCCGCGACGGGGAGCTCGTCGTTCAAATGGGCGTGTCCACCTCGGACGGGGTGGTCGTCTCGGACATCGACCGGTTCGGGTCCGGCGGCGTGTTCACCGTCAGCGACGATGGCACCAAGCTCGCCTTCCACGGCACACTGGCGAGCGGCGCGAACGGCCTCTACCTCGTAGCCGTCCCCGAGCCCGGCACGTTGGCATGGGCGGTGGCCCTGCTTTCACTCCTCGGCGGCCGCCGCCGCCGGTAACCCTGAGGCCGCGCGTCCGGTCGCGTGTGGCGCACGAGGTCGCCGCGCGCCCGCAGGCCGCTACCGCCGCCGCCGCGGCCGACGACCGAACATCGCCGCACCGCCCAATCCGGCGAGGCCCACCGCCCCCGGCTCCGGCACGCCCGTCGCCCCGCCCGCCGCCAGCTCCTGCGCCAGCGCCCAGTCCGCCGCGAAATCCCCCGCCGCCACTGGTGACGTCACCGAACTCCCGTACTGGTTCGCCAGCACGACCAGGTCGTTCAGGGCGATCTCCCCGTTGTAGTCGAAGTCGCCCTGCGCCCACCCGCCCGCGGCGCCGTAGTGATTCGCCAGCACGACCAGGTCGTTCAGCCCGACCGTCCCGTTCAGGTCCGCGTCGCCGAGCAGCGTGTGGCGGACCAGCACCGCCCCCGCGTCGACCGTCACCCCGTTCCAGACCGCCGTCTCCGCGCCGCCGATCCTCAACAGTTCACCGGCGAGCGCGTACCCGACCGCCTGCGCCCCGCCCGTCGCCGCGGCGTCCGCCGACACGATCCCCGTCGCCCCGTCCCACGTTCCGTCATTCCGCCCGGCGACCAACTGCGCGCGAACCGCCTCGGTCGACGTCCCGGCCCCGCCGCCCGTCAACACCGCCAGCCCGCCCGTCGACAAATCGATCTTGCCCGAGTTCGCGATCCCCCCGCCGCTCGTGACGAACACCATCCCGCCGTTCCGCGCCCGGACCGTGCCCGCGTTCTCGAGCGCCCACCCGGCCGTCACCGTGAGCCGGCCCGCGTCGACGTCGAGCGTGCCGGCGTTGGCGAGCGTGCCCGTGCCGGTTGCGGCAAGCCCGACCCCCGGCCCGAGCGTCGCCCGCCCGGCCGCCGGCAGCGTGACCGTCGCGCCCGACTTCACCTCGACCCGCCCCGTGGCACCGACCGGGGCGCGGAACGACGTCCCCGCGATCGTGCGCCCGCCGGCGAGGCGGATGGTCGCGTCCGTTAGGTTGACAGTCGACTGAAACGTCGTCGCCGACCCGTCCGTCACGTCGACGTCCACGTCTATCGTCGTCGCCCTGGTAGATAAGTTCGGCGTCGTCACCGAGCCCGTGCCGGTGAGCGCCGTCGCGGTGAACGTGTCCGGGCCCAGCGCCAGCTTACCGCCTATCGTCAGCGGCGCGTCGACCGTCGTCGTCCCGTTGGTCGACACGTTCCCCGGGATCGTCATCGCCGTGTCGACCGCCGACCTCAGGTAGATCGTCCCCGCGTTCGTGAGGGTAGCCGGCGCGAACCGCCCGCCGAAAAACGAGATCGAACTCCCCGCTCCGATCGTGTACGTGCCGCTGAACGTCGCGCCGGCCACCTGCGTGAGCGACGCCCCGGAACCCGCTCCGTCGACGTCAACGATTCCCGCACCGCTGTAGCCGTAGTCCGACGAGCCGAGCATCAACAGTGCGCCGCCGTTCCGCACCCGGATCGTCCCGGCGTTGGTCAGGTTCCAGCCGCTGTACAGTTCGAGCCTCTTCCCGTCGAGCGAGATCAAGCCCCGGTTGTCGATCGTGTTAGCCACTCCCTGGCCCGCGGTCGGAGTCCGGAGTTGCAGCGTCGTGCCCGGCGCGAACGTGCCGGTCGACAACACGTTCACGGTCGACAGCGTCCCGTCGAGCGTGCGCGTCACCGACCCGGGCGCCCCGAGCGTCCCCGCCACGTCGATCACCGCCCCGTACAACGTGTTCGTCGTCGACGAGTACCCCGAGTGCCCGAGCATCAGCCGCCCGCCCTCCGCCACCGCCACCCGCGCCTTCACGTTCGCCGACACGAGCGTCAGGTCCGCAAACGTCGCGACCGCCGGCCCCTTGATCGTCGTTCCATTGACGATCGACGCCCCGCTCACGGTCACCGGCTGATTCACGTTGACCGCCGTCCCGGTGGTCACGCTCCCACTCACATCGATCCCGCCCGGCATGGTCAGCGCCGCGTCGACGTTGAGCACCCCCGAGTTCATGAGCGTGCCCGTGCCCGCGAACGACACGCCGCCGGACAGCGTCACGGTCGTGCTGGCCGACCCGGAGAAGCTGAGGCGCGACCCCGCGTTCAACACGACCGGCCCCGAGATCACGTTCGGGGTCGAGCTGCCGTTCGTGACGGAAAGCAACTTCCCTGCCGCCACCTCGATCGTCCCCGCCGACGTCAGCCGGTTCCACAGCTGGGCCGTCCCGAG
>DASPKW010000385.1:0-12710 GCA_035627895.1 Tepidisphaeraceae bacterium | reverse complement strand
GCCGCCCTTATTACTACCTGATACGCCGGGCCCTCAGGCCAGGATCTTGGTCACGACGCCCGAGCCGACGGTCTTGCCGCCCTCGCGGACGGCGAAGCGGAGCTTCTCCTCCATGGCGATCGGGGCCTGGAGCTCGACCTCCATCGTGACGTTGTCGCCCGGCATGACCATCTCGGCCCCGCCCAGCAGCTTGGCCGAGCCGGTCACGTCCGTCGTGCGGAAGTAGAACTGCGGGCGGTACCCGGAGAAGAACGGCGTGTGACGGCCGCCCTCTTCCTTGGTGAGGATGTACACCTCGCCCGTGAACTTCTTGTGCGGCGTGATCGACTTCGGGGCCGACAGCACCTGGCCGCGCTCGATGCCCTCGCGCTCGACGCCGCGGAGGAGCACGCCGACGTTGTCGCCCGCGATCGCCTCGTCCAGCGTCTTCTGGAACTGCTCGATGCCGGTCGCGACCGTCTGCTTCGTGTCGCTGAACCCGACGATCTCCAGCGTGTCGCCGACCTTCAGCTTGCCGCGCTCGACGCGGCCCGTGGCCACCGTGCCGCGGCCCTTGATCGAGAACACGTCCTCGACCGGCATCAGGAACGGCTTGTCGATCTCGCGCATCGGGATCGGGACGTACTCGTCCAGCGTCGCGATCAGCTTGTCGACCGGCTCGCACGCCTTGTCGTCCTTCGGGTTCTCCAGGGCCGGCTTGCTCGACCCGCGGATGATCGGGGTGTCGTCGCCGGGGAACTGGTACTTGTTCAGCAGCTCGCGGATCTCCATCTCGACGAGCTCCAGGAGCTCCGGATCGTCGACGAGGTCGATCTTGTTGAGGAACACGACGATCTTGGGCACGCCGACCTGGCGGGCGAGCAGGATGTGCTCGCGCGTCTGGGGCATGGGCCCGTCGGCGGCCGACACGACCAGGATCGCGCCGTCCATCTGGGCGGCGCCGGTGATCATGTTCTTGATGTAGTCGGCGTGGCCCGGGCAGTCGACGTGGGCGTAGTGCCGGGTCTCGGACTCGTACTCCACGTGCGCCGCGGCGATCGTCACCGTCTTGGTCGCGTCGCGGTCGATGCCGCCCTTGGCGATGTCCTTATAGTTCTTCGCCGCGACCGACGTGTACTTGGTCGCCGACCGGGCCGACAGCGCCGCGGTCAGGGTCGTCTTGCCGTGGTCGATGTGACCGATGGTGCCGACGTTCACGTGGGGCTTTTTACGTTCGAATACGCCCTTGGCCATTGTCGAAACCTCCAGGTTTCCTGCGGGTTCGGACGGGTGTCGAAGCCGTCCAGACTTAACTTCAAATTCGGCTGCTCGACATTAGGCAGGAAGCAGGGGGATCCCTGCGTCCTGCCAAATGCCGAACGCCGCCAAAGCTGGTGGCGGGGATTGAACCCGCGACCTCCTCCTTACCAAGGAGGCGCTCTGCCACTGAGCTACACCAGCGATCCTCGTCGTCGCCTGTTCTCGCGCGCCGGCTGGTAAACCGACTCACGTTTCTCACACGCCGTCCGCCGACGCGACACCCTTTCCCTCCGCGGGCGAAGGGCCGGGACGGGTATCGGTTTCGAGACCGACCCGTCGTCCGCGCGTACGGTCAGCGTGGAAGGGGAAGGAGTATAAATCGACCCCACCGGTTGTCAACACACCGCGCGGGCATCCAAATGACGCTCCAGCCCACGCGAACCTGACACGAGTCGTACCCGGCACTGAAGTGCCACCGCCGCGTCAGGCTTTCGGTTCCACCGGGATACCCGGCGCCCCCTCCCGTCCCACCTTGATGATCCGCATCATCGCCGTGATCAGGATCACGAACGTGAACGCCAGCATCGCCACGATCAGCGACCCCAGCAGCGCCGCCCGGAACATCTCACCGCCGTCCGCCGCCGCGCCCTTCCCGGCCTGCGTTTTGTACGTCGTGTACTGCGTGATAATCATGTACGTCGCCGCCACCGTCGTCGTGATCAGCACGACCACCATCGGCGTGACCGTCACCCACGCGTACCGCCGCCGGCCCTCGTTCACGATGCACGTCGTCACGATCGCCAAGGCGATCACCGCCAGCATCTGGTTGGCGATCCCGAACATCTTCCAGATCGTCTCGAAGTTGTTCGAGTCGATGAACCACGCCCACGCCACCACGATCAGCAGCGTGCTCACGATCGCCCCCGGCCACCAGTCCGTCCGCCCCAATTTCGGGCTGACCTTCCCGAACACCTCCTGCAACAGGAACCGGCCGACGCGCGTCCCCGCGTCGATCGTCGTCAGGATGAACAGCGCCTCGAACATGATCGCGAAGTGGTACCAGTACTTCCACAGCGACTCCATCACCTCTTTCGACCCGCTGCTGATCCGCTGGGCCGCCTTGTCGAAGATGTTGGCCATCCCGACCGCCAGCGTCACCGCCCCACCCGACCGCCCGCGCAGCGACTCCTGCGTCAACTCCTCGTACCGCTCGATGTTCTCCTTCCGGTCTGCCGGTACGTTCAGGTGGTCGATCCCCCCGCCCCCGCCGACCTGCAGGATCTTCTCCTGCCACTCGGGCACCTTCGCCAAATTCGTGTTCATCGCGTAGTAGTCCTGGCTCGGCAGCGACGCCGCCGCGATCAGCGCCACCACCGCCACCAGCCCCTCGATCAGCATCGCCCCGTACCCGATCGTCCGGGCGTGCGACTCCCGCATGATCATCTTCGGCGTCGTCCCCGACGACACCAGCGCGTGGAACCCGCTGATCGCCCCGCACATCACCGTGATGAACAAAAACGGGAAAATCTTCCCCGTCACGATCGGCCCGCCCGAGCTGAACACGTCGTTGAACGCCGGCGCCTCGAGCTTCGGGTTCGCCACGATCGTCCCGATCACCAGCAGCGCGATCGTCCCGATCTTCAAAAAGCTCGACAAATAATCGCGCGGCGCCAGCAGCACCCAAACCGGCAGCACCGCCGCCACGAACCCGTAAATCGCCATCGACCACGTCACCTGCGTCGTCGACAAATTAAACCAATCCGCCATCTTGCTCTCGGCGACCCACGCGCCCGCGACCGTCGCCCCGATCGTCAGCGCCGCCCCGATGACCGACGCCTCCACCACCTTCCCCGGCCGCAGCTTGTACATGTACAGCCCGACGAACAGCGCGATCGGGATCGTCGCCGCGATCGTGAACGTGCCCCACGGGCTCCCCGGCATCAGCCGCCGCGCCCCCGCCGGGATCGCCGCCTCCACCTTCGTCGGGTCCCCCGCCACCGGCGTGAACGCCAGTGCCGCCTTCGGCTTCCCCGCGTCGTCCAGCGGCATCTGCAGCCGCCATTTCTCGTTGATCGTAATCGTCTGCGGCTTCACCGCCGTCATCACCGGCTTCCCGTCCGCCCCCAGCACCGGCTTGCCGTCCGCGCCCTTCTGCGCCGCCGTCTTGTTGAATGACAACGTCGCTTTCTCCGGGATCGGGTACGTGCCCTTCTCATCCGCCGTGAAGGTCGTCGCGCTCGCCGCCGGCAGCACGATGCTGCTGTCCGCCGGGTACGCGACCTTCTCCCCGCCCAGCGCGTACACCACGACCTTCCCGAGCCCCGCCAGCGCGATCACGATGATGAACAAAATGGCGATCATCGCCGCCGTCCCGCCGACGCGCCCGATGTCCGAGTACGCCATCTGCGCCAGCGACTTGCCGTTGCGCCGCGTCGAGAACACGAGCACCAAAAAGTCCTGCACGGCGCCGGCCAGGCACACGCCGATCAGGATCCACAGCAGCCCGGGCAAATACCCGAATTGCGCCGCCAGCACCGGCCCGATCAGCGGCCCCGCCCCGGAAATCGCCGCGAAATGGTGCCCGAACAGCACCCACTTGCTCGTCGGGTGATAGTTCTGCCCGTCGTTCAGCCGCACGGCCGGCGTCACCCGCGAGTCGTCCAGCGCCGCCACCTTGGCCGCCACGAACGCGCTGTAAAACCGGTACGCGATCGCCATCACGCACAACACGCCAATCATCACGGGCATCGCATGCATCGCGGGGTTCTCCAGGGTCGGGCGGGCGCGCCCGCAGTTGCGGGGACGACGCGCGCGGGCGGAATATACCCGTGACTCACCGACATGAGTAGCATTCGGCACATGGCCGACACGAACGCGCTGTCCTATGCCCCCGTCGACGCGGCCGCCCGGCGGCGACGCACCCTCCGGCGGGCAGTCCGCGTCCCACTCCTGCTCCTCCTCGTCGGAGCCGGCATCTGGCTCGCGCCTCCGATATTTCGGCACTACCGACTCCGCGCAGCCGAGCGCGCGTGCATGACCTACGGTGCCCCGAAGGAACAAGTCGTCTACGAGGACTTCGCGACCGACGGCGCGAAGCTCAAGGCGAAGGACGCGCGATACCAAACCTCCGCCTCGGGCGGACCGCCGACCCACCTCGTCGCCGACGCCTGGCGGCAATACCACCAGCTACTCACCGGCGCGCCCCCGGCCTCGAAGGGCACCGTCTTCCTGCACAAGCTCGTCAGCAAAGGCGGCACGGAGCGCCTCGTCGCGATCGACCTGACCGTCGACCAGAGCATGAATCCCCCCTGGCTGACGCACGCGCGCGTCTGGACCGTCCCCCCGCTGCCGCTTTGGCCATGGGCCAGCGGGGCCAAGCCGACGCCGCAGTCCGCCAACATGATGATCTACGAGCCGCTCCACCAGGGGACCAACACGGTCTTCGCCGGGCAAGTCGACCCGAACGACCCCGCCCGATTCTCGATCGAGTTCTGGAACGCCCTGAACTGGCTCAAAATGACCGGCGAACTCGCCGACGACGGCACCGTGTCCCTGCGCATGCAGGCGATCGCCCCGCCCGAGGCCAAGCCGTTCGACCCGCCGCGCTCGCCGGCCGAACTGCAGCGCCGGTCGACGCGCTGACGGACCAGCCGAACGCCGTTGACATCCCCCCGCCACCCCCCTACCACCCTCACCCATGCCCGTCCTCACCATCTTCACCAACCACAAGTTCCTCGACCCCTCCGCCAACGCCTTCCTCGAAGAACAGATCCGCGCGCGTGGCCACACGCTCGTCGTCTCGCGCAACCTGACCACCTCCAACCTCGCCACGTCCGCCCCCGACCCCGCCATCGACGATGCCGACGTCGCCTTCGGCCAGCCCGACCCCGGCTCGCTCCTGACCGCCCCGCGCCTCCGCTGGGTGCAGCTCACCACCGCCGGCTACGAGCGCTACGACCGCAAGGACCTCCGCGACGCGCTCGGGTGCCGCGCCGCGGTCGTCTCGTCGTCGTCCTCCGTCTACGCCATGCCCGTCGCCGAACACGCGCTCGCCATGATGCTCGGCCTCGCCCGCCAACTCCCGTGGGCCCAGGATGAGCAGCGCACCACCCGCGCCTGGTCCGCCGCCCCCATGCGCGAGAAGTGCAAGCTCCTCACCGGCAGCACGGTGCTGATCCTGTCGTACGGATCGATCGCCAAGCGCCTGATCGAGTTGCTCGCGCCCTTCCGCTGCGAGATCATCGCCGTCCGCCGCAATCCGAGGGGCGACGAGCCCGTCCGCGTCGTCGCCGACGTCAACGTCCACGACGTCCTCCCCCTCGCCGACCACATCATGAACGCCCTTCCCGGCGGCCCCGCGACGAAACACTTCGTCAACGCCGCCTTCCTCGCCAAAACCAAGCCCGGCGCCTACTTCTACAACGTCGGCCGCGGCCCCACCGTCGACCAGGACGCCCTCCTCGCCGCCCTCAACTCCGGCCACCTCGGCGCCGCCTACCTCGACGTCACCGACCCCGAACCGCTGCCGAAGGACCACCCCCTTTGGCCCCAGCCCAACTGCCACATCACCCCCCACACCGCCGGTGGCATGCACGACGAGTTTCACCGCATCGCCCGCCACTTCCTCAGCAACCTCAAGCGCTTCGAAGCGGGCCAGGAGCCGCTCGATCGCGTCATCTGATCCAAACCCTGAGCTTCCTAAGCCCTGCCCTTATTCGGGCATTGCCGATCCGAGCAACCCCTCGGTAACGTGACCCACGATGACACCGGGCAAGTGCCCGTGCATCGAGTAGTCCCGAGCAGGAAGCGAGGTCGGCTATGCAGTTTCGATCGATCAGTGGGTTCGTCGTCGCGGTCGCCGTGTGTATGAGCGCCAACTCGGCCCCCGCCGCCGACGCCGAGAATCCTGCCTACAAGAATTGGGCGAAGTTCAAGGTCGGGTCGTGGTCGAAGGTCGCGGGCGAGAGCGCCGCCGCCGGGACGACCACCAAGACGGAGATGACCTATAAGCTCGTCGAGCTCACGCCCGACAAGGCCGTCGTCGAGCTCGTCACGTCCATGGACGCCGGCGGTACCAAGATGGACCTCCCCGCCCAGAAGATGGAGATCCCCGCCAAGGGCCCCGCCGCCGGCGCGACCGGCGCCCCCGACGCCCCCAAGCCCGACATGAAGGAGAGCACCGAGGAGGTCGAGGTCGCCGGCAAGAAGGTCAAGTGCAAGGTCACCGAGGTCAAGACCGACGCCAACGGCATGAAGATGACCAGCAAGTCCTGGACGAGCGAAGACGTCCCGGGCGGCTTGGTCAAGATGGAATCGAACGGCGAAGGCGCCATGAAGATGTCCTCGAAGATGACCCTCAG
Organism: Tepidisphaeraceae bacterium; assembly: GCA_035627895.1. GTDB lineage: Bacteria > Planctomycetota > Phycisphaerae > Tepidisphaerales > Tepidisphaeraceae > DASPKW01. The sequence continues at coordinate 6,111 of DASPKW010000385.1, read as the reverse complement.
CGGGTTCGAGGCGAAGTAAGCGAGTCGATCGAGACCGTAAAACCGAAACTGGCGCCCCAATGCGGGGCGCCGGTTTTCGTTTGATCGCGAGTGGTTGAGATGCGCCACGTTTAGCCGCGACCCGAAGGGCAAGCGCAGCGCCGCCCGCAGGGGAGCGCGCCGGCGCGGGACGCGCACGTGTACGTCAGAACGGGTGCCCCGGCCGTTCAAACCCCTTCGACCGACAACTCAGGCCCCTTCGGAATCACCTCGAACCCCCGCGGCTGCGGTGCCGGCCGGTGCGCCGGCGGGCTCAGTGCCACCCACACGGATCCCGACGCCGCCAGCGCGAGCAGCGGCAAGATCTCCCCCACCGACGGGCCGAGGTCGCCAGCAGCCCGGCGACCATCAACGCGAACGCCGGCAGGAACATCCGGCTGAATCCCGCCCGAATCCGGAACGTCCCGATGATGACCGCCGGCAAGAGCGCCCCGGGCAGGAGGAACTGCAACACGCGCCCGACCCGGTCGAACGCGTCTACCCCACGGGCCGCCACGATCACGAACTCTCCGAACAGATCCACCACCACGCACGCGGCCATCGCGATCCCGGACCGGTTCGCCAGGTCGATCCACGCGAGGTCGCGCCGCAGGGCCCGCCCCAGCAGCCCGATCCCGAGCACCAGCCCGCCCAACAGAAGCGCTAAACCGGCGACACGGCTTCGGGTCGCGCCGTAAACCCAGCCCGCGGGGCGCACGATTGGCGTGTCGTTGAATTCGCCGAAGCCAGACGACGGCCACGGGAACAAATTCCCAACCAGCAACAGCAGCACGGCCATCGCCGCCCACGCCCACGCGTTGCGGACGTTCGTCACCACCACCGCGACCGTGACACCCACGAGCACCGCCGCGCAAGTCGGCTCAAGAATGCTTGGCCGGACGCACTCCCACCCCCACGGCGTCGGCACGCCGAGCATCATCCCCCCACCCACCGCGCACGCCAGCGCGGTCGGGTCGCGAGGGTCAATCCACCGCCGAAAGCCCACCGCGGTTGTGCCCATACCATCCGATCATACCGCGTCGGGCGCCCGCGCATCACGAAATCGACGGCATCCCTTCCACCTCTCCCACCAACTCCTCCACCCCCCTCCCCCCCTTCAACCACTTCACCCGACCCCACCTTCTAAACCACTTCATTTGCCGCCGCGCCAACTGCCGCGTGCCGATCTTGATCTGCTCGATCGCGTCGTCGAGCTTCATCCACCCGCGCGCGTGCGCGATCAGCTCCGCGTACCCCGTCGCCTCGGCCGCCGTCTGCGAGAGCTCGCCGTACTTTTCGAGCAGCCCGCGCGTCTCCTCCACCCATCCCGCCTCGATCATCCGCTTCACCCGCGCGTTGATCCGCCGGTTGATCTGCTCCTTCTCCCAATTCAACCCGACCCACGTCGCCGCGTGCCGCAGTTTCACCCCCTGTTCGGCCTCCACCCACTCCGTCTGGAATGAGCTGATCGGCCGCCCCGTCAACTCGAACACCTCCAGCGCCCGAACGACCCGCTTCGTGTCGTTCGCGTGGATCCGCGCCGCCGCCTCCGGGTCCGCCTCGCGCAGCCGCGCGTGCAACTCCTCGCCCGGGATCTGCCGCAACCGCTCGCGCACCGCCTCGTCCGCCGGCGGCCCCTCGAACAGCCCCTCGAACAGCGCCTTGTAATACAGCGGCGTCCCCCCCGTCGCGATCACCGGCACGCCCCGCGCCGCCGCGTCCGCGATCACCCCGTCCGCCAACTCCACGAACCGCGCCACCGTAAACGGCTCCGTCGGCTCCACCACGTCGATCGCGTGATGCTTGACCTCTTCGCGCTCCGCCACCGTCGGCTTGGCCGTCCCCACGTCCATCCCCCGGTACACCTGCATCGAGTCGACGCTCAAAATCTCCGCCCCCCACCGCCGGGCCAGCGCCATCGCCAAATCGCTCTTCCCCGACGCCGTGGGTCCGAGAACGACCAGAAGTTTCGGTCGCGAATTCGCCTCGACTGCCATCTCGACACCGACTGCAAAAAAGGCAGAAAAACGCTGAAAAACGGCGAAAACGACTTCGCCGATCGTCGCGCCGCAAGTGCCCGAACCACGGCCATTTGCAACTACCCGCTGGCGCCGCCCAGGGCTGGCACGGCGCTTGTTCTACCACTCTAACGTGCGATCGCCGATGGGAAAGGGCCGCCCGGCGTGGCAGCCCGGACCGTTCAAAGTCGCTCGGTTTTGCCGAGGCGAAACGCGTAATACGGCCGAACAAATGTGCGCCGTACGACGTAATAATCACGTTATAAGTTATTCGGTTATCACCAACGTCTTCATTCCAACAGGAGGTACCACTATGGCACTGCCCACTCGAGTTCACCGCGGGTTCGTCGACCCCTTCGACGCCGTCAGCCGCGAGTTCGACCACGCCCTCAGCCGCTGGTTCGGCGGCCGTGAGCCGAATGGCAACGGCGGCGGTCAGATGATGGTCGGCGCGTACGGCGTCGACATCCGCGAGGACAACGACCACCTCTACGTCGAGGCCGACCTCCCCGGCTTCAAGAAGGACGAGGTCGACATCACCCTTGAAAACCAGACCCTGAGCATCACGGCCGAGAAGAAGGAAGAGGCCACCGACCAGCCCCAGGGCGACTGGCTCCTCAACGAGCGCCGCTACGCCCGGTTCATGCGGAGCTTCACGCTCCCCCCGACCGTCGACGACCAGAAGGTCGACGCCAAACTCGCCGACGGCGTCCTCCGCATCACCCTCAACAAGCGCGAGGAAACCAAGCCCCGCAAGATCACCGTCGGGTAACCGGCGCCCGGGTGCGCGAGGCCCTCGTTTAGCCGCGACCCGAAGGGCAAGCGACAGCGCCGCCCGCAGGCGAGCGCGTCGAACACCGACGGCGCATCGACAATCGAAGCACGCAACTCGGCCCGCGGGACACGCGTCCCGTGGGCCGTGCCTATTCCGGGTGCCCACCTTTACTGCCGCGCCCCGTCCCGCGCCGCCGGCTCGGCCGCCCCGTCCTTATGCCCCGGCCCCTCCGATCCCGCCACTCCCTCCCCATTCCCCGCCGGGATCACCCCCGCCGCCACCCCCGCCACGGTCGGCCCGATCACGCCCTTGTCCTTCCCGCCCAGATGCACCCCCGGCAAATGGATCCCCTCGATCGCCACCTTCTCCACCACGTCCGCCGCCACTTCCGACACGCCCCGGTGACCGCTGTGCCGCCACCACTGGTACAAGATGAACGCGACCACCGCGCCCAGCAGCGACCACGTCACCACGTGCTCGTACTTCCGCACCGTCGGCAGATTCTCCCCGAACTTCATCCCCAGCCAGATGAACAGCCCGCCCGACACGACCGCCGCGATCCCGTCGACCGTGAAGAACTTCCAGAACCCGTACCGGATCGTCCCCGCCCCGACCACCATCGCCCCGCGCACGCCCGGCAGCATCCGGCCGATCGCCACCACCCACACCCCGTAGTTCGCGAACAAGCGCTCGGCCTGTTCGATCCGGCTCGCGCTCATGTGCTTCCCGATCCACCGCATCTTCGTGATCCGGTGCCCGATCCGGTGCCCGAAGTAGTACAGCAGGCAGTCCCCGATCATGATCCCCGCCCACGCGCAGATCGCCACCGGCACCAGGTGCATCTTCCCCGTCCCGATCAGCATCCCCGCCACCAGGATCGGCACGTCCTCCGGGATCGGCGACCCGAACCCGCACGTGAACAGCAGGAAGAACAACACCAGGTACCCCCACCACCCGATGTCCATCCACCCCAGGATCCGGTCCATCGCAGACGCCAGCGGCCACTGGCCGCCCAGCGCGGCGAAAATGTCCAACCCGAAAAAGTCCATGCGCCGCGAAAGGATACCCCGACATCCCCTGACCCGCACCGTGCGCAACTCAGGATTCTTCATCGACCGGACGCGACCGCAGCATTCCCGTGTACTCACCCGCTTGCGGGTTAGCGGTCCGGATGCTCTCGCGCCTCAAACAAACGCCGGCATTTAAATGTAATACATCTCCTGCGCCGCGTTGCTCGCCTTGTTCACGTGCTCGAGCAGTTCCTCCAGCGTCATCGTGTCGAGCACCTCGTCCGTCGCCGCGGTCAGCCGGTCGTTGATCAGCCGCACCGCCGTCCGCCCCGGCGACGACTCCGCCGCCGCGCTCGCGCTCTCCTTCACCGTCAGCCGACCCTCCAGCCGCCGGATCACGTCCCCCACCGAGATCTCCCGTGGCGGGCGCGCCAGCCGATACCCCCCGCCCGATCCCACCTTCGATTCCAAAAACCCCCCGCGCCGCAGCGCCAGCAAGATCGACTCGAGGAACTTGTTCGGCAGCCCCTCCTGCTCCGACAAGTCCTTGGACTGCACGTACGTGCGCGGCCACAGCCGCCCCAGCTGCACGATCGCCCGCAATCCGTATTCGGTCCGCTTGGATAACCTCATCGATCTCCCAACAAATCCTACTGAAATGCTAAGGGTTCCCCGCACCACCGTCAAACGGGAGGGCGAGGCTCCGTCCGAGCCGTTTGCCGTCGGACGCAATCAAACAGATGAGCCCACCCACGCTATCATCATGATCATGCCGCCGACCCCCCGCCGCGCGCTCCCCCTGCTCCTCCTCGCCCTCTCCCTCTGCGCGAGCCACGCCTCCGCCCAGATCGCCAAGGCCACCGTCACCACCGCCCTCAACGTCAGCGCCCTCTCCCCCGGCAAGGACGCCGTCCTCGCCGTCATCATCGACATCCCCGACAAGCTCCACGCCCAGTCCAACAAGCCCAACGACCCCGCCTTCATCCCGCTCGTCGTCACGCCCGACAAGCTCGACACCCTCACGCTCGGCGAGCCCATCTACCCCAAGGGCAAGGACGAAACCTACCCCGAGCTCGGCGCGGTCCCTCTCAACGTCTACGACGGCCGCGTGATCGTCTACGTGCCCATCAAGGTCCCCGCCGACGCCAAGCCCGGCGACGTCACGCTCTCCGGCAAGGCCCAGGTGCAGATGTGCACCGAAACCACCTGCTACCCCCCCCAGCGCCCCAAGTGGACGCTGGCGACCAAGATCGCCGCCCCCGGCGACGCCGTCACCCCCGCCAACGCCGACACCTTCAAGAACTACACCCCGCCCGCGCCCGGCACCGACACCGCCAAGCCGAACACCTCCTCGGTCGCCCCTCCGCCCCCCGCCCGCGCCGTCGGCCCCACCGCCACCGCCGCCAGGTCCACCAACCAGGCCGGCCCCCCGCCCGTCCAGGTCGACGTCGCCGGCAAGCCTACGGGCCTGTTCCACGCGATGCTCATCGCCTTGGCCGCCGGCGTCCTCTTCAACGTCGTCCCCTGCGTATTGCCAGTATTGCCAATTAAAGTCCTCGGGTTCGCCGAGGTCGCACACCACAACCGCGCCAAGACCCTCCTCCTCGCCACCATCTTCGGCCTCGGCATCGTCACCGTCTTCGCCGCCCTTTCCATACCCGTCATGGTCCTCCAGAAGATCTCCTGGGGCCAGCAGTTCTCCAACCCGTACTTCGCCTGGGGCACCGTCGTCGTCCTCCTGGCCATGTCCCTCTGGCTCTTCGGCATCCTCGACTTCAACCTGCCCAGCGGCGCCTACGCGTTCGTCCCCAACCACGAGACCTACGCCGGCCAATACCTCTGGGGCATCCTCACCGCCCTGCTCTCCACCCCCTGCACCGGCCCCCTCTTCACCCCCGTCATGTTCTGGGCCACGTCCCAGCCGCCCGCGATCGGCGTGACGATCATGCTCCTGACCGGCGTGGGCATGGCCCTGCCCTACATCGTCCTCTCGGCCTTCCCCGAGCTCGCGCGCAAGTTCCCCCGCGTCGGCCCGTGGGCCGAGCTGTTCAAGCAGATGATGGGCTTCGTCATGCTCGGCTTCACCGTCTGGTTCGCCGCCGGGCGCTTCCCGAGCGAGACGGCCAAGTGGTGGGCCGTTGTCCCGGTCGCGGCGATGGGCGCGTTCTACCTGCTCGCCCGCACCGTACAACTCACCAAGAACGCCGCCCCCGTCGCGATCAGCGCCGCGCTCGCCGTCCTGCTCCTGGGCACCTCCGTTTACCTCGGCGTCATCTACACCGACTTCCGC
>DASPKW010000384.1:0-2929 GCA_035627895.1 Tepidisphaeraceae bacterium | reverse complement strand
GAACACCAAGGCCGTACTTAGCGGTCGCACCGAAGGTGCACGTGAGCGCTCGAACGCCAGACGTCTCATGCGCAATTCACCCCGCGCCCCGCCCTCAACCGCGCCGGGTCAAGTTCGGGTGAATTTCGGATTTTCCGCTTGCCGTTTGCGACCTCACCGGCGACACTTCGGTTCGGTTAATGTTCTGGTTGTTTCTCCTGTTCCATTATCCCGATTCGGGGTAGAAAGAGCTTGCCACGAGCCTTTTCACATGGTTTCGGCGGTCTTCTTGCGCGCCGGTCAAGCCGGTCGCGGGCGCGGCGGCGTCCGTTCGGCTGGACCGGGCCGTCCGGCCGGTCGTGGAGACGCTGGAAGTCCGCCAGTTCCTGTCCATGACGGCCCCGACGGCGCTGTCGGCCGACGTCGTCAACGGGTCGCGGATCGACGTCGCGTTCACCAACGCGAACACGACGAGCGACGCCGACGCGATCGAGATCGAGCGGTCGCTCGACGGCGGCACCACGTGGGGCCTCATCGTCGGGCTGACGCCCGCGGTCGGGACGATGACGTTCGAGGACACCGGGCGGTTCCCGGGCGAGTACGTCTACCGGGCCCGGGCGCGCGTGTGGCACGCCGGGCTGTCGGCCGACGTGTACTCGACGTACGCGGCCGCCGACGCGGCGACGATCACGCTGGCCGCCCCGACCGGGCTGACCGCGACCGCCACGTCCGGGTCGACGGTCGGGCTGGCGTTCACGAACAACGCGGACAACGCGGACGGGTTCGAGGTCTGGCGGAGCCACGACGGCGGGACGACGTGGGGCCAGATCGACTGGGTCGCGGCGACGCCCGGCGCGATGACGTACCAGGACACCGGGCGGTACCCCGGCGAATACCGGTACAAGGTGCGGGCCCGCCGGTACGACTTCGACCGGTCCGAAGACGACTACACGGCGTTCACGGGCGTGGCGACGGCGACGATCAATTTGAACGCGCCGACGAACCTCGCGGCGGCGGTGACGTCGGCCGGCGACGCGGTCCGGGTCGCGTTCACGAACGCCGCGGACAACGCGAGCGCGATCTACGTCGAGCGGTCGGACGACGGCGGGGCGAACTGGGACCAGGTCGCGTCGCTGACGCCGGCCGCCGGCGCGATGTCGTTCACGGACCCCGGGCTCGACCCGGACATCTACAAGTACCGGGCGCGGGCGGCGACCTACGACTACGACCGGAGCGTGACCGCGTACTCGTCGTACACGGGCGTGGCGACCGCGACGGTCTACTCGACGCCGCCGGTCGTGGAGGCGACGCCGCAGAACACGCCGTACGTGGGCGAGACGTTCACAATCGACTTGGACTACACCGGCACCGGCTACGGCACGATCAGTCACTGGCTGATCGACTGGGGCGACGGGACCACGCCCGAGGTGGTCACGGGCAACCCAGGGTCGGCGGGGCATGTGTACCTGGCCGAGGGCGACTTTACGGTGACGGCGGCGTGCGCGAACGCGGACGGGGTGTTCGAGGCGGAGCCGATGCAGGCGCAGCCGCAATTCCCCTATACGCTTTCCACGGTGGGGGCTACGTCATCGCAACTCGACGTCAATGATAAGGCGTATTTTACCCTGCAATTGAGCTACAAGGGGAACCCGGCGGCGGCCGAAGTCCAGAACGTTCTCATCAAGGCCCGCGCGTCCGTCAATTCGTTGAACGGGCAAGGCCTTGTGTTCGTTAACGCGGTAAACGACGGCAACGGTTGGATGGTGGACACCAACACGACGGACGCGAATGGGAGGTTTGTCATCGCCCTGAGCACCAACGCCGGACGGCCTAATTTCGACCGCCCTCTCGAAGTGCAGTTCTACACGCCCGCGGTGGTTGGCTTCCAGCCGTTTACAAAGACATTCACCGTCCTCCAGTAGCAGGAGACCGTGCTGCAAAGATCCGTCCAAATCGTGTTGATGGCCGTGTCCGCACTGTCGGCTCTCGTCGCTGTGTTTTGCGCGGTCCTGTGGGCCCGGACGGCTCGGATGTGTGAGCACGTCACGCTCGGCGACGCTTACGCGCAGGTGCGCGCGTCGACGTTTGCCGGGAAGTTCGGGTTTCTCTGGATGCGCCGCGACTGGGTGCCGGACGACCTTCGTGCCCGGCTTGGCACGACGGGATATTATCGACGACCCGTCACGGACCGGCCACCGGTCAACTTCGAAAACGTTCCGAAGGAGTACCGGCGCGAGAACTGGTCGCGTTTTGGCCTGACGGCACAACATTGGGTGGCGAGCGATCGGTTTCCCAAGCCGTTTGTTTACGACCACTGGTTCATCGCGTTCCCGGCATGGTGGGCAGTCGTGGCGTTCTCGATCCCGCCCATGCTGTGGACGCGCGCCTGGGTGCGCCGGCGTCGGCGGCGCAGGCGGCTGGCGACCGGCCAGTGCCTCAAGTGCGGCTACGACCTCCGCGGCCACGCGGCCGGCGCGCGGTGCCCCGAGTGCGGGACGGGCGTGCCAGCAGAAACGCCGGCGGTCCGCCCGGCGGGTTGAGCGTCGTTCCGTGATCGTTCAGCGGGCCGCCTCCCTTCGCGGGGGGCGGCCCGCTCGCGTTGGTCAACCGAGAGTACCGGGTTCATGTTTCTGGCCGGGCATATCCTCCCGACGCACGGGTCCCCCGGCCCCGCGCCACGCGCGCAGCGCCGGCCTGCCGCATCGTTCGCGGCCCGCTCTCGGCCGGCCGACCGATCACCTGCCCAGCGCTACCCCCTCGGCGACGAATCCGAACAAAAACTCCCCGCCCCCATCGCCCCGCCCCCGGTTCGTGCGCGCCCGTCTCCACGCCCGCGTGACACCCCCCGTAAGGATGAACGGTCCGCTCTTTGACAACCCAAGACCCGCCCCGACCGACCGCCGGTACCGATTCGTCCCGCCCGGGAACCGAAAAGTACCGATTTGTACCG
>DASPKW010000383.1:0-6409 GCA_035627895.1 Tepidisphaeraceae bacterium | reverse complement strand
TTGACGTCGAACACGCGCACGCAGTCCGGCCGCGTCGCCGCCAGCGCCGACCGAATCGTCGCCCGCGTCGCCGGGCTCCGCTGGGCGAGCGACCCGAAACACACGCAGTCCGCGCGCGCCGCCAGTTCGAGCAGCCCGGGGGTCTCGGGAACGAAATCCCACGCGACACCCTCGTGGATCGTGTACGACGGCACGCCCGCCGCATCGAGCGAGACCGTCACCGTGCCGGTCGGATGGCCCGGGTCGACCGCGATGTAATCCGTCGTGAGCCCGAGCGCATGCAGACGCGCGAGGATCTCCCGACCGTCCGCATCGTCGCCCACGGCGGACACGCTCACCGCGTCCGCCCCGAGCTGCCCCGCGTGAAACGCGAAGTTCGCCGGCGCGCCGCCGAGTTGTTTCCCGCCCGGGAGCAGGTCCCAGAGGATCTCGCCGATCGCGACGACGGTGGGGCGCGACATGCGGTGACCACCCGAAAAATGGACGATCTGGGGCGGCGCTACGGGCAAAGCCCGTGCGCTCTGCCCCGGATTGTTTCGGACGTGCGCGGGGGATCAGACCAGCTTCGCGTCGAGCGTCATCGGCACCGCCGACAGCGCGCCCGACACCGGGCACCCCGTCTTGGTCGCGTCGGCGATCTCCTGGAACTTGGCCGCGTCGATCCCCGGCACCTTCGCCTCGGTCGTCAGCTTGATCCCGGTGATCTTGAACCCCTCGCCGACCTTGTCCACCGTGACCGCCGCCGTCGTCGACACGCTCTCGGGCGTGAACCCCGCCTTGCCCAGCCCGGCCGCCAGCGCCATCGAGAAGCACGACGAGTGCGCCGCGGCGATCAGCTCTTCCGGGTTGGTCCCCTGCGCGTTCTCGAACCGCGTGCCGAACGAGTACGGGCCCGACCAGGCCCCCGACGACAGCTTGATGTCGCCCTTACCCTTGAACAGGTCACCGTTCCAGACGGACGTGGCGTTGCGAGTCGGCATGTGATTCGTCTCCTGTGTGAGTGTGAGTCCCCTAACGGGTCGCAGAGTGTAGCCCCCCGCCCCGCGATTGTCTTCCCCCGCGTCACCCTCAAACGAACGACGCGTGCGCACGCCTCAGAGGCACGCGCACGAGTCGATGCGAATCAAGGGTATTCTCTCTGCGCCCTCGGCGTCGCCGGGGTGAATCTTCCGCTCATGGCGTCGGCGCCGCGCCGTCCGCCTGATCCGACACCGCCACCGGCGCCGTCATCGGGAAGTTCCGCGACCCGTAGTTCGCGACCCACAGGGGGTACTTGAGCGCCGGCGCGTCTGCCGGGACGTACGCGTTCATCCACTCGATCGACCGCTTCATGAACGGCCGCCCCAGCGCGTCGCGGATGTCGATGTGGCCGGCGATCGCCCGCTGGAACACGACCGGCCCGCGCGCCCGATCGAACAGCATCTGCGAGTGCGAGTCCGGGATCAGCGTGTCCTTGAACCCGTGCGCCAGGTAGAGCGGCGTGTCCATCGCCGCCAGCGACTGCAGCGGCGAGACGTCGCCGATCTTAAACCGGCCCTCCCGCTGCGCCGCGTCCTCGATCACGGCCGCGATCAGCCCGCCGATGTTGAACTTCGCATAAGCGTGCGTCAGCTCGCTCCGCAGGTCGGCGAACGGGGCGACGGCGATGATCGACTTCACGCGCGGGTCCATCGCGGCCCACTGGATGGAGATCGCCGCCCCCAGGCTCCCGCCGAACGCCCCGACGCGCGACACGTCGTACCCCTGCTGCTGCAGGTGGTTCAGCAGCGCCATCATGTCGCGCTTCTCGTAGTACCCCAGCGACGTGTATTTCCCGCCCGACTCCCCGTGCGCCCGCAGGTCGGGGCAGACCGCCACGTACCCGGCCTCGGCGTACGACTCGGCGACCGAGAGCATCGACTCCTTCCGGTCCGTCAGCCCGTGGATCACGACGATCACGCCCTTGGGCTTGACCGGCGCGTCGTCCCCGGCCGCGGGGCGCGTCGTCGGCTTGCCGGCGCTCTCGGCCTTCGGCACGCGCGGCTCGAACAACATCCCCGCCATCTGCGCACCGTCGAACGACTTGTAGATGAACGGCCGGAGCTTGTTGTCCCACCGGGCCTCGATCCGGTGCCGGGCCTTCATCAGGCCGGCCTCGCGGGTGAGGTTGCGCGGGGGGACCAGCACCTTGTCGGCGATGATCTGCGAACACCCGCCGACCGAAACCAAAGCGCACAACCCGACCAGAGGCAGAAGCAAACGTCGCATCAGGACAGCCCTCTGAGAGACCAAAATGTGGGGGACGAGCGGCTGAGTCCGGTGCCCGGGAAGGAGCCGCTACGAACGATTACGCCGGGAAAAGGCCGGTGGATCGGTCGCCCGTTCAAAATCATCGAAGGGGCGGGTCAGGATCACCGTCGCGCGGTGGGTTCGTCATGCGCGACCGGAGGTTCGTCGGGTCGCGGGGGAAGGGTAACGTGCCCCGGAAATGGATGCGACAGAAAAATCACCCACCTGCGTGGGAAATGCGCAGATTTGTTGGGCAGACGAGGGGTCGCCTGCCCGACCCGAGGCGTCGGCTTCGAATGCGCGACTCACCGTGCCGCTCGCGGCTTCGCACCGTCGTTCGCGAATGTCCCGTCGACTCCCCCCGACGTCACAATGCAGCATGGAAAAAAGAATCGGACCGGAAGGGAGCCACCACTTCCGGTCCGATGAGTGAGTTGTCTTGCCCGATCAATATAGTGAGCTACGCGAGGCCGTTCAACAGGAATCTCGCGATTCGTCGCGCGCGATTTGTTTCACCGTGCGTCACTCACGGCACCAGCCGCGCGAACTTCCGCCCGAGCTTGAGTACCGTCGGCTTGTCGATCGTCAGCGTCGCCGAGAAGTCCGTGACCTTGTTGAAGTCGACGCTCACCGCGCCCTCCTTGATCTTCCGCGTGCCCTCGCCGTTGCTCGCCGCGAGTCCCGCCTTCACCAAGAGAGGCGCGAGCTTGTGCGGGCCCGGCCCCATGTCGCCGACCGAGATCGTCGGCGTGTCATCGGGGACCGCGTTGGCATCCTTGTTCGCGCCGAACAATTTGTTGAACTCGTCGTGCGCCGCCTGCGCCGCGTCGGCCGAGTGCAGCCACGTGATGACGTGCTTGGCCAAGGCGACCTTCGCGTCGCGCGGATTCGCTGCGATCTGCTGCCGAACGTCCTCCATCGGCAGGTCGGTCAGCAGCCGGTAGTACGTCTCCATCACCGCATCCGGCAGCGACATCGTCTTGCCGAAGATGCCGTTCTGCCCCGACGGCGGGTCCGTCACGCCGATGTAATTCCCCAGCGATTTCGACATCTTCTTCGTGCCGTCGAGCCCCACGAGCAGCGGCGTCACGATTACCGTCTGCCCCGGCTTGCCCTGCGCCTCCTGCAGGTCCCGTCCGACCAGGTTGTTGAACAACTGATCGCTCCCGCCCATCTCCACGTCCGCGTCAATCATGACGCTGTCCCACCCCTGCATCAGCGGGTAGACCAGTTCGTGCAGGCGGATGTCGGTCCCCTCGGCGTACCGCTTGGCGAAGTCCTCGCGCGTCAGCATTTGTGCGACAGTCCGCCGGGCGAGCAGCTTGAGCACGTCCCCGAACGACATCTGGTTGAACCACTCGCCGTTGTACCGGAACTCGAGGTTCTCCGGCCCCGTCAGCAGGATCTTCCCGACCTGGGCGATGTACGTCTTGGCGTTCGCGTCGATCTCCTCGCCCGACAGTTCCGGCCGAGTCTTGTTCCGCCCGGACGGGTCGCCCACGCGCGCCGTCGAGTCGCCGATGATCAGCACGGCCTTGTGCCCCCAGTCCTGGAACTGCCGGACGATCTTCAGCGGCACCGCGTGCCCGAGGTGCACGTCCGGCGCGGTCGGGTCCATGCCGAGCTTGATCCGAAGCGGCTTGCCGCTCTTGGCCGACGCCTCGAGCTTCTTGCGGAGGTCCGCTTCGGGAACGATGCGCTCGGTGCGCCGCGCGAGCGACGGAATCTGCTGGTCGATAGTCATGAAGGGGCGGATTCTAGAGGTCGCGCACTCGCGCGCCAAACAACGGCGCTCGCTGGGCGTCGCGTAGGGCTCGCCTTAGCTTGCGGAACCCTCTTGCCACCGGGAAGCGTCCCTCTTCCTCTCGGACGGGATCTGCCGACTTCTCGCACGCTGAAGCGTGCCCTACGTGCGCGTCGTCAGGAACAGCACCGTGCTCGTCGTGTTGAACAGCGCGTGCATCGTGATCGCCACCCACAAATTTCCCGTCCGCTCGTACGCGTACCCGATGCACAGCGACAGCACGAAGATCGGCGGGATCGTCCACACCGGGTGGATCCACGCGAACAGCACCGACGTGACGAAGATCGCCAGCCACCGCGCCACCGCCGAGGGGCGCACCACGGCCGGCGCGGGCGCCGGGCTCGCGTACGACAGCACCGGGCTCGCGTCGAACGCCGGCGGGTTTCGGACTTCCTCCGCGGGTCCCGTCGCCGTCAGCCCGAGCCGCCCCAGCGCCCCGGCGAGCAGCGTCTGCAAGTGCCCCCGGAACAGGATCTCCTCGAACAGCGGCGCCACGACCACCGCCGACGCGATGAACATCGCCGACCACAGCAGCGACCTGCTCTCCCCCAGCATTCGGAGCAGGTCGTGCTCCTTCGGGTGCGTGTACCCGACCCGGCGGTAAACGGCCTCGCTCGCGATCGACACGCCGAACACCAGCCACGTCATCATCACGGCCCCGACCGCCCCGCGCCAGACGCCCGTGCGCACGTCGGTCGGCGTCAGGCCCAAGCCGGCACCGCGCGGCGCCCCGCCCGCCTGGTGGCGCATCGCCAGGTAACTCACCAGCATCGCCGCGCAGGCCGCAAGGCTGGCCGCGAGGTTCACCGTCACGAGCTTGTCCGGCGGGTACGCGGGCGCCGCCGGCGCGACCGGATTCGCCGGCGCGACCGTGGGCTGGCTCGCCGCCGTCGTCGGCGCGCCGGCCGGCTTGGTCGGCACGCCCAGCATGAACATCGGCACCGCCACCCAGACCCCGACCCCGATGAACATCGAGCTGAGCAGGGGCGCCAGCGCGTGGCGCTCGCCCAGCCGCGCCGGCCCGACGACCGACCCCCGCCGAAACACGCCCGTCACCACCGCGAGCCCGAGCGCCACGACGCCCCAGCCCGCCAAGACGATCAGCGTCGCGCGGTCCATCAGGGGATCGGCGGTCGGCCGGGTCGCTGCCTGGCCTAGGATTGACAGGATGCTGGTCACGTTTAGAGTGTCCCCCCGCGCGCTCCGCGGGATGTTCCGGCGGCGGCATTGTAGTGGCCCGAGCCGTTTTCTCCATGAGCATCCTCGACGACATCGTGCAAACCAAACGGGCGGAGGTCGCCGAGCGGTCCGCCGACGTGCCGATCGACGTCATGCGCGACCGCGCCCTGGCCGCCCCCCGCCCGCGTAACTTCTTCCAGGCCGTCACCCGCAAGGGCGGTCCGAAGCCCCTCAACCTGATCGCCGAGGTCAAGAAGGCCAGCCCCAGCGCCGGCGTCATCCGCGCCGACTTCGACCCCGTCGCCATCGCCCGCGCCTACGAGGCCGCCGGCGCGGACGCGATCTCCTGCCTGACGGATGAGAAGTACTTCCAGGGCCACCTCTCGTACATCGAGCAGATCCGCGCCGCCGTGTCGCTGCCCGTCCTCCGCAAGGACTTCATCATCGACCCGTATCAGGTCTACGAGGCACGCGCCGCCGGCGCCGACGCGATCCTCCTGATCGCCGAGTGCCTCGAGACCGGCCAGATGATCGACTTGCAGATCCTGGCCACGGAACTCAACATGACCTGCCTGATCGAGGTCCACGACCTGAACAACCTGATGCGCGTGCGCGACCACGTCATCGGCTTCCCGCACAAGCAGTACAGCCTGCTCGGCATCAACAACCGCGACCTCCGCACCTTCAAGACCAGCCTGGGCACCACGCTGCGGATGGCCGAGCTCGTCGAGGACCGCTCCGTCCTGGTCAGCGAGTCCGGCATCAACACCTACGAAGACGTCCGCAAGCTCGCCGACGCCGGCGTCAGCGCCGTCCTCGTCGGTGAAAGCTTGATGCGCTCCGACGACATCGGCGCAAAAGTCCGCGAGCTCTTCGGACAAACCGCATAGCCCCCTCCGGCGCTTGCGGCTTAGCGACTGACAAAACAAGAACCCACGGGAGTCGATCCCGTGGGTTCCTGGCTTTCATCGAGTTCGCGCCGACGGCAGGAAGCCCTACAGCCCCCCGCCCTGCGCCCCGCCCGGCATCTGCTGCAGGTACATCTGCAGGCCCGCCGCGATCAGGCTCTTCACGGTCGCCGACGGAATGAACCCGTCGACCCGCACGGCCGACCCGTCGACCACCATGGCCGCGCCCAGCGGCGGGAGGTTCGGGGGC
>DASPKW010000382.1:0-3750 GCA_035627895.1 Tepidisphaeraceae bacterium | reverse complement strand
CGATCTACTGATTATCATCCCGCGTCAGGTACAGCCGGTCCGGCCCCGCCGACACGAAAAACCACCCGTCCGGCGACTGCCCCACCTGCTTGTGCATCCCCGGCATGAACAGGATCGGCGCCCCCCACGCGTCCCGCACCGTCGCGTCGTCGTACACCGGCAACGGCAAATCCCGGAACGCCTTCGCCGACAGCTCCCGGTGCCCCCGCATGATCTGCACGAACCGCCGGTTGTTCGCCTCCGCCCGATCCCGCAGCGTCGCCTCGTCCAGCGGCTTGTCCGCGTCGCCGGCGACCGGCGGCAAGTTCAGCGGGCCGAACTGCCGCGTGTATTGCAGCGTCGCCGTGTGCAAATTGACCAGCACCCGCCGCGTCAGGTCCTCGGCCGACCGCCGCCGCACGTACCGCGCCAGGCTCACCATCAGTCCCAGCACGATCACCAGCACCGCGACCGTCACCAGCATCTCGACCAGCGTAAAGCCGGAACGCCGAGACCCGGAACGCCCAGACCCGGGAGGGCGAGGCTCCGTCCGGGCCGTTCCGCAGGCCCCGGTCCGGGCCGAAAAAGAAGTCGAACGTCGGACGTCGGACGGGCCCTCCGGCCCTCGACGTTCGACGTTCGACGTTCGCTGTTCGATGTTCACGCCCAACGCTACGGCGCCCCCGGAACCGTCGACACCTCGTCGCACTTGTCGAAGTTCTTCTTGATCTTTTCCCGCCCGGCGGCGCCGTCCGCCGCCGTGAACTTCTTCCGCTGACCCACCGACAACAGGATGAACTGCGGCGTGTCCTTCAGAGTCTCCGTCGAGCTGATCAGGTCGTCCAGGTCGTCGTCCCCCAGCGCCTTCCGCAGGTACAGCACCGCCGACGGGTCGTCCCCCGTGTTCACCGGCACGTCCGCCGCCGCCCAATCGTACACCGACTTCGGCTGCGCCGGCTTCCCCGCGTTCAGGGGATCGAGGATCGGGCTGCTGCTCGCGTTCCCGAACAACGGCGTGGGCGGCGGGCCCTTCGTGAACCCGCGCCACTGCGGGAAGTAATAGATCTCCATGTCGTACCGGTCGAGCAGCGTGCCCTCCGACGGGTTCGTCTTGAACTTCTCGATCGGCAGGTACGGGCCCCACACCTTGCCGGTCGAATTCTTCTCCGTCCGGAACCCCGGCCCGTCGGCCCCGTCCGCGTTCTTTCCGCCCGGGCCGATCAAGGCCGTCCCGAGGATTCGCGCCTTCCGGTTTTGCCCCGCCGTCGTCCCCAGCGGCGGGCGCGGGTACCCCTTGAAGTCCTTGTTGTACTCCTCCAGCGCCATCGTGACGGCGTGCAGGTCGGCGAGCGTCCGCTTCCGCGACGCCTGCCGCGTCGCCGAGAAGATCGTCGGCAGCAAGATCGCCAGCAGCACCCCGATGATGCCGATCACCACCAGCAGCTCGACCAGCGTGAACGCGGGGCGGCGGCCGCGGCCGAAGCGCGGGCGGGTAAGACGGGTCGTCACATTCATTGGCCGCCACCTCCGGTGTACACGATGTCGTCCGACGTGCCGTACAGCCGGTCCGCCCCGGCGCTCACAAGCATGTACGACCCGGCGCCCCGGGCCGTACGCACCCCGCCCGCACCGGCCGAGCCGATCGAGAAGAAGTTGATCACCTCGGGCGCGCTCGCGCCCAGCCGGAACTGGTCGTCCTGCTTCGGGTCGGCGTTCGCCGCCTTGAGGTAGGCCTTGGCCCCCTTCAGGTCGTAATGGAAATTCGCCTTGTGAGTGCCGGCGGACTCGTAAATCACGTTCGTCTCGCCCGCCCCCGCCCCCGCGTTCGCCTTGAAGTACAGGATCGGCCGCGGCTCGGCGTACTGGTCGATGAACTCCGGCGCCGAGCTGTCCGTGTACGCCGACCAATCCGGCCGCTGGCCCGTCATCGGCGCCCCCAAATCGTCCGGCAGCTCCGAACCCCCCTTCTGAATGTACGCGGTCTTCTTCGACGGGTTGAGCTTGTTGAACGTCTGCGGGCCCGTGCCGACGTAGTCCTTGTTGTAGACCAGCTTGTTCGTGTTATCGACCGCCAGCCCGCCGAGCAGCGCCAGGGCCATGTCCTCCGTCGGCGTGTAACCGGTCAGCCCCGTCGGCATCGCGGCGGTCGCATTGGTCGCGAACGCCGAGTTCGGCACGATCCCCGGGTACGCGTTGAAGTCGTGGTAGTACCCGTTGAGCCCCGCCGAGATCTTCTGCACCTGGCTCTGGCTCGCGGTCGTCTGGGCCGCGATCCGCGCCCGACCCACCACCGGCACCAGGATCGCCATCAGCACCGCGATGATCCCGATCACCACCAGCAGCTCGACCACGGTGAACGCGCGCCGCGCGGCGCGGAAACCGGACGACGGTATCGGACGAAAACAGTTCATCGGAAAAACCTCGCGGAAGTTTTGCCCTACACCGGCGCCGTCCACTCCCCCCGCATCGCCACGCCGGTGCCGGAGCCTAATGGCGACGGCCCGGATTCGCACGCGCCCTACTTCTTCCCCGGCGACGACACCGTCTGGATCAGCGTGATCATCGGCGCGAACAGCGCGATCACGATGAACCCGACGATCCCGCCCAGCATCACCACCATCACCGGCTCGAGGATGCTGATCAGCGACCCGACCAGCACGTCCACGTCGCTGTCGTAATTGTCCGCGATCTTCATCAGCATTTTATCGAGGTCGCCCGTCTCCTCGCCGACGTCCACCATGTTCACGACGATCGCGTCGCACACCTTGGTCGCCCGCAGCGGGTCCGCCATCGACTCGCCCTCGCGGATCGCGTCGTGCACCTTCCCCAGCGCCCGGCTGTACACCTCGTTCCCGCACGTCTCCTTCGTGATGTTGATCGCGTCCAAAATCGGCACGCCGGCGCTGATCAGCGTCCCCAGCGTCCGCGTGAACCGCGCGATCGACCCCTTCCCGACGATCGTCCCCAGAATCGGGATCTTCAGCTTCATCGCGTCGACCGCGTACTTCCCGCCCTCGCTCATCCGCGCCAGCTTGATCAGCACCACGATCACGACCGGCGTCAAGATCACCCACAACCACCCGTACTGGTTCGCGAACCACCGGCTGATGTCCAGCAGCAACTGCGTGATCCCCGGCAGCTGCACCTTGAAGTCCACGAAGATCTGCTCGAACTTCGGGATGACGAAGATCATGATCATCGACACGATCGCGACCGCGATCGTGATGACGACGGCCGGGTAGATCATCGCGCCGATGACCTTCTTCTTGAGCTTCGCCGCCTTTTCCATGAAGTCGGCCAGACGCGCCAGGATCAGGTCGAGCACGCCGCCCGCTTCGCCGGCGTTGATCATGTTCACGTAAAGCTTGTCGAACGCCCTGGGGTACTTGGCCATTGCATCGGAGAGCGTCCCGCCGCCTTCGACTTCATCCGACACGCCGCCGATGATCGCCTTAAGCAATCCCGGCTTCTGCTGCTGCTCGAGAATCTGCAAGCTACGCAAAATCGGCAGGCCCGCGTCCTGAAGGGTCGAAAGCTGACGCGTAAAGCTGACGAGCTGCTTTCGCGGCACGCCGCCAATCGAGATCGGCATCTTCCGCGTCGGCCCGGTTTCGACCGCGGCAGCGGCTTTCTTACCGACCTTCTTCTTAGCTGCTTTTTCGCGAACCTTGGTAGGGAAGAACCCTTTGCCGCGAATTTTGGCAATCGCTTCTTCCGATGTATTCGCCTCGATCTCGTCCTTAACCTCTTGGCCGGACGAATTCATTGCCT
>DASPKW010000381.1:0-3732 GCA_035627895.1 Tepidisphaeraceae bacterium | reverse complement strand
TGGTGTCGAATCGGCGCGTGTGGGAGAGGGGGGCGGCGGTTGCTCGGTGCTTATCGGCAGGTCGGGGTCATTCGCCCCAGACGTCGAAGACCAGGACGTCGTCGACGATGCCCTTGAGGGTGCCGCCGAAGGCCTTGTGGTCGGGGTGGGGGAGGTACTCGTCGCGGCCCTTCTCGTCCTTGAAGGTCATGACGATCGCGTGCGTGTAGCCCTTGTCCTTCTTCTCGGGGCTGACGTTGGTGCCCCAGGAGACAGAGGCGATCGAGGGGATCTTGCCCTTGAGGTCGACGATCGCCTTGCCGACCGCGTCGATGCGCTCCTTGGGGGCGTCGGGCTTGAACTTGAAGAAGACGAGGTGGTAGAGGGTCTTGCCCTTGGTGGGGGCGTCCGCCGCTTGGGTGTTGGGGGTGAGCATGCAGAGGGTGAGGGCCGCCAGCGCGAGGAGGGTGGTTCGCATGGGCGGCGTAGTGTAGTGGGGGTTTTCGATATGTAAAGATTGCGGGGACGGGAGTGGCGGGGTCGCGGTCTGCACGGGTCCGCGGAACCCACGGAACAAGTTCCGAGGGCTTTCGAGCGCGGTTCTCGTCATCGCATTTGCACTTGTCAGACCGCACCCGCGCGCGGCATCATCCGCCGTGGGAACACCACCCCGCCCACCGCCGCACACCCGGGCGTCATATCCGCGGCGAGAAACGAGCATGGCAGATGAACGCATTCGCAGGCAGATCGCGCTGATCGCGGCGCGCATGATGTACGACCGGTCGGAGTCCGAGTATTTCACGGCCAAGCGCAAGGCGGCCAAGCAGTTGGGGGTCGAGTACCGGTTCAGGCCCAAGGATTTGCCGAGCAATGCGGAGATTCGCGACCAGATCCAGGCGATGGCCAATTTGTACGAGGGGGAGCAGCGGACGAAGAATTTGCGGGACATGCGGCTGGCAGCGCTGCGGCTAATGCGGCTGCTGGCGGCGTTCCGGCCGCGGCTGATCGGGAGCGTGTTCACGGGGCACACGCGGCAGGGGTCGGACATCGATCTGCACATCTTCTCGGATCACGTGTCGCCGGTGACGGCGATTTTGGACGACGCCGGGTATCAGTGTGAGGTCGAGCAGAAGCGGGTGCGGAAGCAGGGGGAGGAGCGCGTCTTTACGCACGTGCACTTGGCGGACCGGTTCGCGTACGAGCTGACGATGTACGCGGCGGATCAGGCGCATTACGTGTTCAAGAGCTCGATTACCGGGAAGGCGATCGAGCGGGCGTCGATCGCGGAGCTCGAGCAGTTCCTGGAGCGCGAGTACCCGGGGATTGACCTCGATCAAGACGTGACGGACGCGGAGCAGGGGGTCGACCGGTTCGAGATGTACCGGCTGCTGCTCGAGCCGCTGGAGAAGGTGAAGCAGAACCCGGCGTGGCACCCGGAGGGGGATGCGCTGTACCACAGTTTGCAGGTCTTCGAGCTGGCGCGGGATGCGCGGCCGTGGGACGAGGAGTTGGTCCTGGCGGCGCTGCTGCACGACGTGGGCAAGGGGATCGACCGGCGCGACCACGTGGCGGCGGGCCTCGCGGCGCTGGAGGGGCTGATCACGCCGCGTACACAGTTCCTGATCGCGCACCACATGGACGCTCAGGCGATCTTCGAGGGGACGCTGGGCGCGCGGGCGAAGGCGCGGCTGGAGGCGTCGGAGGATTTCGAGGACCTGATGTTGTTGCGGGAGTTCGACCGGGCGGGGCGGGTTCGGGGGGCGGTGGTGTGTAGTGTGGCGGAGGCGCTGGCGTACGTGCGGGAGTTGGACGAGGGGGAGGGGTGGGGCGGGTGAGCTACTTCTTCGGAAGTCCGGCGTGACCGTAGGCGGCGGCGTTCGGGTCGGCCGGCGCGCCCGGTGCGCCGTCGTCGGCGGTTTTCAGGCGCGGGTCGGTGCCGTAGACGCCGTCCCTTTCGGGCGACGGGAGTTCCGGGCGGCTGGCGGCGGGGCGGTCGGGGCTGAACCACCAGTTGCTCGCGAACACGAAGCTGGCGGGGTCGGTCGCGTCGCTCGAGTTGATCGCGGAGCGCAGGGTGCGCGAGTCGGCGACGATCAGGTTGTGCTCGAACCGGCCGTTGCGGCTCGGGACGAAGCCGGGCGTGCGGGTTTCCTGGAGG
Organism: Tepidisphaeraceae bacterium; assembly: GCA_035627895.1. Taxonomy (GTDB): domain Bacteria; phylum Planctomycetota; class Phycisphaerae; order Tepidisphaerales; family Tepidisphaeraceae; genus DASPKW01. Next base: position 1,595 of record DASPKW010000381.1, on the reverse strand, counting down.
ATGCGGACGACCCACTTTTCGGGGCGGTCGAACGTGTTGTAGCGGACGGTCGAGCCGTCGATGCCGACGAAGCAGATCGGGGCCAGGCTGCCGGTGAATCGGCAACCCTCGACCAGGATGTTCTTCGCTTCGTAGTTGGCGTCCTTCGGGCGGTAGAAGGGGGCGCCGGTGGAGCCGCCGAGGTTGACGGCGCGTTGGGCGGCGTAGACGAAGGCGCAGGCGCGGATCGTGACGTCGGTCGAGCCGCCCTTGGCCTGTACGGCGCAGGTCTGGCCGAAGCCGGGCTTGCCGCGGAAGGTGCAGTTCTCGACCAGGACGCGGTGGCAGCCGACCATGTCGATGCCCTCGCCGCCCCAGCCGGCGAGGGTGCAGTCGCGGACAATCGAGTCGTCGACGCCGGACAGCTTGATGGCGTCGGTGTTCCCGCGCGGGCCGATGTCGGCGACGTCGACGGACTCGATCGTGATGAACTGCCCCGGCGTGTCGGGCGAGCCGCCGTCGTCGACGTTGATGCCGTTGCCGGCGGCGCCGCGGACGACGAGGTTGCGGAGGGTGACGTACGCGCAGCCGCGCACGTGGATGCCGAGCCGGCCGCCCTCGATGACGGGTTTGTCTTTCGGGTCGGCGGCCTCGATGACAAGCCGCTTGTCGGCCGACCCGCGGACGTTGATGATCTCGAGGCCGGCGCGGTACTTGCCGGGGGCGAGGACGATGCGGGAGCCGGGTTTGGCCGCGGCGAGGGCGCGGCGGAGGGTGGCGTCGTCGGTGACGGCGACGCGAGTCTCCTGGGCGATGACGGGGAGCGCGAAAACCAGCGCGACGAACAACGTGCGAATCACGGTGCGTCCTCCGTCGAATCCAGAGCCCCTTTGCGCCCGTCCCGCGACAAGTCGCTGGGCTCCCTCATCACCTGCATTAAGCCCACGCCTTCCCGTTCTTGCGCGTGCCGCAGATCGACACGTCAATGCCGAGCGCCTCCGCCATCACTGCTTTGGCGAGCATGGCGGCGTCCGCCTCGGCGGGGGAGTTCGCGTAGGCGACCTGGATGTGGTTCGCCTTATGGCGGGCCATCATCTGGTCGCGGGAGACGCCGTAGGTCACGGCATGCATGATCGGCCACTGGGGCGTGGTAGCCTCCCACCGGCGTCGGGTTTCCTCATCCGGCAGCGCGACGACGCCGGCCCGGCCCAGGTCCATCTTGAGCCGGCCGTCGTCGATGAAGATGCGGCTCCAGACGATCTCGCCGGGCCTGCTGACGCCCTTGAGCGTGCCCCCGCCGAGGCGGAAGTACATCGCGGGCTGGCGCTCGCTGGTGGCGCCCGCCCAGCCGCCCTCGAAATGGGCAGGGGGGGCGGAGCCGGAGATCAGGAACACCCACACGTAATCCGGCACGGTGCCGCTGCGATCGACGTCGCCCCAGCGCAAATCGTGCAGCGTGTTCTCGACCGGCTGGTTCATCGCCTTGTGGACGCGGTAGGTCATTAAGCCGTCCAGGCCGGCGCACTCGTCCACTTCATTGAAGTGCGGCAGCGGCTCGCCCGCGTAGAGCTCACGCGATCCATCGGCGCTGCGCACCGGCGGACGCACGCTATCAT
>DASPKW010000380.1:0-2303 GCA_035627895.1 Tepidisphaeraceae bacterium | reverse complement strand
ATAATTCGCGGAAATCCGAACTAGGCCCGCGGTTTGGGGGCAGATACGATGTGGGCTTCCGATAACTCGCGGCGCGGCTGCCGCGCGGACGACGGATCGCCCTTCTCCCACGGACGTGGAACGGCATTTGTATTGGATCGGGCAGACCCGCTCTCCCCGCGGCCGCACGGCGGTGGGGATGGCGGGCGACACTCGCGGAGGCGGCCCGATGGGAGCGATCAACATGAACGAGCAGGAGTTCCAGACGAAGCTCGCCGAGCTGATGGAGGAGATCTCCACGCTCCCGGCGACCGAGCGGCGGAAGCTCGAGCAGATGGCCGACGAGTCGCGGGCCCGGCACGACCGGCTGGTCAAGACGGTGTCGTCGCTCCAGGAGTCGCTGGACTACTTGCGGCTGTCGATCAAGTACATGATGTTCGACCTCGAGGCGACGCGGCGCGAGAACGGGTATTTGCGGAAGATGCTCGAGGAGACGAGCGAGGGGAACGAGTAGGGGTTGGCATGCTCACTGAAGTGAGCACACCGCGCCCCCTTTGGTTGGGCGATCGACGTGGTTAGATTGCGGCCCCGGGGCGCTCGCCAGGACGCCCTTGGGTGAGAAATGAAGAAGGCAGGCGCCGGGCGCGGCGCCTGCCTTCTTCGTTTTATGTTGCGTCTGCGCAACCTGCGATGAACGGTCTCGATGCCCGTTGCGCAGTCGGGGGTCATTCCTTCTCGCGCTCGGTGCAGATGATGCAGACGGTCGCGGGTTTGACCTTGGCGGCGATTTCCTCGGTGGACATGCCGGCGGGGGTGGCGGGGGCGTCGGCGGGGGCGAGCTTGATGTTGTTCTTCTCGAGAAATTTGCGGACGCGGCCGGCGGAGATGGCCATGCCGTAGCTGTCCTCGAACTGGCTGTTGGCGGACTTCATGGTGACGACGCCGATCACGTTGCCGAACTTGTCGACGAGCGGGCCGCCGGAGTTGCCGGGGTTGACCTTGGCGTCGATGACGACGTCGGCGCCCTCGTTGTTGGCGCTGCCGGACGAGACGATGCCGCGGGTGATCTTGATCGCGGCGCCGAGGCGATCGATGAGCGGAAACCCGAGGACGGTGCACTCGGCGCCGTCGTTGGGCGCGTCGGCCTTGGCCAGGCGGATGACCGGGAGCTTCGTCTTGACGGTCTTGATCTTGACGAGCGCGAGGTCCTGCTCTTCGTCGATGACGACGATCTCGGCGGACTTGGGGCGCTCGCCGTTGATCGAGACGACGATCGTCTTGGCGCCCTTGACGACGTGGCGGTTGGTGACGATCAGGCCGTCGTCCTGGATGATGAATCCGGTGCCGCTGGAGACGGCGTAGCGGTTGCTCTCCTCCTCGGCGGACTGCTTCTCGGCGCCGGGGGCGAGGCCGACGATCGTGACCATGCCGGTCGGGCCGCCGATGCCGTACTTGGAGGCGAGGAGTTGGGCGGTCTCGACGGCGGGGCGGAGCTTGGGGGTGTTGCGGGCGACGTCGGGGATCGAGGCCAGGCCGTTGACGAGGTTCTGCACGAGCGGGGCGGAGTCGCCGAGCTCGGCGGCCTTCTGCAGGTAGCCGATCGAGTCGACGTGGTGGCGCATCCGCATGTGGGCGACGCCGATGTTGTTGAGCGTCTCGGCGCTCTTGGGGTTCAGGCGGAGGGCGGCGTCGAGGTAGCGCAGGGCGACGTCGTTCTTGTCGCCCATGATGTTGAGGTAGCCCAGGGCGAAGTTGGTGCGGAACGAGTTGGGGTAAAGGCGGAGCGACTCCTCCATCTTGCGCATGGCCTGGAGGGTCTGGTTGGCGTGCATCATCTCCCACCCCTCGCGGGTGAGCTTGGTTGCCTTTTCGAGGAGCTTCTTGCGCTCGTCGCCGGCGACCCGCTTGCCGTTGATCTTCTCGGCGCCGTCGGTGGCCATCTTCTGCCAGGCGTCGAGCTCCTTCTGGGCGGCGGCGAGGTCGGCGGAGGTCGGGTTCTCATCGACGAACTTCTGCCACAGGGTGACGGCGGCGAGCGGCGCGGTGACGGCGTCGGCCTTGCGCTTGGTGACCTGGAAGTTGGCGCCACCGCCGCCGGCGGCGGGCGTCGCGGCCGGCGTACCGGTGGCGGGCTTGGCGACCGTGGCGGGGGCGGCCTTGGGGGGCTCGCCGGTGCCGCCGACGCGGACGCCGTTGCGGGTGATGGAGGAGACGTCGGCGGCGGGCACGGTCCGGGTGGAGCCGTCCTTGCCCTTGATCCAGTACTTGTCGCCCTGCTGGATGGCGGTGCCGTCGATGGTCGTGCCGTCGCTGAGGATGATGGT
>DASPKW010000379.1:0-24619 GCA_035627895.1 Tepidisphaeraceae bacterium | reverse complement strand
TACCGGATCGAGACCGCCAACATCCCCGTCCGCGTGTCCGACATCGCGATCACCGCCCATAAGGAGGGGACCGACGACCTCGAGGCGCGGATGGCGATCACGACGATCTATGCCGTCACGCCCGACAAGCCCGCGCCCAAGCCCCCTGGGGCGTCCGCCGGCGCGTACTGACCACTCGCTCATCCGAGCCCGACCGACCCCCGACCGGGATTACCCATGTCGCCCATCAGCCCCCATAACCTTCCCCCGACCGCCTGGCGTCGCCTGATCGCGGTCGCCGGCGCGGGCCTCCTCGCGTCCGCCGCCCTCGCCATCGCCGGCGGCGGGGCCACGACGGCCACGGCGCCCGCGTCAACTACGACCGCGCCCGCCGTCGCCGCGCCCCTCACGACCGCGCCCACGACTGCCGCGACGCCCGCCACCGCCACCGCCACGACGAACGCCACGACGAACGCCACGACGAACGCTACCTCGCGCCCCACCGACTCGCGTCCGTCGTACGGGCGCGATTCCCGCTCGTCCTCCTACGGCCGCGACACCCGCTCGTCCTCGTCGTCCTCCTCGTCCACCGGCCGCGACTCCCGCGCTACCTCGTCCGCCGCGCCCGCCATGTCCGGCGGCGCCACCTCCCGCCCGTCCTTCCGGGACAAATACGCCGTCATCGCCGACCAGAATATCTTCCTGAAGGACCGTCGCTCGTCCTCGGCCGGCGGCGGCCGCGACGTCCGCCCGCCCTCGACCCCCACCACGCGCGAGGCCCCGCCCCCCGCCGCCCCGGAGAACTCGTTCCTCCTCACCGGCATCGTCGCCGAGGACGGCACGGTCCACGCCTACCTCGAGGACATGGCCGCCGCCCGCATCCTCCGCGTCGCGCCCGGCGAGGCCGTCGCCCGCGGCACCGTCACCGACATCTCGATCGACGCCATCGCCTACGAGGCCAACGGGCAACGCACCTGGGTCTCGATCGGACAAACCCTGTCCGGCGTCACCGTCGTCCCGTCCGGGTCGACCGGTGGCGGCGGCGCGGGCGGCGTCGCGTCGTCGGCGTCGACCGGCCCCCAGCCCATCCCTGCCGGCATCACCCCCGGCATGGACCCGAACGACCCGTCGCTCACCCCCGAGCAGCGCATGAAACTCCGCCGCCTCCAGCAGATGGGCCAACTGCCCCCCAAGCCCCCGCAATGACCCGCGGCCCGGGGTCGGCGTGCTCACTCCGGTGACGCACGGGAGCACCGACCCTCTCAATAGCACATCACGAGCACACGCGAGCACCGACCCGAGGAAGAACCAAGAGTGAACACCCCCATGACCGACCCCACCGTCCCCGCCAGCCGCTCGGCCGCCCGCACCCCCCGCGCCTGGCGCGCCCTCCGCGCCGCCGCCACCGCCGCCCTGCTCGCCACCACCCTCACGATCAACCAGGGCCCGACCCGCGCCCAGCCCGCCCCCGCCGGCACAGGCGCCGCCCCCGCCGGAACCACGCCCCCCGCCGCCTCAGGCGCCGGCAGCGGCACCGCGCCCGCCGGCGGCACGGCCCCCGCCCCAGGGGGAACCACGCCGCCCGCCGGCACCACCCCCGCCGGTACCACGCCGCCCGCCGGCGGCGGCACGACCCCCGCCGCGCCCGCCGGGACGACCGGAACCGCACCCGGCGGCGCACGCCCCCCGACCACCAACGGCGCCGCCACCGGCGGCATCACCCTCGCGCCCGGTGGCGGCCTGCTCCTCAACGTCCAGGACATCTCGATCAACGCCGTCCTCGACGAGCTCTCCGCCAAGGCCGGGTTCATCGTCGTCAAGGTCGTCAAGCCCGAGGGGCGGGTCACGCTCGTCTCCAAAAAGCCGGTGTCGCCGGAGGAGGCCGTCTCCCTGCTCAACTCCGTCCTCCGCGAGAAGCAGTACGCCGCGATCCAGCAGGACCGCATCCTCAAGATCGTCTTCCGCAACGACGCCAAGCGGCAGAACATCCCGGTCCGCCAGGGCGCGGACCCCAAGGACGTCAAGAACACCGACGAGCTGATCACCCAGGTCATCCCGCTCCGGTACGCCGACGCCGTCCAGCTCAAGAACGACCTCGCCCCGCTCATCTCGACGGACGCGGACTTCACCGCCAACGCGTCGGCCAACGCGCTGGTGATGACCGACTCGTCGGCGAACATCAAGCGGATCGTGGAAGTCGTCGCCGCCCTCGACAAATCGCTCGCCGGGCTGTCCGAGGTCAAGGTCATCCAGCTCAAGTACGCCTCGGCCGCGACCGCGGCCCGCCTGATCACCGAGGTGTTCGGCGACACCGGCACGACCGGCGGCGGCCAGGGCGGCCGCGGCGGCCAAGGCGGCGGGGGCGGCCGTCGGTTCTTCGGCGGCGGCGGGTTCCCCGGCGGCGGCGGCTTCCCCGGCGGCGGGGGGGGCGGCGGCGCGCAGGGCGGCGGCGAGCGCCGCCAGGTCCCCAAGGTCTCCGCCTCGTCCGACGAGCGCACGAACACCGTCGTCGTCACCGGCCCGGCCGACACCGTCGCCCTCGTCGAAAAGGTCCTCACGGACCTCGACCAGAACCCGGCCGCCGAGGAAACCGTCTTCATCTACCGCCTCAAGAACGCCCAGGCGCTCAACGTCGAGTACGTAATGAACAGCCTGTTCAACGGCACCGGCGGCACCAGCCGCGGCGGACAGACCGGCGGCACGTCCAGCCTCAACCGCTCGGGCTCGTCCAACCGCCTCGGCGGGGGCGGCACCAACAACCGCTCGGGCGGTGGCGCGGGCAACAGCCGCGGCGGCGGCGGCATCGGCTCCGGCGGCACCCGCGGCGGGGGCGGCGGCGGGTTCGGGGGCGGCGGCGGGCTCGCCGGGGGCGGGTTCGGCGGCGGCGGGTTCGGCGGCGCCACCGGTGGCCGCGGCGGGTTCGGGGGCGGAGTCGGTGGCCTCTCGGCTGCCGGCCGCGCGACCGCGACCGGCCTTTCCGGCCAGGTCTCGATCATCGCCGACCCGGACACCAACTCCCTCCTCGTCCGCACCAAGCCCGGCGACTACGAGCGCGTCAAGATGGTCCTGGCCGAGCTCGACCGCCCCGTCCAGCAGGTCCTGATCAAGGTCCTGATCGCCGAGGTCACCCACGACAACGCCCACGACATCGGCGCCGAGTTCTCCGTCCTCAACTTCCGCAACGGCGTGACCACGGCCGGCCAGCGCGGCGGCACCAACTTCGGCCTCGCCCGCCTCACGTCCGGCCTCGTCGTCAACATCCTCGAGAACAACTTCACCGCGACGATCCGCGCCCTCGAGCAGGTCGGCAAGCTCGACGTCCTCTCCCGCCCGTACATCCTCGCGTCCGACAACCAGCTCGCCTCCATCACGGTCGGCCAGGAGGTGCCGTTCATCACCAACAGCCGCATCACCGACACCGGCCAGACGATCAACACGATCGAGTACGACGACATCGGCATCCTGCTCGACGTCATCCCGCACATTAACCCCGACGGGCTCGTCATCCTCGACGTCGCCCCGGAGATCTCCGCGCTGACCGGCACGACCGTCCCGGTCTCGGACACGATCAGTGCCCCCGTCATCGCCAAGCGCAGCGCCCAGACGCGCGTCGCGATCAAGAACGGCCAGACCGTCGTGATCGGGGGCCTGATGGAGGACCGCCTGACCCAGACGATCGACAAGGTCCCGATCCTGGGCGACATCCCGCTTTTGGGCGAGGTGTTCAAGCGCACCCAGCAGCGCAAGAGCAAGACCGAGCTCCTGATCTTCCTCACGCCGCACGTCGCCGCCGCCCCCGACGTCCTGCCCGACATGAGCCAGCAGGAGCTCGACGGCGCCAAGCTCGTGCCCAAGGCCGTCGACCCGGGCGCGTTCCCCGACCACAAGCGCGGCCTCGAGCGCGGCGACGTCCCGCTCCCACCCAGCCGGGACATCGAGATCCGCCCCAACACCCCGCGCGGCGCCGACGACGACGGCAACCTCCGCCTGCCCCCGCCCGCGCCGCCCGGCTCCGACCCGGCGGGCTCGGCGCCCCCGGCCCGCCCCGGCGACCCCGCCGACCCCCGCAGCGCCCGGGAGTTCCGCGACCGCGAGGCCCGCGAGCGCCTCGAGCGCGAACGCGAGCGGATCGAGGGCCCGCGGTAGTCCCACGGCGGGAGGGCGAGGCTCCGTCCGAGCCGTTCGAATTCTGCTTTCTTGAGGTTCCAGTGTCCCGTCGCATCACCCTCATCGCCTGCCTGATCTGCCTGCCGTTCACGGCGTGCAAGTCGACCACGACCACGATCACCGGTGGCCCGCGGTTCGCGCGCACGGGCAACGAGGCCCCGGTGGTCACGACGCCGCCCGACCCCGCACCCCCGCGCACCACTCCCACCCCGCCGAAGCAGTCCGAGGCCAATACCGACCCGTGCGCGACCGCCCTGCACGACTTGGCCGCCCCCCTGCTCATGTACTACCAGGCCAACGGCAAGCTCCCGCCCGACCTCGCCGCCGTCCGCCAGAATCCCGCGTTCGACGAGTCGATGTCCCTCGCCTGCCCCGTCTCGCGCCGCCCGTACGTCTACAACGCCGCCGGTATCCCCGCCGGCGGCAACAAGGGCCGCGCCGTCCTCTACGACGCCCTCCCCACCCACGGCGGCATGCGCTGGGCCCTGACCATCGTCGAGCCCGAAGGCCAACGCGCCATCGTCACCAAGGTCGTCGCCCTGCCGGATGCGCTGTTCACCTCGCCCGGCGCGAAGTAGCACGAGGATGGGAACGGACGATTTCGATACCCACCCTCGGGCCCTCTCGGCCGCTGTCCGCCGCGCAGTAGCCCCGCACGCGTCCGCCGTGACGATTCGCGGCGACGGCGCGAGCCAGTTCATTTTCGTCGACATTGGGCCGCGCGGCGCGGAGTTGTACCCCGGCCCGAACAACACGTTCATCCTCGACCCCGCGCTCGACGGTCAACTCCTTGGCGAGACCGCCTTCCCCAGACCCGACTCGGCCGCAACCGCCGCCCGCCGCTGGCTCGACGGCGCAGACCTGGAGCAGTTGCGACCCGCCGATTGAGCTTCCAAACTACTTCCCCACCGCCCGCCGCGCCGCCCGCAGATACGCCCGCTTCGTCACGTCCTTCTCCTCGTCCGCGGTCGCCAGCACGTCCACCGCGCTCCCCGCCCGCGCAGCCGCCGCGCGCTCCAGCGCCAGCACGAGCCCCTCGCGTGTCGCCATGTCGCCCGAGTCGACCGCCTTGACCAGCGCCGCCGTCACCGCCGGCCGGTCCAGCCCCAGCCGATGCGCCAGGTGCGCCGCCTTCGACCGCACCGCCGGGTCGCCCGCCCGCAAATCCCGCAGCACCCCCGGCCCCGCCGCCGTCCGTCGCGCGTCGTCCGTCCCGAGCACCTCGGCCGCCAATTCTCGCTCGCGGTCGATCGCAGACCGCAAAAACGGCTCGACGGCCGCACGCGTCTCCGGACGGTCCCTGCCGATCAATGTCAGCAGTCGCAGGCTCACCTCTCGCGTGCCCGGGTCCGTCGAACCGAGCGCCTTGGCGACGCCGTCCGCGGCCGCCCCTTTTGGCGCCAGCAACTCGAGCGCCCGCGTCGACGGCATCACCCCGCGCGCGGCGGCCGCCAGCAGCGCGTCCCGCGTCCCGAGCCGCTCGGGCGCCAGCGCCGCCAGGTACGCGATCGCGTCGGCCGAGGCCTCGTCGCCCGACGCCACCGCCTCGGCGAACACCTGGCCCGCCGCTTCCGTCCTGCCCGACATGGCCGCTTCGAACCACTGCCGGTGAACACTTCCCGGCTTCTCCTGCGCCACGCGCAGCGCCACCCGGCCGAGCGGCGTCTCCGCCAGGCCCCATTCCCGGACCGCGCCCGCAGCGTCCAGGTATCCGCGCCCAGCCCGGATCAACAGCCGCGTCTCGCCGTACGCGCGCACCTTGGGCGACGCCGTCTTCAGGTGCCCCGCAATCGCGTTGAAATACGGCGTGTGCGAATCCAGCAGCAGCGCCAGCGCCGTGCCCGCTTCGTCCTTCAACTTGCCCTTCTCGTCGAACATGGACCGCCAGTACTCGTGCGCGACCTTGCGCGATTCGGGGATCTCGCTGTCCAGCCGGTCCTGGCAAGCGGACAGCGTCACGACGTCGAACTTGCCCCCCCGCCGGGCCTCCGCGATCCGCTCGACCCACCCCTCCTCGATTGCCCGCGCGACCACCGCGTCCGCCGGCTCCCACGCCGCCAACCGCACCGGCTGCCGGCCCGCGGTCCCCCGCTCCCACAGCTCGGCCGCCACGCGCAGCCGCGCCTGCCCGTCGCGCGACCGGTCGTCCCGGTTCATCTCCACGACCTTCTCGAGCATCGCCAGCCCGACGTCGCGCAGCTCGGCCCGTCCTCCGGTCGCCAGAACGACCGCCAGCGGGTACGCGCGCCACCCGTTCAGCCGGTCGACCCACGCGCGCCGGCCTTCCTCGTAAAACGTCGATCCCGCCGGCACCGCCCCGACCACCACCGCCGCGTCCGCCGCGTCCTGCGACCCCAGGATCGTCCCCATCGTCAAACGCGCCCCCAGCCCGCGCACGCCCGGCCACGCCCCCGCCCTAACCAGCGGCTCGAGCGCCGACCCCGGCCCCAGCGGCTCGTCCGTCAGCAGCCTGACCATCCGCGGGTACACCGACGCCGGCAGCGCCGGGTCGAGCAGCATCTCCGCCGCCGACTGCCGCGGCGCGATCGCCGGCCAGTTGATCGCCGCGATCACCTCCGGCGGGACCGCGAACCCGTCCGGCCCGACGCGCTCCCCGGCCGGGATCTTCCCCCCGGGCCGAAACTCCGCCTCCAGCTTCGCCGCCTGCGCCGGCCCGACCACCCGCCCCAGCGCGTCCTGCGCCGCCCGCCGCACGACCTCGTCCGCGTGCCCGGTCGCCTTCGACAGCGCCGCGATCACGGCCGGCCAGTGGTCGTCGCGCGGCGCCCGCCCCAGCCGCCACGCCGCCGCCGCCTTCTCCGCCGCCGTCGTCGCCGACCCGTTCAACACCGCCACGTCGCCCGCCGTATCCGCGAGCGCTGGACCGGCGCAAATCGTCGCCACGACGCATAGGACGATCAGCATTGAGCCGTGTCGCATCACGTTCCTCTCGTCATGCCCGCCGTGGCGTGGGCTACTAGCCCGCGAGTCGCTGCGAGTTCCATCATACGAGATGGAACATCGACGATGGCCGATGGTGCCGACGCCCTCCTCCATCTTCCATCCTCCATCCTCGCATCCCGATCACTTCCCCACCGCCCGCCGCGCCGCCCGCAGGTACGCGCGCTTCGTAGCGTCACCTTCTTCGTCCGCCGTCGCCAGCACGTCCGCCACCGACCCGCCCGCCTTGGCCGATCGCTCCAGCGCCAGGATCAGCCCCTCGCGCGCCGCCAGGTCGCCCGCGCCCACCGCCCGCACCAGCGCGGCCGTCACCGCCGGCTCCGCCAGCCCGACCCGCGCCGCCCGGTGCGCCGCGGCCGACCGCACCGACGGGTCGGCCGCCCGCAGGCCCCGCAGGACCGCCGCCCCGGTCGCGATCCGCGTCGCCTCCTCCGTCCCCAGCGCCTCGGCCGCCAGCCCCTGCTCGTCCTCATCGCCCGCCCGCAGCACCGCCTCGACCGCCGCCCGCGCGTCGTCGCCCCGCGCCCCGACCGCCGCCAGCACGCGCAGCGCCGCCTTCCGCGACTCCGGTCGCGTCGACCGCACGAGCGGCGCCAGCCGGTCGCCCACCGTCGCCGGGTCGGGCACCAGCGCCGCCAGCAGGTCGCGCGGCGGCACCTTTCCCATCCCGGCCAGCAGGGCCACCGCCTCCGACGCGCCCAGCCGGTCCGGCGCCACCGCCGCGAGCCGCGCCGCCGCACGGGCCGTCCACTGGTCCTCGTCCGACAGCAGCGGCGCCAGCGCCGGCCCGGCGTATTGCTCGCCGCGCACCGCCTCCGTCAGCCACCTGGCGAACGGCTCCTGCTGGGCCCCCGACGACCGCGCCAGCATTCGCGCCACCTCGACCGCCCCTTCCGCGCCCGGCGAGCGGATTCGCCCCACGGCCAACGTCGCGTCGCGATCGCCCAGGATCACACGGCGGAGCAGTACCGCGTCCACGACCCACCGCAGTTCCGTCGGCGCCTTCTCCAAGTGCCCCAGCGCCCACCCGAACTGCGGCTCGCCCACCTCCGGCAGCACCCGCGCCACCGCGCGCACGGCGTGCTCCTCCAGTACCCCTCTCACGACCATCGAGTTCCAATACCCGTGCGCCGCGGCCCGGATTTCCGCATCCGAATCGTCCAGCCGCCTCAGACATCTCAGCACCGTGTCCGGGTCATACCGCCGCGCCCGCGTCGCCTCGGTGAGCACGATCTGCTCGTTCACCACCCCCACGTCCCGCGCCGGCTCCGGCACCGTCATCGCCAGCGCGCCGCCCGTCGGTCGGGCCGCGGCCCGGAAGGGTGCGACCGGCACACTGGCCACCGGTCGCGCCGCGATTTCGAGCCCGACCAGCGCCGCCGCCCGGCGCTCCGCCGTGGCGCGCCCGCCGTCACCCTTGTTCGCCTCCACCATCATCCGCAGCATCGCCCCGCCCAGCGCGCGGAATTCCGCCCGTTCCGACCGCGCAAGCCCCTCGGCCTGCGCCTGCCGTTCCCACCCGCCCTCGCGCAACGGCCGGACGATCTTCGCCTCCGCCATTTCCGCGAACGACTGCGTCCCCGCGATCGGCCCGAGCTCGACCATCACGTCCGCCTCGCGCACGCCGAGCACCGCCGTCAGCATCACCCGCGCCCGCACCCGGTGCGTCCCGCCCGGCTCGCGCGCCGCCTCGATCAGCGGCGCCAGCGGCGATCCCGCCCCAAGATCAGCCCCGGCGAGCCGTGCGACCCACAGGGCCACCTCCGCGGGCGGCGTGAGCGGGTCCAGCAGCGCCCGCGCCCCGCGCGCCAGCGCCTCGGGCGAGGCCCCTTGCGCCCCCGCCGCGATCACCCGCGCCGCCGCGTCCGCCGGCCGCCGCTGCGCGATCCGCTCCAGCGCCCCCCGCCCCGCCGCCGCCACCCCCGCGTCCGCCTCGCCCGTCGACCAACCGACCGTCTCCAGCGCCGCGGCGACGCCCGGCACGTCCGCCGCGGCCGGGTCCTCGCCCAGCCGCGCCGCCGCCCCGATCCGCTCGCCCGGCGACTCGGTCGGGTCGCGCACCAGCGCCAAATCCCGCGCCGTGTCCGCAACCGCCCGCAACGCCGGACAGAGCACGGCCGCCAGCACCGCCGCGATCACGGACCAACTCGGCATCTGTCGCATCGGATCACCTTAGCGGAAAGGACAGCGAGCCAACGTAGCCCAACATCCCGACGTCGGGCAACAGCGCCCGAACACCGTACCGCGCGCGGCCTCCGCGCCGGGCGGCCTCCCACCCTCACGGCGATGGCGGCGGCGGGGGTGCCTGCCCCACCGCCCGCCGCGCCGCCCGCAGGTACGCGCGTCTCGCCGCGTCCGGCTCCGCGTCCGCCCCCGCCAGCACCTGCTCGGCCGGCACGTCCCGCTCCCACGCCGCCTGCAGCGCGATCACCAGCCCCTCGCGCACCGCGAAGTCCCCCGCGTCGACCGCCTTCAGCAGCGCCCGCGACACCGCCGGCGCGGCCGCGTCGATCGACTGCAGCTCGCGCGCCGCCCGCGCCCGCCGCTCCGGGCTGTGCCCGCGCAGCTCCGCGATCAGCGACGGGATCCGCGCCACCCGCCGGGCGTCGTCCGTGCCGATCCCCGCGGCCGCCAGGTCGCGCTCGGCCGCGTCGGCGCTCCGCAGAAACTTCGTCCGCAGCGTCGCCCGCAACGCGTCGTCCGCCACGCCGGTCGCCGCAATCACTTCCAAGGCCGACCGGCGGAGCGGGAGCGACGTGCCGTCCAGGTACGCGACGAGCTGCTTTTTCAGCGAGTCGGACGGCGTGACCCGCAACGCCGCGACCACGTCCACCCCGATCGGCCTGCCGAGCTTGATCGCCCACACGAGCGCCGGCTCGGCGTCCAGCGCCTGCCCGCCCGCGCCCGCGACCGTCGCCGCGATCTTCCGCACGTCCGGGTCGTCGTGCGTGAGCAGCTTGGCCAGCCGCTCGCCACCGTCCGGCGGCCCGACGACCGCCCGCGCGATCCACGCGCGGACCGCCAGCGGGACGCGCGGCCCCGCGCCGACCGCCAGCGCCGCCCTCACGACCGGCGCGTCCCCGGCCTTCCACGCCCGCAGCCGCTCGGCCGCGCGGCCCTCCCCCAACGACGCGGCGAGCGCAAAGTGGCGGACCGCCGCGTCGCGCGCCGGGCCGGCGGTCTTCTCCAGTTCCTGATCGATCCGCCTCTGGGCCGCGTCGCGCGAGTCGACCGCGCTACGCCGCCCGTCGGGCCAATGATCCCACCCCAGCGCCGCCGCGGCCATCGCGGCGGCGGCGGCCGGCTTGAGCCGGTCCGTCGGCCGGCCGTTCGCGTCCGGCTCGAACAGGCGCCGGCCGTAATCCAGGATGGCACCCGACAGCTCCGTCCCGGAGAGCACGCCCTGGCGCGCCACACTGCCCCGGTAATACGCGCCAACGCCCGCGGGCGTGAACCGGCCGGTCCGCGCCTCCGACGTCATCGCCGCGACGTCCGCGGCCTCGACCGGCCGCCCCGAACTCGACGCGAGATTCCTCCGGATCGCCCCCGCCCGGCGCGCGACCGCCTCGCGCCCGCCCGACCGCGCGGTCATCGTCCCCAGACCGGCCCGCCGCAGCACGCCCTCGCACGTGCGCGACACCGCCACCGCGCGGGCGTACGCCGGCCCGTCTTCGGTGATCGCGTCCGTCCAGTAAGACTGGAGCAGCCGCTCGTCCTTCGTCACGTCCGTGACCGCCGGATCCGCCCGGCCGGCGATCTCGGCCCACGCCCCGGCCTCGGCCGGGCCGACCAGGCACCACAGCACCCACTCCGCCCGCCTGCGCACCCCGACGTCGGCGTGCGGGTGCAGGTGCTTGAGCAATTCCCCGACCGCGTCCGCGCGAAACCCTTCCATCGTCCGGAAGTGGTCGAACGTCTGGCGGTTCGTGGCGCCCGGCCGCTCGACCAGGTCCCGGGCAGCGAGGAGCGCGTCGGACGACCGCACGACCCGGTCGCGCGAGTCGATCGCCCGCGGCCGGCCGACGCGGGCGGGCGGCAGCTCGGCGAGCACGGCCCGCGCCGCGCCCCGCAGCGCCGCCGGGCCCCGTTGGGGCGATCCAGCCAGCGCTTCCAGCTCGTCCAGCACCGGTCCCAGCTCGGCCCGCTCGCCCGCCCGCCGCCGGAACGCCTCTGGGATCTCCAGGAAGATTTCGACCCGCTCCTCGACCGTCCGCCGCTCGTCGCGGAGCTGACCGACGAGTTCCCACGCCAACCGCTGCCCCGCGGTCGCCGCCGTCGGCCAGCCCCGGTATTGCCGCGGAGCGTCCGCCGCGGGCGCGTGCCCGCCGACGAGCGCAACGATCGTGCAGACCAACAACGTGCGAACGCCCGTGTTCATGTCCGCGCCTCCCGGGTTGTTGACCGAAGTGAACGTGCGCATGGTTGTCCCCGCAAAACGGTCGAAATCACGCGGCTCGGCGTCGCCGGCACGCCCGATCAGGGCGCGGGCCGTGCCGGGGGCGCCGGCGGCGGTTGACCGATCGCCCGCCGCGCCGCCCGCAAGTACGCCCGCGTCGCCTCATCCTTCTCGGCGTCGGCGTCGGCCAACACCTGCTCGGCCGGGACGTCCCGCTCCCACGCCGTTTGCAGCGCGACCGCCAGCCCCTCACGGGCCGCGAAATCGCCCGCGTCGACGGCCTTGAGCAGCGCCGCCGACACGGCCGGCGACGCCGCCCCGAGCGATTGCAGCTCGCGCGCCGCCCGCGCCCGCCCCTCGGGGCTCGGCCCGCGCAATTCCGCGATCAGCGACGGGAGGCGCGCCGCCCGCCGGGCGTCGTCGGTCCCCAGCGCCTCGGCCGCCAGCGCGCGCTCGTCGGCGCCCGGCCCGCGAAGGTACCGCCGCTCGAGTTCCGCCCGCACCGTCGCGTCGGACGTGCCCAGCACCGCCAACACCTCCAGGGCGGCCCGCTTCGCGTCCTTCGATCCCTTCCCGTCCTTCAACGCGTCCGGGCCCAACAGGCGCTCGCTCGCGAATTTCACGAGCCACTCGCTCTTCACGTTCAGCGCCCGAAGCGGGGCCACGCCGACGGGCGTGCCCTCGTCGAGCAGCTTGTTCACGGCCAATGCGGCCCCGGACTTGAGCGGATCGACGCCCGCGGCCATCGCGGCCGACAGCCGCACCTGCGGGTCGCGGTCTGCCAAGAGATGCGCCAGCGCGGCGTACGTGCCCTTCTGGTCGAGCGTCATCCGCACGAACCAGACGCGCAGCGCCGCCGGCGCCTTGTCGTGCGCGACCGCTCTCACCGCCCGAGCCTCGGGCATGTCGTCGGCCTTCGACGCCACGATCCGCCGCCGCGCCCACTCGTCGCCCAGCGCCGCGGCGAGCACGTACTGCCGGATCACCGCCTGCCGCGCGGGCCCGTCGGCGGGTGTCGCCCGCCCCAAGTCGGGCGACCAATTCGGATTCCCGGACTCGCCTGCCCACGCGTCCGCCCGGTGATCCTGCCACAGCGCGTGCACCGCCCACGCCGCCGCCGCCTCGGGCGAGTCTGCATCGGTCCCCGGTACGCGCGTCGCACGCCGAAAGTCTGCGGCCGCCACCCGCACCTCGGCCGCGGCGTCCTTCATCCCGCCGTCACCGGCGGTGCGGACGTACGCCGCGATCACTTCCGGCGTGACCGCCTTCGCCTTTACAGACCACTGCAGGAGTGCCAGGTCGGCGGCTTCGATCGGCCGCTTCACGGCAGAGCGCAAGTTTGCCAGCACCGCCTCCGCCCGCCCGCGTTCTGGTCCGACCGCCGAAGCCGCCAATCCCCGTGCCGCCCATCCGGCGGCGTCGCGCATCGGCCCCTCGCACGTCCGGGCGACCCTCAGGAGTCGGTCCGCGTCCGGGCCACCGGCCTTGAGCGACCGGACCCAGTACGCCTCGACCGCCTGTCCACCACGACCCATGCCGCCCGCGAGGATCTGCTTCCACACATGCGCCTCGTCCGCCCCGACCAGGCACCACAGCACCCATTCCGCCCGTGCGCGGTCCGCCTTCGCGTCGTCCATTAGCCAGACCACCTGGGCGACGGCCGCGGCGCGCGTCTGCTCGGCCTCGCGGAACGCCTCTCGTACCGCGTCGGGCGTCAGGTCGACCTCGCCGACCAACGCGACCACGGCCGTCTCCGCCTCCCGTTCCCTCGAAACGGGGTGGGGCGGCAAAATCGGCCGCAGCGTCGTCCGATCCGGGGCCACCTCCCACAGCAGCAGCCGCACCGCCGCCCGCACCGCGGGCGGCGCCGCACCGGGCGAGCGTGCGACCCGCTCGAGCTCATCCAGCGCCGGTCGATACTGCCGTTTCGCCCAATCCGCCTCCCCCAATATCTGGCCGCGACTCTCGAGCAGGTCGAGGCACGCCAGCACCCGCTCTTCTACCGACCGCCGCTCGTCCCGGATCGGCCAGAGAAGGCGCATCGCGTTCGCATCATCGGAGCGCGGCTTCGGCCAAGGCCGATTCTTCTCCGGCCGCTCGGCCGCCACCGCGATCAATGGAATGATCGTGCAGCCCACTGCGACCCATGTGAATACGCCCGTCGTCATCGCGCGCCTCCCGTTTCGGTGCCCCGATCATCGTACCGCCGGCGAGTCCGGATGGCGGCCCAAATCCCGGGAAACGTCGGTCGATTGTCGACTCCGATCGCCCGTCGCGATTCGCACCTCGGCCCGTCGCGTTTCGCGCCACACCATGGACAATTGACAATGGACAATGGACGATCCTCCTTCGCATGACCAAGCACTTCCTGACCGCGGCGCTAACCTGCGTTTCCCTCGCCTCGTTCGCCCAGGACGCCGTCGGCCCGCCGGACGCGCTCGTCGCCGACGGGCTCCCGCCGATCCCGAAGTCCGTCGCCGAATCCGTCGGGCGGTACACCGAGTTCCGCGGGGCCGTGTTCCGATCCTGGCACCCCACCCGCCGCGAGATGCTCGTCCGCACGCGCTTCGCCGAGACCGGCCAGATCCACCGCCTCAAGATGCCCGGCGGCGCGCGGTCGCAGGTCACGTTCTTCCCCGACTCCGTCTCCGGCGCGTCCTACCAGCCGACCGCCGGCGACTACTTCCTGTTCACCAAGGACGTGGGCGGGAACGAGTTCAACCAGATCTACCGCTACGACCTGTCCACGGGCCAGCACACGCTCCTGACCGACGGCAAATCCCGCAACTCCGGCGGCCTGTGGAACAAGAAGGGCGACCGCGTCGTCTACACGTCCTCGCGCCGCAACCGCAAGGACGCCGACTTTTACGTCATGGACCCCGCCGACCCCAGGTCGGACAAGATGGTCTCGCAGTCCGACGGCCCCGGCTGGGGCGCGATCGACTGGTCCCCCGACGGCGCGACATTCCTCATCGGCAAGTTCGTCTCGGCCAACGAATCCCACCTCTACCTGATGGACGCCGGCACCGGCGAGCGCACGCGCCTCACGCCCGACGAGAAGGGCGTGCACTGGGGCGGCGGGCAGTTCGCCGCCGACGGCAAGGGCGTCTACGTCACCACCGACCGCGCCGGTGAGTTCAGCCAGCTCGCGTACGTCGACCTGGCGACCAAGGCGATCACGATCCTGACGCCCGACCTCAAGTGGGACGTCGAAGACCTCGACCTCTCGCACGATGGGAAGTGGCTGGCCTACGTGACCAACGAAGACGGCCTGTCCGTGCTGCACTTGATGGACACCGCCACCCGCAAGGAGTTCGGGCCCCCCAGTTTCCCGGCCGGCCAGATCTCCGCCCTCAAGTGGCACAAGAACAACAAGGACCTCGCCCTCACGCTCACCAGCGCCCGCTCGCCCAGCGACGTTTACTCGCTCGACATGGAGACGCGGAAAATCGACCGCTGGACCGAGTCCGAGACCGGCGGCCTGGTGACGAGCAACTTCGTCGAGCCCGAACTGATCCGCTGGAAGAGCTTCGACGATCGCCAGATCAGCGGCTTCCTCTACAAGCCCGACCCCGCCAAGTTTCCCGGCAAGCGCCCCGTGATCATCAACATCCACGGCGGCCCCGAGAGCCAGTTCCGCCCCGGGTTCATGTCGAGCTACAACTACTACTTCAACGAGCTCGGCGTCGCCGTCATCTTCCCCAACGTCCGCGGCTCCAGCGGCTACGGCAAGACGTTCCTCACGCTCGACAACGGCAAGCTCCGCGAGGACTCCGTCAAGGACATCGGCGCCCTGCTCGACCACGTCGCCACCCGCCCCGAACTCGACTCACAGCGCGTCATGATCACCGGCGGCTCCTACGGCGGGTACATGACCCTCGCCTGCTCCGTCCACTTCGCCGACCGCATCCGCTGCGCCGTCGACGTCGTCGGCATCTCCAACTTCGTCACCTTCCTCGAGAAGACCGAGCCCTACCGACAGGACCTCCGCCGGGTCGAGTACGGCGACGAGCGTGACCCCGCCATGCGCGAGTGGATGACCCAGATCGCCCCGCTGACCAACGTGGCCAAAATCAAAAAACCCCTGTTCATCGTCCAGGGCGCCAACGACCCGCGCGTGCCCAAGCAGGAGGCCGACCAGATGGCCGCCGCCCTCAAAGCACAGGGCACGCCCGTCTGGTATCTGCTCGGCAAGGATGAGGGCCACGGCTTCGCGAAGAAGAAGAACTTCGAGTTCCAGTTCTACGCCACGGTCGAGTTCGTTAAGCGGCACCTGCTGGGCGACGGCGCGCCGGCGGCCGATCCCAAGTCCGGCCACTAGATTGGGTTAACCGCGGCGACGTGGTCAACCTTGCGGTCGTGTTAGATTCTTCCCAATCCCCCTACTCTCGCGAAACTGCCAGCTTTTTTACTATTCGCCCGGAGTGGCGCAGAATAGGATGGGCGGCTGTCATCTCTCGGGAGCGTGGGTTTTTATGAAGCACTGTAGAAGCGGGACATCCGGGGAAGTCGTACGCGCGCGTGGGGGCAAAGCGAAACAGACCGGCGCGATCGAGCCGCTCGAGTCGCGGCTCATGCTCGCGACGTACGGGACGACCGTCGACCTCCAGTTCAACGCCGCCACCACGGGGCTCAACGGCACCGGCTTCTCGGCCGTGCTGCCCACGACCAAGGGTGGCGGCTTCGTCTCGGGCAACGTGACGATGGGCAACGGCCAGTTGCGCGTCGCCTCGACCGCCGGCGACCTGACCAACAACAACCAGGCCAACGCGCTCAACCTCCCGATCAACGGCGCCGCCGACTTCCAGGTCGAGACCCGCCTGACCTCGTACGGGTTCACCAAGAACTACCAGTACGGCGGCATCCTCCTCGCCACCGGCGAAGACAATTACATCAACCTGATCACCGGCCACGTCGGCGGGCACGTGGTCGAGCTGTCGACCGAGAACAACAAGGTCTTCTCGATCCCGGTTTACAAGCTGATCAGCCCGGCCGGGTTCCAGTCGATGGACCTGCGCCTGACCGGCAACGCCGCGACGAAGCAAGTGACCGCCGAGTACCGCATTAACGGCGATACGTCGCCCGCGTGGATCGCCGTCGGCACCGTGAGTGCCCCGCAGGTCTTCACCTCGGCCGCGAAGGCGGGCGTGCTCACGACCAACGTCGGGTCGGCAACGCCGGTGACGACGTCGTTCAACTGGTTCCAAGCCCGCCACAACCCGGTCGTCGTGCCGCCGCCCCCTCCGCCGCCTCCCCCCCCGCCGCCCCCGCCCCCGGGCACCTATTCGACCACCGTCGACCTGCAGTTCAACGCGCCGACCACCGGCGTAAGCGGCAGCGGGTTCGCCGGGGCACTGCCGTCCACCAAGGGCGGCGGGCTGCTCGCCGGCAACGTCTCGCTCGGCAACGGCCAGCTCCGCGTCACCTCCACCGCCGGCGACCTGACCAACAACAGTCAGGCGAACGCCCTCAACCTCGCGATCAACGGCGCCGCCAACTTCCAGATCGAGACGCGCCTCTCGTCCTACGGGTTCACCAAGAACTACCAGTACGGCGGCATCCTGCTGGCGATCAACGAGGACAACTACGTCAACCTGATCACCGGCCACGTCGGCGGCCACGTCGTCGAGCTGGCTGTCGAGAACAACAAGGCCTTCACGATCCCGGTCTACAAGACCATCAACCCGGCCGGCATCACGTCGATGGACCTGCGCCTGACCGGCAACGCCGCCACCAAGCAGATCACCGCCGAGTACCGCATCAACGGCGACGCGTCGCCCGCCTGGATCGCGGTCGGCACCGTCACCGCGCCCCAGGTGTTTACCGCCGCCGCCAAGGCCGGCGTCGTCACCACCAACGTCGGCTCGGCGACCGGCGTCACCACATCCTTCAACTGGTTCCAGGCCCGCCACAACCCGGTGGTGACCCCGCCCCCGCCGCCCCCGACGACCAACCCGGTCACGATCGGCATCAACCTCGACGGCATCGCCGACTACTCGACGATCAGCCCGTTCATCGACCTGACGACGATGTTCCGGCAGTGGGGCTCGCTCGGCTCGCCGTGGACGCCGGACCCCAACGTCCCGCTGACCCCGACCAACTACCCCCTCGCCGACGCCGCCACCGTCACGTACGCGGCCACGTACCCCGACGGCATCTACCAGGTGTCGTACGCCGGCCAGGCCAACCTCTCGTTCGGCGGCCTCAACGCCGACTTCCAGGTCACGAACGTCCAGAACGGCATCACCACCGGCACGCTCTGGCTCCAGCCGACGACCGCGCCGGGCCTGCTGTCGATGTACGTAACGAACGTGAACCCGGCCAACCCGCTCCGCGACCTTCACATCATCAGCCCCGACGCGAACCCCGCGATCTCCGACACCTTCCGCCCGGTCTTCCTCGACAAGCTCAAGCCGTTCGACGGCTTGCTGCGGACGATGGACTGGCAGCGGACGATGAGCAACCCTCTCGTCAACTGGGCCGACCGCACGACCGAGGCCAACTTCAGCTACGGCGTCGAGAAGGGCGTGCCGTTCGAGGTGCTGACCAAGCTCGCGAACACGGCCAAGAAGGACATCTGGATCAACGTCCCGCCGCGCGCCAGCGACGACTTCATCCGCCAGATGGCCCGGTTCTTCCGCGACAACCTCGCCGCCGACCGCAAGGTGTACGTCGAGTACGGCAACGAGATCTGGGCGTATTTCGCGATGCCCGATGCGCAGTACAGCCTCCAGCAGGCCCAGATCGAACAGCAGACCGACCCGACCCTCTGGAAGCAGGACCCGTGGGGCCTCTCCGCCCAGCGCTACGGGAAGCGCGCCGCCCACATCGCGGGCATCTTCAAGCAGGAGTACGGCGCCGCCAAGTACGCCAGCAACGTCCGCATGGAACTGGGCGCGTTCATCGCCGGCTCGACGTGGGCCGAGATCGCCGGCGAGTGGATCCGCGACAACGTCGGCCCGGTCAACAGCCTGTTCGACGGGCTCGCGGTCAACAACTACGTCGGCGGCCTCGACATCAATACGATCGACAACGCGACGCTGACGCTCGACAAGCTGTTCGCCTGGGCCGACAACTACCTGAACACCACCAACGTCACCTGGCTGCACCAGAACAAGGCCGTGGCGGACAAGTTCGGCCTGAAGATGCACGCCTACGAGGGCGGCCAGGCCTTCACCGCCCCCAACGGCCTGAACGACGCGATCAAGCGCGCCGCCCAGACCGACCCGCGCATGGGCGACTTCTACAAGCGCATGATCACCATGTTCACCCAGATCTCCGGCGGCGGGACGTGGGGCGCCTACACCCTGGCCGGCCCCTACTCGGTCAACGGCTACTGGGGCCTCCTCGAGCGGATCACCGACACCGGCAGCGTGAAGTGGGACGCGGTCATGGGAATGATCAACGCGACGGTCTAACCGCGCCTCACCGGCGTGCTCACTTCAGTGAGGCACGAAGCCGCGAAGCGGCTATCGCATCCCGCATTGTCATGCGATCCCCCCGGTCCGTCCGATAACACAGGTCATGATCCCCGACCTGCTCTCCGGCGCGCCGCGCACCCGTTCCATCGTCCGCATCGAGGCCGAGGTGACGGCGCACGCGCCATTCACCTGTTCGATCTGCCAGGCCACCCAGCTCCCGCCCGCCGGCGAGGACGCCCTCTGGGCCTGCGGCCTCTGCGGCCAGCAGTACTTCGGAGGGGCCGAGCCGGGCATCGTCATGTCCGACCGCCAGATCGCGGCCCTGCGCCAACTCGCCGGGCGCGACGCGTCCGGGCAGAAGACGCTCGTCACCAACTGGTGGACGCAGAACGAGCCCGACGTCGGCGAATCCTTCCTCGCCTTCAACAAGAACAGCCCCGCCCGCGACTTCACCCGCACCCTCATCCGCCAGTGGGCCGCGGCTGGCGAGATCAAGTCGATCAAGGAAATCGCCTTCGGCGGCCTCCACGAGTTCCGCGCCCTCCGCGACGAGCTGACCGCCGCCGGCGTCGACTACTCCGGCATCGACTGGACCGCCCACTTCGTCGCCCACGCCCAAAAGGAGTTCCCCGCCAACGCGTGGATCCAGGGCGACATTGTCCGCGGCGTGATGGCCGAGCCGTCCGACCTGGTCTACAGCCAGCACATGCTCGAACACGTCCCCGCGCTCGAACCCGCCTTCTCCAACATGCTCCGACTGGCCGGCAAGCGCCTGATCAACATCTTCTTCATCCCGCCTAAGGCGTTCGACGGGTACGAAGTCACCAATTGGAAGCAGTACCCCCTCTACCACAACACGTACTCGGTCGGCCACGTCGAGGCCGTCTGCCGGGCCAACGGCTTCACGCCGGAATGGCGCGGGTTCGGCCAGGAGACGGTACTGGTGGCGACGCGCAACTAAAAATTGAACCGCGGACAAACGCAGATGAACGCAGATCATTCAACCGATCTGCGTTCATCTGCGTTTATCTGCGGTTTCATTCTGGTTACCGCGCGGCCGGATCGGCAGCCTGACCCACCGCCAGGCGCGTGCCGGCGTCGGGCACCGACCGCTCCGCGAGGCCCTGCGTCACCCGCCCCTCCCGGATGTCCGCGAGCGGCCGCTCCAGGGCCTTCATCGCCGGCCGCGGGTAGACGCCCAAGACGATCACCGCGATCGCCAGCGGCGTGAGCACGAGCACCTCGCGACCCGTGATGTCGCCGCCCATGACGTACTTAGGGTGCACCGTGCGGTGGCTCTCGCCCGACTCGTGCAGCACGGGGTAGACGAGCGGGCCAAAGAGCAGGTGGCCCGCGAACTTGAGCATGTAGATCGCCCCCAGCACGATCCCCGTCGCCGCGATCACGCC
Source organism: Tepidisphaeraceae bacterium (assembly GCA_035627895.1). Lineage (GTDB taxonomy): Bacteria > Planctomycetota > Phycisphaerae > Tepidisphaerales > Tepidisphaeraceae > DASPKW01. The sequence goes on along the minus strand of DASPKW010000379.1, from coordinate 4,286 downwards.
GAACCCGATGCCCAGATGCGGGCTCGTGAACGCGCCCAGAATCGTCAAAAACTCGCTGACGAACCCGTTCAACCCCGGCAACCCGACCGACGCCATCACGAACAAAATCATGAAGAACGACAGGCGGGGCATGGCCTTCCCCAGGCCCGAGATCTCCCGCAGATCGCGAGTGTGATACCGGTTGTAGATCATCCCGACCATCAGGAACAGCGCGCCGCTGATGATCCCGTGGTTGATCATGTACAGGACGGACCCCGTCATGCCCTCGGCGTTCAGCGCCAGCATGCCGAGCACGCAAAACCCAAGGTGCGAGACCGACGAGTACGCCACGAGCTTCTTCGCGTCGTTCTGCGCCCCGGCCACCAGCGCCCCGTACACGATCCCGATCAAACACAGCACGGCGACGACCGTCAGCACCACCGGGAACAGCACCTTACCGCCCTGCCCCACGAGCCCGATGGGCAGCGCGATGCGGATCAGCCCGAACGTACCCAGCTTCAGCACCAGCGCCGCCAAGTCGACGCTGCCCGCCGTCGGGGCCTCAGTGTGCGCCAGCGGGAGCCACGTGTGCAGCGGGAAGATCGGCGTCTTCACCCCGAATGCCGCCAGCAGCGACAGCAGCACCCAGAACCGCTCGGTGTCGGTCATCTGCGTCTGCGCGAACGCCGTCACGTCGGCCAGGTTGAACGTCCCCGCCCGCAAACCGACGTACAGGATCCCCGCCAGCGCGAAGACCGACGCCGCGAACGTATACAGGAAGAACCGCGCCGCCGCCTGCCGCCGCTGCGACCCGCCCCAGATCCCGATGATGAAGAACAGTGGGACGAGCGACGCCTCAAAGAAGACGTAGAACAGCAGCAGGTCGCCCGCCATGAACACGCCCATCATCATGATGAGCAGCGCGTTCATCCACGCGTAGTGCTGGCGCGGCCGCACGTGCACCGACCGCAGCGACGCCGTCACCGCCAGCGGGTGCAGCGCCGCCGCCAGCAGCACGAGCATCAGCGAGATCTGGTCGACCGCCAGCAGGAACTGGGCCCCCAGGAAATCGATCTTCGGCCCCTTGATGACGAACTGGTACCCGCCCTGGGCCCAGTTGTACTGCAGCGCCATGGACAGCGCCGTGAAGAACGTGCTCGCCGAGACCGCCAGGCCCCACGTCTTGCCGCGCATGCGCCGAGGCAGCGCCAGCCCGACGATCACGCCGACGATCGGGATCACGAGTAGCGCGAAAGGCAACAGCTCGGCCGGCAGGAACGCGGCCCCGGTGCTCAGCAAAAGCATCAGGCCGATCAGCGTGAACGGTAAAGCGCGAATTCGTCGGGTCATGGGACGGGGCGAATCCTAAGGGAGGGGCACAACGTTGTCGATGCACCAACGCCCGCGATCACTTGGGCGCCGCCGCTTCCTGGAACGCCTGCCGCAACGAGCTCCCGTCCGAGTTCCCGATGTTACTCCGCTGGATCATCAGCAGGTAGATCCGCCCCTTCACCGGGTCGATCCACGCCTGCGTCCCGTACGCCCCGCCGTGCCCGTACGTCCCGGCCGACAGCGCCCCGGTAATCCCCTGCGGCTCCTTCACCAGCCCCCACCCGACCGCCCACTGGCTCCCCGGCACGAACCCCGCCTTCAATTCCCCCGTGACCGGCGCCAGCATCTCCTTCACCGATTCCGGCTTGAGCAGTTGCTTCCCCTCGAACGTTCCGCCGTTGAGCACCATCTGGCAGAACTTCACGTAGTCCCGCGCCGTCGAGAACAGCCCGCCGTTCGCCAGCGGATACCGGTCCCGATCCGCCGGCGACTTCCCCCCCAGAAACCGGATCGGTACCTCCTTCATCGTCCCGTCCTTGAGCCGCTCGTACGACGGCGCGAGCCGCCCGAGCTGCGCCTGGCTCAGGTAGAACGTCGTGTCCGACATGCCGAGCGGGCCGGTGATGCGCTTCTCGACGAACTCCGGGAACGACATGCCCGACGCGATCTCGACGATCCGCCCGGACATGTTGATCGAGCTCTGGCAGTACTGCCACTTCGTCCCCGGCACGAAATTGAGCACCTTCCCCGCCAGTGCCGGCACGAGATCCGCAAGCTTCGTCGCCCCGGCGATCTCCTTGCTGTCAACGTCCTTCAGCCCCGACGTGTGGCTCATCATCTGCCGGATCGTGACGTCGTACGCCTTTCCGTCCGGCCCCTTGAGCCCCTTGAGCTCCGGAATGTACTTCCCGGCCGGGTCATCGAGCGCGATCTTCCCCTCCTCCACCATCATCATCACCGCCACGCCCGTCACCGGCTTGGTCATCGACGCGATCCAGAACAGCGCGTCCTCCCGCATCGCCTCGTCCTTCGCGACGTTCGACTTCCCAACCGCCGACAGGTGAACGATCTGATCCTTCGTCGCCACGAGCGTGACGGCGCCCGTGATCTCCCCCGCCTTGATGAACTCGGCCACCTTCTCGTCGACCCCTGGAATCTTCGGCCCCCCCGATGGCGGGGCGGCGTGGAGCGAGAGGGATAGGCCGAGCGTCGTCGTCATCGCGAGGAGGTGGCGGATGGACATGGGGGAAGTGTAAACACGACCCCGCCAGTAGCTCAACAATCCGATGTTGAGCTACGTTCTGCTCGGGTACACTCCCCCCACACGGAGGCCCACCCGATGCCGCGTCTGCTCGCCGCCCTTCTCCTCACCCTCTCCCTCCCCGCCTTCGCCGCGACCACGCGCCCGTCGACGGTCGTCAACGGGCTGGTCGATCAGATCGCCGCCGTCATCGAGCCGGACGCCTCCGCCAAACCGCGCACGTTCCTCGCCACCGTCCGCGTGACCAAAATCGAGGGCGTCGGAAAGGAAATCGAGAAGATCCTCCTCGCGGCGACCGCCGAAATCGCGATCCAGGCGCCCGACAAGGCCGGCCTGGTCGTCCGCCACAACGGCCAGACCTATGCCGCCTGCCGCGACGGCCAGGAGCTCTGGGCCCACGTCCCCGACAAAAAATTCGGCGTCGTCGGTAAGCCCGGCGTCCCCCGCTTCGCCGCCGACCCCAAGTCGCTCGACACCACCGTCCTCCCACCCTTCCAACTCCCGATCGGCGTCACGCAGGCCAAGCTCTCGCTCCTGCTGGCGAGCATGGAGTACGTCGGCGAGGAAAAGCTCGGCGGCGAAACCTGCGACGTCGTCTCCGTCACCCCGCCCGAGAAGATCGCCAGCCTGCTCAGCCTCCCGCGGTCGAAGGTCGAGCTCGCCGTCCGCCGGGCGGACCGCTTGCCCGCGCGCGTGCGGTACGACGACGGCACGATCAAGGCCGAGCTGCTCATCGAGAACCCGCGCCGCGTCGACGCCTGGCCCGCGGAGAATTGGAAGGTCCACCCGAACCCCGGCGATACCGTCGAGACCACCGCCGTCGGCCATCTCGTCAAGTTCCTCGAGACCGCTCGCAAGATCGTCGAGCAGAAGATCCCGACGCTCCCGCCCGCGACCGGCGCCCGCCGCGTCCACGCCTACAGCGGCACGGGCCGGCTCGAGATCCACGACTCCACGCGCGTCCTGTTCCTCGCCGGCTCCCCCGAGGAAATGGGCCGCCAGCAGGGCGAGCTCCTGCCCGCCGAATGCCGCGATCTGACCGAAAAGGTCCTCTACGGCGTCGGCGTCGGCTCCAGCTTCGCCAAGGGCAAGTGGTTCTTCGGCGAGATCGAATCCGCCGTCGCCCGCCTCTCCCCCTTCATCTCCGACCGCACCTTCCGCGAGGTCGACGCGATGGCCACCGCCGTCGGCGTCCACAAGCAGGAGGCCCGCCTCGCCAACTTCTTCCCCGAGCTCTTCCACTGCACCGGCTTCGCGCTGGTCGGCGACGCGACCGCCGGCGGCGCCATGTACCACGGCCGGGTGCTCGACTACCTCAAGGGCGTCGGCCTCGAGCAGAACGCCGTCGTCACCGTCTACAAGCCCGACGTCGGCCACGCGTGGGTCAATTGCGGCTACGCCGGCTTCGTCGGCACCGTGACCGCGATGAACGAGAAGCACATCAGCGTCGGCGAGATGGGCGGGCGGGGCGAAGGCAAGTGGGACGGCAAGCCCATGGCCCAGCTCCTCCGCGAGGTCATGGAGAACGCCGCCACGCTCGACCAGGCCGTTGAGATCATGCGCAAGGGCCCGCGGACGTGCGAGTACTACTACGTGATCGCCGACGGCAACGCGAAACAGGCCGTCGGCATCGCCTCGACCCCGGACACGTTCGAGGTCGTGAAGCTCGGCGAAGCACACGCGCGCCTCCCGCACGCGATCAAGGACGCCGTCC
>DASPKW010000378.1:0-9250 GCA_035627895.1 Tepidisphaeraceae bacterium | reverse complement strand
TGTCGACCCACGTCTTGGTCTGCTTGTCGTAGATCTTGACGCCGTCCTCGCGGGCCGAGATCAGGTAGCGGCCGGTGTCGACCACGTCCTGGCCGTTGGTCTTGAGGTCGCCCTTGTCGTTGACCTTGCCGTCCTTGCCGACGGTCGGGGTCTCGCACTTGTGGTTGCCCTTGAGCAGGTCGGTGATCGCCTCCATCGGGTTCTGGGCGAACTTCGCCAGCTGGCGGAACGGGGCGGGGAGGCCCATCTGGCCGAGCACGCCGTCGGCGTACTGGGCGGCGAACCCGGCGGGGTTCTTCAGGGCCCCGATGGGGTCCTTCTCGAACTCCTTGAGGGCCTTGCCGGCGATGTCGCCGAGGCCGCCACCGATCGCCGAACCGACGATGCCACCGATCCCCGGGAGGACCGCATTACCAACCGCGCCACCGATCATCTTGCCAATGTCACCGAGCATTTGGATCTCCTTTCGAGAGTTCCGATTTCCGTGTGTGTCTTACTTTTACTCTTGAAACCCGACGTTGGGTTCGCAGCAGTTATCGTGGAGCGAGTCGGGGTGTTGCGTTGTGGCCCGCGAAAATTCGAGTCGTCGCGATCCCGTCTACCGTGCGGGCTTCTCTATGGGGTTGAGCGGGTCCTCGCGATCGGGCGTCACCGGTAGCACTCATTGGCGGCCGGGTACTGACCGAGTTGCATCTGCACTGAAAAGACGTGTGTTTCGGGGGGCGGCGGCGCTCCCCGTTCCTCGGGCGCAAATAATCTCGCGCCGCGTCGCCGGTTGCCAGAAAAATCGCGTGAGATTTGCGGGCCCGGATCGGGTTGCCCTGATCGGGGCAATGAGAGCGGCGCGCGTTCGGGAGTCAGTCTCCGGGTCGGACGGATCCGGGGCGGCGCTCCGGGCGAAGCCCGCACGCTGTGCCCCGGCGTGACGGGCGTGCAGGTCGGGATCGGACGTGGCGGGGAATTTTGGTGCACTCCACCTTCATCCCCTCCGCTTTCCCCTACTCCGCTTGCCCGTCTTCCCCTTCCTCGCGCGGCTGCAGCCATCGCGGGAGGGCGCCTTCGGCCTTCAGGACCGTCTCGACCCACTTGAGGACCTCGGCGACGGCGTCGAACAACTCCTCGGGGACCTCCTCCTCCAGTTCCATCGTGAACAGCGCCCGGGCGAGCGACACGTCGCGCACGATCGGAATGTCCTCCTCCTTGGCGATCTCCCGCAGGCGCTCGGCGATCCACCCCTTGCCCTTGGCGAGCAGGCGGGGCGCGTCCTCCTCTTTGGGGTCGTAGCGGAGCGCGCAGGCGAGGTGGGTTGGATTGGTGACGATCGCATCGGCCTTCCGCGCGTGGTTGAGCATCGACTCGGACGCGAGCTCCTCGTGGAGCTGTTTCCGGTGCGACTTGTGGTGGGGGTCGCCCTCCTGCTCCTTGTACTCCTGCTTGATCTCCTCCTTGGACATCCGCATGCCCTTGTGGAACTGCCACCGCTGGTACATGAAGTCGAGGATGCCGATGGCGATGAAGAAGAGGATCGTGCGGGTCAGGGCCTTGCCGGCGATGGCCATGGTGGTGTGGCCGGCGACCTCGGGGGCCTGCGTGCCGAGCATCAGGACGTTGCGCAGCTCGGCCTTGATGCCGATCCAGAAGATGACGGCGACGACGGTGACCTTGAGCGCGGCCTTGATCAACTCGATGTAGGCCTGCATCGAGAACATGGTCTTCTTGATGCCGCTGATCGGGTTGAGCTTGGAGAGCTTGGGCGCGAGCGGCCCGAAGCTGAGGAGGGGGCCGACCTGGAAGAACGGGATGAGGACCGCCAGCGCCAGGAGCACGCCGAGCAGGGGAATCAGGGCCTTGAAGCCTTCGAGGGCGGCGGCGCCGAAATGGGTGAGCATGGCCGCACCGGTGTGAGGGGCGGCGGGCGCGGCCTCGAACAGGGTGCGGCTGACGCTGGCGAAGGCGGCGGAGACGTCGGCGATCTGCCCGGAGATCACGGCGGCGGCGCCGGCGAGGAGGGCGGCGCCGGTCAGGTCCTTCGACTGGAAGACCTCGCCGCGCTCGCGGGCCTTCTGCAGTTTTTGCGGTGTTGCTTCTTCGGTCTTTTCGCCGGAGGAGGACATGGGTGGGTCACTACAGTCGCGGAATGGTTAACCACGGAGGACACGGAGGGCACGGAGTGGAGGAGGAGTTGAGTTTGGATTAATTACTTGCAATTTCCTCCGTGCTCTCCGTACCCTCCGTGGTTCAATTTGATTTCACGCGCCGGGCGTCGCGGTGACCCACTTGCGGATCGTGTCGAGCACCGCGCCGAACTGGTCGACGAGGAGTTCGAAGGTCAGGCCCAGGCCGGCGAAGACGACCATGAGGCCGATCACGCCCTTGGTGGTCATGCCCATGAAGTAGACCTGGATCTGGGGGGAGACGCGGTTGATGACGGCGAGGGCGAAGTCGACGAGGAGGAGGACGGCCATCGCGGGGGTGGCGAGGCGGACGGCGAGGAGGAAGAGGTCGGCGACGAGCCCGGCGGCCTCGTTGACGGCGCCGGCCCCGAAGAGTTGGGCGGGGAGCAGTTCGTTCGGGCGGAGCGTGACGAAGCTGTCGCCCAGGGCCTTGATCAGGAGGCCCAGCCCGCCGACGGACATGAACAGGACGACGGCCGCCTGGCTGAAGAACGTGGCGAGGATGGACTGCTGGTTCTGGGTGAGCGGGTCGAAGACGTTGGAGATGGTGGCGCCGCGGGCGAGGTCGACGAGCGCTCCGAACGCGGCGACGGCCTCGAAGAGCATCAGGACGATGATGGCAATCGTCAGGCCGACGACGGCCTCCTTGGCGAGCAGGACGACGTACTGGTCGTTCGGGATGACCCGCACCTGCCCCGGGCGAGGGACGAACAGGGGGACCATGACGACGGTCAGCAGGATGCCGAGCGACAGGCGGAAGCGGCGGGGGAGGAGTTGTCCGCCGAAGACGGGCGTGAGGGCGATGATGGGGAGGAGGCGGGCGAAGATGAGGGAGGCGGACTGGCCCATGCCCTTGAGCTGCGGGGCTTCGAGGATGCGGAGGAAGTCGTTCATCGCTCGAAGCGCCAAAGTGGTCGTTAGCTGCAGGTCAACGACCTGCTGACGCGTCCGTCGACCGAACCGTTTCCCTCAGCAACCCTCCGCGGGCTTCCGGGCGTCAGCAACGCGTTGCGTTGCAGCTCACTCGATTTCACGGTCCGACCAGCGCGATTTCTTCGAACAGGGGGACGCAGAACGCGATCAGTTGCTGGAGCATCCACGGCCCGGCGATCGCGATGGCGGCGAAGGTGACGACGATTTTCGGGACGAACGTCAGCGTCTGTTCCTGGATCTGGGTGGCGGCCTGGAACAGGCTGATGATCAGGCCGACGACCATGGCGGCGAGGACGGGGATCGCGCTGAGGATCAGCGTGAGCACCAGGGATTCGCGGCCGATTCGTAGTACGACGTCGCCGTCCATAAGGGTGTCCTGACTGGAACGAACGCACTCGGTTTGCCATGCGCCGGCGGCTGCCGCGGGCGGCTATTAGGGACGCGCGCGGGGTTGGCGCGTTCGCGTCAACTGTAACTCATTACTAGCCCGCGGAGGATCAATCGCCAGCCGTCCACGAGGACGAACAGGAGCAGTTTCAGTGGCATCGAGATGGTCGTGGGGGACATCATCTGCATGCCCATGGCCATCAGCACGTTGCTGACGACGAGGTCGATGACGAGGAATGGGACGAAGAGGAGGAAGCCGATCTGGAACGCTTCGGTGAGCTGGCTGAGCACGAACGCGGGGAGCGTGACGGTCAGGTCGTGCAGCAGGCGCTTGACCAGGGGGTCGTTGATCTCGGGGATCGGCCCGGCGTCGGCGGGGGCGGCGGGGTCGCGGGCGGCGTTGAGCGTGACGCCCATCTCTTCGAACAGGGCGGTGTTCTGCGGGTGACTGTGCTTGGTGAGGAAGTCGCGCATCGGCTTTTCGGCCGCCTGGGCGATCCGCCGCACGGTCTCCATGCCGGACGCCTGCTCGCCGGGCTTGGGCGGGCCGGCCTGCTGCTCGACCTTCTGGTACTCGGTGTAAATCTGCTGGACGACCGGGGCCATGATGTGGACGGTCAGGATCAGCGAGAGGCCGGTGATGACGGTGGTGGGGGGGATCTGGGGCGTGCCCAGCGCGTGGCGGAGGATCGAGCCGACGATGATCAGCTTGGCGAACGACGTGACCATCGTCAGGACGAACGGGGCCAGGGCCATCGCGGCCAGGAGCATGACCCAGGAGCCGAAGCCGACGTCTTGCCCCCCGCCGGGGGCCGCCGGGGCGGCCTGGGCGAGCAGTGTGAATGCGGTCGATGGGATCGACATGCTTCGCCTCAGTTCCGGTCCCGAACGGGTCGTTTCGCGCCGCGCGTAAGCGGTGCGGCGCACGATAATTCCCCACCGCGCTCGCAGCAAGCGCAAAGTGATTAAGGTCACGAGGGAAGTACTCGCGCGTGCGTGCGCGGCGAAGGACATGGTCACCAAAGGGGACCATGCCGCTCCCGAGTGCACGGCGCACCTGTCGGCACGGGGTTGTCGGTGGGTGCAATGAACCGTTGCACGAATCGTCGCGGAATATTCTCCGGGTCCTCCGGGCGTGACTCGGGGGCACTTCCGTCATTGCGTGCGGCGCTGGGGCCGACCACAATAATCGGTCGCACCTCGCGGCCTCATCATGGCTTACGCAGACGCGATCCCATCTTCCGAGTCGCCGGTCGCCGAGCCGCGGCGGGCGCTACTCCGCGTGACGCACCCGTCGCGCGGGCCGATTTTGGTCCCGCTCACGCGGTCGCACGTCGTGCTGGGGCGGGCCGAGGACGCGGACCTGATGCTGGACAGCCAGAGCGTGTCGCGGCACCACGCGGAACTCGTGCAGGACCCGTTCCAGCGGTGGTGGGTGCGGGACCGGCAGAGCCGCAACGGGACGCGGGTGAACGGGCACGCGGTGCGGGAGTCGCTGATCCGGCCCGGGGACGTGGTGCAGATCGGGGAGTTTTTGCTGGCGCTGACGGCGGACAACGCGACGGGCGACGCGGCGCCGCCGCCGTCGTCTTACGACTCGGGGCGGACGTACGCCGACGCCCGGCTGACCGTCATGCCCGCGCCGGCCGAGCGGATCCAGCGGCTGCGCGAGTTCCAAGCCCCGAAGATCGGTCACGCACATTTGACGGCGGTGCTGGAGTTCGGGCACGCGCTGAACGTGACGCCGGACGACGGCGAGCGGCTGGCGCGGCTGTGCCGACTGGTGGTGATCTCGCCGTTCCCGGGGCGGGCGGTCGCCGCGGTGCGGGTGGCGCGGAACGATCCGGCCGCGGTGCAGATGCTGCTGGAGCCCGAGGCGGGTCACGCGCCGCCGACGTTGTCGGCGAGCGTGCTGCGCGCGGTCTGCGAAGTGCCCGAGCCGGTGCTGGCGACTAATCGCGGGCAGGCGGGGCAGCACAACATCGAGCTGTCGATCTCGGCGGACGTGGCGGAGATGTCGGTGGTGGCGGTGCCGCTGCGGGTGGACGAGCAGACGGTGGACCTGCTGTACGTGTCGCTCGCGCCCGAGTGCGGGCACAGCGACTGGCTGGCGTTGGTCGCGCTGGCGGCCAAGCAGTATCAGCAGGCCGAGGCGGTCTGGCGGAACGTCGGGCGGATCAAGGAGTACGCGGCGATCGAGCGGGACCTGGAGCGCGCCCAGCAGATCCAGCGGCGGCTGATCCCGAAGCAACTCACGATCCCCGGGCTGGAGACGGCGATCGGGTTCGAGCCGTGCAACTGGGTGGGGGGCGACTACGTCGACGTCGTGCCGCTGCGGGACGGGCGGGTGCTGCTGATCGTCGCCGACGTGTGCGGGAAGGGGCTGCCGGCGGCGCTGGTGTCGTCGAGTTTGCACACGATGGTGCACGCGGGGGCGCGGGCGGGGGAGGGGCCGGTGGCGCTGGCGAACGCGCTCAACGAGTACGTCTGTGATTACCTGGGGGAGCAGTCGTTCGCGACGATGATCTGCGTTGCGATCGACGCGGCAACCGGGGCGTGCGAGACGGTGTGCGCGGGGCACCCGCACGGGCTGATCATCGGCCCGACGGGCGACGTGCGTTTGCTGCGGGCGCGGTCAGGGCTGCCGCTGGGGCTGGAGCCGATCCCGCTGGAGTCGTCGGTGGATCGGTTGGCACCGGGCGACGTGATGGCGCTGTTCACGGACGGGCTGACCGAGCTGCGCGCCGAGTCGGGCGACATGCTGGGCGCCGACGGCCTGGCCGACGGGCTCGCCCAGCTCTACGCGATCGGGGCGACTCGCCCGCTGGGCGAGCTGGTCGACCAGCTCAACGGGTGCCTGGACGCGTTCCGGGGGAACGCGATCGTGGCGGACGACCGGACGTTTCTGCTTGCAAGGTTGACGGCGGGGGAGTGAGAATACCCTTGCGGTGCACGCGGGTCGCGCGTGCCCGATCGGCGCTCGCGCGCCTCACGTCGCTGAGGGAATTATGACCAAGCTCGAGAACGACGGCGGCACCGTTCGGGTCCGGCAGGGGGGGACGGTCAGCACGGTCAAGGTAATAGGGCGTGGGACGATGCGCCAGAGCCCGGCCGTGTTCCGCCACGCGAGCGCCGCGCTGGCCGGGGGGGCGGGAGTGCGCGTCGATTTGAGCGAGTGCGCGTACATGGACAGCACGTTCCTCGGGACGCTGCTCCGGCTGGCGCGCACGGAGCCCGCGCGGACGCGGGCGGGCGCGTTCGCGGTGCTGTGCCCGTCGGCGGCGTGTCGAGAGCTGATGGCGCAAATGGGGGTCGAGAAGGCGATCCCGACCGACGCCGATTCGGGTGCCGACGCGGGCGAGGAGGCGTGGACGGACCTCCCGCTCGATGAGGCCGCGCCGGACCGGGCGGCGGCGGTGCAGGAGACGGTCGTCCACGCGCACCAGCACTTGGCGGACACCCCGAGCCCGGGGACACGGCAGTTCAAGGACATCGCGGCCAAGCTGGCGAAGGCGTGGGACGCGCAAAAGGGGAAGGGGACCTGAGGGGCGGGGCGTTCCGGGGGGGGCGCGCGGGCCGGTCGGCGGGCGACCTTGGGATCCGGATTTACGCATCGGCGCAGGGGCTCGACGGGCGCAGAGAAGACAGAGGAGCGAGTCGGGTGGTTGGCGACGCCGCGCCAGCGGTGGCACGGATGGACTTTCGGCGAGGCGCCGAGCTTCCGTCGACCGACGCGTGAGGGGCGGGGTTCTAGAGAGTTGGGTGGAGGTTCTTGCGTCGGCCGGATCCGGGGGCGGCCCTGTTTCGGGCGGGGAATAGCCAGATGTGCTGGTCGGTTCCTTAACTCGTCGCGGGGAGGGTCTGCGCGAAAATAATCCCGTTCGCACGCAACCGGGCGGCCCGCGGGCCGATCACTGCCCGGTTGGTGACGCGTTGGTGTTCCCCCGGACGTCCCGGAGGGCCCAGACGCGGCCGGCCACCGACTTGGGACAGGTGACCTTCATGAACATCCGAAGCAGCATGTTGACGGCGGCCGTGGCGACGAAGTCGAGCGCGGCGGCCAGTTCGGCGATCGCCACGGCGGCGGTCGCGCCGACGGCGGTGAAGACCGGCAACGCGGCCTCGGGTGGCGTGATCAAGGGGACGGACATGGCGCAGGTGTGGCTCAAGCCGCAGGCGGCGGACCCGAAGGGGCTCGCGAAGGTCGGCCCGCAAATCGAGATCGAGCTGCCGGGCAAGGGCGGCCCGCTCGGAAACATCCCGGGCCTGCCCGGGGGCATGGGCGGCCCGCTCGGTCAGAACGGGCCGATGGGCAAGAACGGCCCGCTCGGTGGGCTCGGCGGCCTCGGTGGCGGAATGCCGGGCGGGATCGGCGGCGGGATGGGCGGGCTCGGTGGACTTGGCGGATTCGGCGGGGGGATGCCGGGCGGGCTGGGCGGGTTGCCCGGGGGCCTGGGCGGTGGCATGGGCGGGCCGGGCGGCGCGCTGGGCGGTTTGTTCGGCACGGGCGGGATGCCAGGGGGGATGCCCGGCGGGCTCGGTGGCGGCCTCGGCGGCCTCGGCGGCCTCGGTGGGCTCGGTGGGCTCGGTGGCTTCGGCGGCGGGATGCCGGGCGGGATGGCTGGTGGGTTCGGCGGCGGCATGGGCGACTTGGGCGGCGCCCTCGGCGGGGCGCTGGGTAAGGGCGGCCCGTTCGGGAAGGGCGGCCCGCTCGGCGGGCTGGGCCTGGGCCACAACGGCGGCACGGGCGCCCCGTCGGGCAACAAGGGCGCGGGCGGCGGGAGCACCGGGCAGCAGGCGGGGTCGGCGATCGGCAGCGTGATCGGCGGGGCTGTCGGCGGGCAGACCGGGAGCCAGATCGGCGGGGCGCTCGGCGGGCACGTCGGCGGCGGGGGCGGCGTGAACAAGGACGACAAGGGCGGCGGGGGCGGCGCGACGCTCGGGTCGGTGTGGGGCGATTTGTGCCCGTTCGTCGCCGGGGCGGTCGGGGCGGCCGTCGGCGGGGCCGTCGGGGCCGCGACCGGGCCGGTCGTGGGCAGCGTGGCGGGCGCGGCGACCGGGGCCGCGTTCCTCAAGATCTGCCCGGACGTGAAGAAGGACGACAAGGATAAGGGCGGCGCCGACAAGACCGGCGGGGCGTCGGGCGGGAACAAGGGCGGGACGGGCGGCACCGGTGGCACCCATGGCGGGACGTCGACGGGCGGAACGACGTCGACCGAGAAGAAGGACGAGAAGAAGGACGACAAGAAGCCCGCGGGTGGCGGCGGCAAGCCCAACCCGCACGCCCGCCCGGCGGATGATGGTTACGGCGGCGGGTCGGTGAACCCGAAGGCGGGCGGGGCGTACCTGCCGGCCGACGACTCGAGCGGCGGCGGCGTGGGTCCGACGATGCGGGGCGCTTACCTGCCGGCCGACGACTCGACCGGCAAGGGCGTCGGGCCGCGGTCGGTCACGGCGAATAAGCTGTCGGCCGGCCTCTATACGCCGGCGCTGGCGAACCTGAACAAGGGGATGGCGCTGTAACTTCGATCCGCCTCGGATTCGGAGTTTTCGCGACCCGCCCGCACCGGAATGAGCCCGGTGCGGGCGGGCTCGTGCGCGCGGGCGACGAGGGTTGAACGCCGAGACGCCGAGGACGCCGAGATGGGAGGAGAGAGAGGCGGGAGGGGCCGCGGAGTGAAACGCACATCGAGATTCGGCTGAGAGGCGTCTGATCGTTTTGTCCTTTACGCATTTTCGTCTCTTTCCTACCTGGG
>DASPKW010000377.1:0-9515 GCA_035627895.1 Tepidisphaeraceae bacterium | reverse complement strand
GAAGGTCGTCCTTCTTGGCGCCACTGACGCGGAGGGCTTCGCCATGGATGCTCGCGTTCACCTTCAGCTTCAGGTCTTTGATGGCCTTCTGGATCTTCTTGGCCGTCTCCTTGTCGATCCCCTCCTTGAGCTTGACCTTCTGGCGGACGGTCTTGTGGGTGGCCTGCTCGATCTTGGCCTCGGTGTCCATGGCCTTGGGGTCGACGCCGCGTTTGATGAACTTGCCGATGATGACCTGCTTGACGGCGTCGAGCTGGGGCTCGCCGTCGGCGGTCAGGGTGAGCTCCTTGCCCTTGCGGTCGAACTCGACGCCGGCGGCGGTGCCCTTGAAGTCGTACCGGGTGCCGATCTCCTTCTGCGCCTGGGTGATCGCGTTGTCGACTTCCTGGAGGTTGATCTCGGAGACGATGTCGAAGCTGGAGTCGGCCATGGGCTAGATCATAAGCGCGCGGGTGGAGGATGGAAGATGGAGGATGGCGCGGTGAGAGCGGTTTTCCCCGTCAGACGAGCTTGATCGTGAACCAGTCGGCGGAATCGGTGGAGATCAGCTCTCGCACGGGCGCGCCCGGGTCGATGTCGAGGGTGGCGCGGAGCGCGCCGGACGCGAAGATCGGGCCGGATTTGCCGGGGCCGGGGGACAGGAATTGGACGTCGTCGGCGGAGTCGCCGTTGAACTGCCAGGCGGTTACCAGGGTGCCGTTGGCCTGGTATTTGGCGATGAAGCCGTCCTGGTCGTTGTCGCTTCGGAAGCGGAAGGTGGGGCTGAAGCGGGTGAGGCCGATGAAGGTGCCGCCTGCGTAGATGTAGCCCTGGGCGTCGACCGCGACGGACGACGCGGAGTCTTGGCCGGTCGCGTCGGCGTCGGCGCCGATCTGGTTGGCGAAGACGAGCTTGCCGGTGCGGGTGTACCGGGCGACGAACCCGTCGCGGCCGGCGCCGGCGGTGCCGAGGCTGAAGACGCGTGAACTGAAGTTGAAATCGATCACGCCCTCGAACGACCCGACGGCGACGACGTTCCCGGCGGCGTCCGTGGCCAGGTCGGTGAACCGGGGGTTGTTCCCGTTCAGGTTTGGCCCCGGGAACTTGAGCCCGCCGACGAACTGGAGGGCGCCGGCGGTGTCGTAGGAGGCGAGGAACGCGGTGACGCCGGTGAGTTGGTCGTTGGTGGTGGTGGGGTCGCGGTCGAAGTCGGCCTTGGCAGTGCCGACGGCGACGACGCCGCCGACGTACGCCTGGCCGTCGGCGGTGACGGCTAGGGCGGCGGGTGCGGCGGCGGAGACGAAGTTGGCGGCGGGGCGCCACCCGCGGCTCCAGACGAAGCGGCCCCTGGCGTTGAACTTCGCCAGGTATCCGGCGCTCTGCTCGAACAGGTCGCCGTCGTGGACGATCGTCCAGCCGTAGGACCCGGTGATGTAGACGTTTCCGGCGGCGTCGGAGTCGATGCGGTTGGCGTGGTCGGTTTCCTCGGCGGACGTGCCGCGGGTGGCGAAGGTGAAGGCGCCGGTGGCGGGGTCGACGCGGCCCCAGAAGCCGTCGGCGCTGGCGGAGTCGGACGTGAGGGCGACCGGGCCGCCCGTGTCGAACACGACGGTCCCGGTGACGTCGCCGACGACGAGGAGGTCGCCGGTGCGGCGGTCGATGGCGAGGTCGGCGAGGGTAACGGCCCCGCCGGTGGCGGTGGGCACCAGCCGCGCCCAGGCGAGCGCTCCGGCCGCGGTGTACTTGGCGAGGAAGGCGCGGTTCGCTGCACCCGGCGTGAGCGTGAACGTTTTGCGCGGGGAGGGGTTGAAATCGACCGGCAGTGCGCCGATGGTGCCGGCGACGTACAGGTTGCCGGCGGCGTCGGTCGTCTGGGCGGCGATCGCCTCGGCGCCGCCGTTGGTGCCGATCGCGAAGCCGAAGTCGACCGCGCCGGCTGCGAGCAAGCGTCGGTCTTCCAGTCGTTCACAGTCCGCGCCCGTTGATATCCGTTGCATCGCGTCCTCCTGAAGTTGAGACGGCGCGCCCGCTCACACGAGATTGCCGTCTGCCCTGAACTACATCGGACACTCATCCCTTCCACAAGTACCGAAGCGGGATCGGCAAGTTCCCGCGGCGGCCAAACCGCATGCGTGAGGGGGGCGTTTCGGGGCAGACGAAGGCCCATAGGGCGCCCGACGTGGGCGGCGCCGATTGGTGTTCGACGCGCTCGCCTTCGGGCTCGTTTGGGGCTGGCGGCTACCGAGGACTGGGTAGTGCTAGCGCGTCCCGTGGCACCGCACAACCCACGGAACAAGTTCCGTGGGCTTTCGGGCGCGCCTTATCCATCCCGTGCTCAGTAAAGGGGGTTGCGGGGTTATCGGACCGGCGTGAAAAAATTGCGTCACCCGTTTGCCCGCGCCGCGGGGCAATCGTACATCTGGGGGGTCAGGTGGACGCAATCGAATCGAGCGTCCTGGGTGACGGCGGTTCGATCACCTGACACGACGCTCCCTTCCCACTTCTGGCGATGCCCGCCGCGGACGAATCCGCGGCGGGCATTTTATTTGGTCGACGAGTTGCGAGTTGTCAGTTGCGAGTGAATACCATCGCTCGCAACTCGCAACTTCTTCACGTCTCCACGCGGTCCAGCAGCCAGACCGCGATGGGGCCGAAGACGAGGACGGGCATCCAGGCCATCAGGGCGGGCCAGTGGGCGGCCCAGCTCGGGATCAGCGGGGTGCTGCCGGCCATTTGCTGGGCGAGGAAGGTCAGGCCCATGCAAGCGCCGGTCAGGAGCAGACATTTGGTCGCGGCGGCGCGGAGTTGGGCGGGCTGGCGCGTCAGCACGCACGGGATCGCGAGCAAGAGCAGGATGATGTTGACGAGTGGCTGGGTGAAGCGGCTGTGCTTGGCGCGCTGGAGGGCGGCGGCGCCGTAGCTCTTGGGGCGCTCGAGGAGCTCCTCGATGCGGGCGGTCGAGAGCATCTCGACGTAGTTGCCCTGCTTGTACAGGTTGATCTCGGTCGGGGTGATGCTGCTCTTGTAGGCCTTGACGTCCTTGTCGATCGTCATGGGCTCGTTGGCGCGGAGGCCGCCGATGCGCATGCCCTCGGAGAGGGCCCAGTGCTCGGCGGCGGGGTCCCAGTCGGCGCGCTTGGCGATCAGGCGGCTGACCGGGCGCGGCTGGCCGTCCGGGCCGATCTCTTTCTCGATCAGGGTCAGCTCGTACATGATCGGGTTGCCGGGGCCGGACTTGTACCGGGCGACGTTTAGCACGCCGTTCTGGTCGTCCTGCATCGCGGGGATCGCGAAGTCCTTGCCGGTCGTCTGCTGGCCTGCCTCCTGGCGGCTGCGGACGAGCTTGGGGATGATCTCGGGGATCAGGAGCTCCTGGTCGGCGAGCATCAGGGCGTTGAGGATGATGCCGGCGATGATGACGGGGAAGGCGACGCGGAGGAGGGGGACGCCGGCGGCCATGATGGCGCTGAGCTCGTTGAACCGGCTGAGGCGGATCATCGTGAAGCAGGCGGCGACGACGGGGATCATGCCCGAGAGCTGCACGAAGATGTAGAAGATCTGGTAGAAGTAGTAGTCGGCCGCGGCGCGCACGACCAGTAGTGCGGACTCGACCCCGCCGAGCTTTTCCCCCGCCTTTTCCTGAACCTGGACCAGCTCGTCGAAATTGAACACCATGTCCAACGAGACGTACATGCCGATCAGCACGAAGAACGCGATCAGGTAGTTCTTGAGGAACGAGGCGACGACGTAGCGGTCGAGGATCTTCATTGAGGGGCGGTTTGTTTACGGGCGACGCGGGGGCAACGCTCAATGACGAATGTTCGAACTCGGTGACGAATGTTCAAACTGGAATGACGAATGTCCAAACTCGAATGACGAATCAATGACGAATGACCAATGACGAAACGGCGGACGATGGTACGGCACGAGTTTCGTCATTCGGTCATTCGAATTTGATTCGTCATTCGAATTACGTCGTTCGTCATTTCCGACCTCACTGTCTTTGCAATCCGCCGAGCAGGACGAAGCCCAAGGAGGCGACGGCGATGTTGCCGCTCCAGATCAGGCCCAGGCCCAGGCCGAGCTGCTTGGGGGTGGCCTCGCACACGTGCTGGCCGGTGACGACGAGCGTGATGCACAGCAGGGCGGGGACGACGCTGACGGCGAACGCGGACAGGAAGTTGCCGCTCTTGCTGACCATGCCGAGGGCGCACCCGACCATCACGAGGATCAGGCAGGACACGGCGAAGCTCGCCCGGGCGTGCATCTCGGAGCGGATCATCGCGGTGAGCTTGGTGTACTCGGTCTTGAGCTTCTCGCGCGAGTCGCGGTCGATCTTGCGTTCGCCGGCCGGGCCCTTGAGGTAGTGCTCGACCGTGTGGTTTTCGGCCTTCCGCAGGTCGGCCGGCATCGGGATGTTGATCGCGCGGCTGTACTTCTCGTGGCGGGTCATCTCGGCGTCGGACTCGATGACGACGTCGTACCCGCGGACCGTGATCAGCAGGCGGGGGTCCGGGTTCTCCGGGGTGTGCTCGAGGACCTCCATCGTGATCCGCACCTGGACGGCCCGGTCGCTGGACCCGCCCTCGCCGGACCGGTCGACCCGCACGCGGTCGCCCCGGTCGCGCGGGGTGAGGACGAGCTCGCCGGCCCGGGCCTCGGCGGTCACGTCCCCGCTGACGACGAGTTCTTCGGTCTCGGCCTTGAAGCCGAAGCTCTTGTTCGACGAGTTGAGCGCCGCGGTGATCTGCTCGAAGTACATCTCGCGCTGCTCGTCGGCGATGAACTGGCGGACGAGGCCCTGGAGGCGCCGGCTGTCCTCGGGCTTCTCGAGCAGTTCCTTGAGCTGGACGATGTCCATGAACTTCGTGTTCTCGCGGATCGGGGAGTTGATGGGGACGGGCCCGAACTGGGTAAGCTCGACGAACGTCTGGGTGCCGCCGGGCCCGCGGGTGAAGTTGCCGGCGCCGGCGAGGACGACGGTCATCTCGACGCTGTCGTCCTTGGGGACGATGTACGCGGTCGCCTGCCGGGCCATCCAGACCTTGGTCGGGACGCGCATCTTGGAGGCCTTGTCGGCCTTGTCGCCGTCCTTCTTGCTGGCCGGGCCCTCGTAGTCGGGTACGGGGACGGTCTGATAGGAGAAGACCATCGGGCCGGTGAGGTCGACGGCCTGGGCGTCGGGGGACGGGAGGACGCGGACGGCGGACGACAGGGCGGTCTCGAAGGTGGTCGCGAGTGCGGCCCGGCGGTCGGCCTCGGACGGGTCCTTGCCGAGCACGACCAGGGCGATCGGCACGCGGAAGTGAGTGGTGGCGCCCCAGGGGCGCTGGACGGACGCCGAGAGGCCTTCGGCCGGTTCGAACTGCCCGCCGGCGGCGAACTTGGCGAGGCGTTCGCGGACGTCGCGGCCGTCCTGTACGTAATCGAGGACCAGCCCTTCGGGGGTCGGGGTGTAGGTGAGCCCGACCTCGGCCAGGCGTTTTTCGGCGGCGGCGCGCCAGTTGTCGTCGACGGCCGCGACCAGAACGGATCCGACCGGCGGGAGGGCCCGGGCTTCCTGGGCGAAGATGGTCGTCTTGCCGTAACTGATTTCGTGCGTTCGGGTTATCTTATTGGCGACGAGGCCGGCGATGTTGGAATAGATGACCTTTTCGACCTTGAGTGTGAAGGTGGGGACGACGAAGCAGAGGAACATCAGGGAGATCAGGGCGACGATCAGGCCGAGCAGGAAGGCCGGGAGCGTCATCATCAGGTGGGAGATGCCGCTGGCCCGGCAGGCGGTTAACTCGTTGTCGGCACTGAGCCTGCCGTAAACGAAGGTGGTGGCGAAGAGGGCGGCGACCGGGAAGGAGTAGGTTGTCATCGCCGGGCTGAAATAGGAGAGGATCTTCCCGATCTGCGCGGCGTCGAGCCCGTGCTGGGTGAGCGGGCGCAGGAGGGCCCCGAAGGACATGATCCCGGCGAGCGTCCCGGACGCGAGCAGGAAGATGCGCAGCAGGTCCTTGAGCAGGTACCAGAACAGCGTTTTGCTCATTCGAACCGGACAATCTATCCGGGGGGGCTTTGTTTTCCAGCGAGCCGTTGTGGCGGGGGGGAGGCTGGGCGGTGGGGCTTACGACGGAACGGCAATTCGATTGACACCCTTGGCGGCGCGTGCCACAGTCGAGGCCGTCGCACGAGGGCGCTATGGCCGACACCACGGAACCCGCAAGTCCCACGTTGCCCGGGCCGACCGACGAGGCGGCGGCGTCGGGGACGTTTGCGGGGTATCGGCTGGTGCGACTGATCGGGCAGGGCGGGATGGGGGCGGTGTACGAGGCGGAGCAGGCGAGCCCGCGGCGGGCGGTGGCGCTGAAGGTGATCCGGCCGGGGTGGGCGACGCCGGCGGCGCTGCGGCGGTTCGATCTGGAGGCGGAGATTTTGGGGCGGCTCGAGCACCCGGGGGTGGCGCGGATTTACGAGGCGGGGGTGGGGCAAGGGGCGGACGGGCAGGCGCAGCCGTTCTTCGCGATGGAGTTGGTGCGCGGGCGCCCGCTGACCGAGTACGCGGCGGAGCGGCGGCTGACGGTCGCGGGGCGGCTTGCGCTGTTCGCGGCGGTGTGCGACGCGGTGCAGCACGCGCATCAGCAGGGCGTGATCCACCGCGATTTGAAGCCGTCGAACATTTTAGTGACCGAGGACGGGGGGCCGAAGGTGCTGGACTTCGGGGTGGCGCGGCTGACGGCGGACGGCGGGCGGGACGGGACGGCGACGGGGGACGGGCAGGTGGTCGGGACGCTGCAGTACATGAGTCCGGAGCAGGCGGCGGGCGACGCGGGGCGGGTGGACACGCGGGCGGACGTGTACGCGCTGGGGCTGATCTTGTACGAGCTGCTGGCGGGGCGGCCGGCGTTCGCGCTGGACGGGCGTCCGCTGGCCGAGGTGCTGGAGGTGATTCGCGACCAGGCGCCGGCGGCGCTGTCGTCGGTCGACCGGCGGCTGCGCGGGGATCTGGAAACGATCGTCGGGACATGTTTGGCGAAGGAGCCGGGGCGGCGGTACGCGGGGGCGTCGGCGGTGGCGGCGGACGTGCGGCGGTACTTGAACTTCGAGCCGATCGCGGCGCGCCCGCCGAGCGCGTTTTACCATTTGGCGAGGTTCGCGCGGCGGAACGTGGTGCTGGTCGGCGGGGTGGCGGCGGTGTTCGTGGCGCTGGTGCTGGGGGTGATCGGGACGTCGGTCGGGCTGTCGCGGGCGCGGGACGCGCAGGCGCTGGCCGAGCGGCGCCGGACCGACGCCGAGGACGCGCGCAAGGCGGCCGACGCGCAGCGGGAGGTGGCCGAGCTCGGGCTGGCGGAGAACTGGATCGCGCAGGGCGATCTGCTGGGGGCGACGAGCGGGTGGGACGCGGCGCGGGCGCGGTACGCGCAGGCGGCGGCGCTGCTCGGGCGGCTCGGGCGGCCGCTTAGGCTGGTGGATTTGGCGGAGCTGGACGCGCTGCGGTGGTCGCCGCCGCCGCTGGTGACGCTCGGGGGGCATTCGGCGGGCGGGCTGGCGGTCGCGGTGGGGGCGGACGGGCGGACCATTGTCACGGGCGCGGCGGACGGGGGCGTGCGGGTGTGGGACGGGCCGGGCGGGGTCGTGCGGGCGACGCGGCCGGGGGCGGGCCGGCCGGTGGTGGCGGTCGCGCTGGCCGAGGGGGACTCGCTGCTGGCGGTGGCGAATGCGGCGGGCGCGGTGCGCGTCGATCACCTGGGCACGGGCGAGACGGTGGCGCGGTTTTCGGCGGGCGAGGCGGTGCGGGCGATCGCGCCGGTGGGGCCGGGGTGGTACGTCGTGGGCGCGGGGCGGGGTGCGACCGTCTGGGAGGCCGACGGGCGGGGCGCGCCGCGCGCGGGTCGGCGGTTCGACCACGGGGCGGCGGTGAGCGCGGTCGCGGCGACGCCGGACGGGCGGGTGGTGGTGACGACGGGCGAGGGCGGCCGCGTGAAGGTGTGGGACGGGACGACGGGGGCGCTGGCGCACGATTTGGACGCGCACCGGCGGCGCGGGTATGGGGTGGCGGTGTCGGCGGACGGGGCGCGGGTGCTGTCGGTCGGGTACGACAACACGGCGAAGCTGTGGGACGCGCGGACGGGCGCGCTGCTGTGGACGTTCGACGGACATCCGTCCGGCGTGCGGGCGGTGGCGATCTCGGCGGACGGGCGGGTCGGGCTGACGGGGGGCGAGGACCGGACGGTGCGGGTGCTGGACCTGGTCGGGCGGCGCGAGCGGCTGACGCTGGCGGGGCACGGGGCGATGGTGACGGGGCTGGCGTTTTCGCCTGACGGGTCGATCGCGGTGTCGGGGGCGGCGGACGGGACGGCGCGGGCGTGGGCGGTGTCCGCGGAGCGGGAGCGGCCGGCGGTGGTGACGGGGGACGTGTCGGCGCGGGCGTTCTTCGTCTCCGACGACGGGGCGCGGCTGGTGGGCCGGTCGGCGGGCGGGAGCCGGGCGTGGGAGCGGTCGGCGGACGGGGGGGCGGCGGTGGCGTCGCCGGCGCTCGGGCCGACGCCGTCGTGGTGCGCGCCGGCGCTCGACGGGACGAGGCTGGTGGCGCTGGCGGACGGGCGGCTGCGGTTCTGGGCGGCGGCGTGGCCGGCGGACGGCGCGGCGGCCGCGCCGCCGGTCGATTTGACGCCGGCGGGGATGGCGATCGTGGTGGCCGGCATTTCGAAGGATCGGGCGCGCGTCGTGGTCGGCGGGGCGGACGGGCGGGTGGTGGTCGTCGAGCTTCCGGGCGGGCGGGTCGTCGACGTGCTGCGATTGCCGCGGGCGGTGGAGGCGGCGGGGTTTTGCGGGGGTGCGGCCTGGGCGGCATGTCCGGGTCGATTGGCGGTCGGGGGCGTCGGCGGGGCGGGCGAGCGGACCCTGACGCCGCCGGCGCGGTTCCCGCGCGTACTCGCGGTGTCGGCGGACGCGGGGTGGGCGCTGTGCCAGTCGGCGGACCAGCTCGACCTGATGCGGTGGCCGCTGGACGGCGCGCCGGGGTCGGCGGGCGTGGTGCTGCCGGGGCACAACGCGCTGGTGACGGCGGCGGCGGTCGGGGCGGACGGGAACACGGTGCTGAGCGGCGGGGCGGACGGGCGGCTACGCGTGTGGGACTCGGGCGCGGGCCGGCTGCTCCGCACGTTCACGCGGCACCGCCCGCACGCGGCGGGCGGGGACTTCGACATCTGCTGGTCGCTGGCGCAGTCGACGGACGGGCGGGTGGTGGCGGCGACGTTCGGCGACGGCACGGTGGAGGTGTGGGACTTCGCGCGGCCGGCGGCGTATCGGGAATGGCAGGCGGCGACGGCGCGGGCGCTGGCGGGGGATTCGCGGGACGCGGGGGCGCGCGAGGCGCTGGCCGGGTGGTACGCGTTCCGCGGCGCGGCGGGGTGGGCGGCGGCGGTGCGGGGTGAGGCGGGGAGGCCGGGGGGTACGGTAGTGCGGGCCGACGACCGGGCGGGGTTGGCGGCGCGGGTGAACGGGGTGGTGACGGTCGAGGGGGTGGTCGGTGAGGCGTACTGGAG
>DASPKW010000376.1:0-18378 GCA_035627895.1 Tepidisphaeraceae bacterium | reverse complement strand
GTCCGCGTACGCCTTGGCGATCGCGGCAAAGTACTCGGCCGTCCCCTCGCCGGCCTTGCGCTCGCCGTGGTACCGCCCGTCCGGCGCGACGCCGATCATCCCCTTGGCCGCGAGCTTCTTGAGCAGTCCGAGGTTGCTCTCCTTCTTGCTGCTCGTGCCGTGCAGCGCGATCACGACCGGCAGCCGCTGCCCCTCCTTCGCATTCGCCGGCTTGACCACGATCGCCGGCACCCGCTGACCGGCCTCGGTCCAGTAGGCGATCCGCCACATCCGCAGCCCCTCGCCCGGCGCCTCCATCTCCTTCTCCTCGACCTGCGGGTCGACCCGCGGGCGGTCGATCAGCTTCAGGTAGGCCTGCCGCGCCTCGGCCTGCGATTGTTGCGTCCGCGGTGGTACTTCCGCGCCAGCCCGCGCCGCGATCAACAGACCCAGAACCAACCCCGCAACGCCCGTCGTCCGCCAAATCGTATTTCGCATCGTGGGCGCGATTCTAACCGTCCGGGGCCGCCCGTCACCGGTCCGCGCAAAATGTCAAATCCGGGCGCTGCGTTCGTAACCCCCGGTGGGTACAGTTCATGTCACATCATGACCGGCCACACCCCCACAGCCGACGACTCGCTCCGGAAGCTCCGGCACGACATCAAAGGGTGTCTCAACAGCCTGGTGCTCTCGTGCGAGGTGCTGTCCGAGCAACTCGAGCCCGAAGAGGCCATCGACTTCCTCGACGGCCTCTCCCGCGCCGCCGACAAGCTCGGCGTGCTCATCGAGCAACTCCCGTATCATCCCGAGCCGGCGCCGAAGTGAGTTGTCCTGCTCACGCGCGACCGACCGCGGGCTCCCGCCGGCGGCCATCACACGCCGGGTGACGCCGTGCGAACCGCTTGCCTTTTCGGGGTCCCGTGATAGTGTCTCCCGCTCGCCCGATGGCCCCCTCCGGAGAGATGGCCGAGCGGCTGAAGGCGACGGTTTGCTAAACCGTTTTACGGAGTCAAATCCGTAACGAGGGTTCGAATCCCTCTCTCTCCGCTGTTGTGAAAACGTGGTGGGTTTCACCACCCAGACGCGCGTCCGATGCGGACGCGCGTCTTTCGGGTTGGGCAAAACGACCATGTTTTTCAGCGGTTTTCCAGGGTTCGTTGAACTCGTAGCGGATCGTCTTGGCTCGGACCGTAAGGTTCGAGCCGACTTTTTTGAGCCACTTGGCCTTTTCTGCCGTCTCATCCCCCTCCGCGCATAACGTGGCTTCGGATAAGGCTTTTAGGAACCGGTCGGCCGGTTCGAGCCAACTCGCGGGGTTCCGCTCGATCTGAGCTAACCGTTCCGTGAGGCCGGCCTTCTTCTCAACCCGTTGGGCCTTGGCCCGGCGGTACTCGTCGATGTCCAGCACGCCCTCCAGGTACGCGTCGGTCAGCCGCTGGAGCTTTTGCTCGGTCGCGGCGATGCCCGCCCGCAACCCGTCGAGTTGCTGCTGATCGGCGGCGACCTGCCGTCGCCGCTCCTCGCTCAGTTCGGCGGTCATCCACTCGATCCAGTCCCGCGGCACCGTCACCCGTTCGAGGGCGGCCTGCGTCTGCCGGGCGACCTCCTCCTCGCGGACGAAGGGCTGCGAGCACGGGCCGAGCTTTCGCGTGCAGCGAAGGTAGTTGTGGCCTTTTTGGGTTTCGGTGGTGATCGTCCGCCAGAAGCTGCACACTGCGATGACGCGGGTCGAGCTCGTCGCCGCTCTACAGAATGTGCAAAAGCAGCTCCTGCGCAGCCCGTCGTGGAAGAAGCTGGGAAAGACGGCACGAGAGGCGCTTCTCAATAAGGTGATCGAGGACCTCGACGGCGATGAGGAATCCATGCGGGTGTGATGGCTCGCGTGGTGAAAGGCGGAAGGAATGCGCACGCAGTACACACCGCTCGGCCGGGCACTAATCGCCGCACTCGCGATCGCGCCCGTCCTCGGGTTTGCGGTCCTCGAAGTCATGCAGTGGTGGAACAAGAGGCCGCGGACTACCGCGTCCTCATACGTAGCTTCATCGCCAGCCCCTCGGGCAACGCAGCCCGAACCGTATTCCGTCACGCCCTCGAAGTCCGCACCTTCGCCCGTGCCGCAGGTGCGGTCGACACCTCCAGCGGCCGCGCCGACACCGCCACCCACAGCGAAGCCGACCGAACCGAACCCCGCGCTTGCCAGGGCGCGCATCATCTTCGCGCCGGTGCTGAAGAACCCGCCGCCAAAGACGAACGCGGCACCGACCGCTCCCAAACCGGTCGTCTCCCGTGAAGTCAGCCCGGCCCGGGCACATTCGCGATCGACCGCCGGGCGCACGGTGAGTCCGGGGACCGTCCGCCCGGCCACGGTGAACCCCATCCCGATTCCGGACATACCGGTTCCGGACGTCCGTCGCTCCCCGAGTTCGGGATCAATCCGCCCCGGGACTCTTGCGCCGAAGGCCTATCCCGACCGATCGGAGCGAGACGATTCTCGCCCCTACAGTCCGAGAGCGCCCCGCCCGGGTACAGTCGCGCCGCGACCGTACCCCGATCGCTCGGAGGTAGACCGTAGTCGGTCGACGAATTCGCGGTCGACCCGTCCCGCACCGGTAAAACCCGGGATCATCGTCCCCGCCGAATCGCCGTCACGACGCGCGACGGACAAACGCTCGTCTTCACGGTGAGCTCGTTGCCGAGGCGGACGCGTCCTCGAACAGCGTTCGGTTCGCTCCTTAACCAGCGACGCTGGTCTTGGGCATGACCGGGCCCTCGTATCAGGCGTTCGTGCGGTCATCATCAGAGATCTTCGGAGGCTGAGTCACATCCGGTTCCCAAACGCCCCCGGACCGGCGGTCCTCCCTCTCTCGCCGCGCCTCCTGTACCCGCTTCAAGTCCTCCGTCATTTTTGCCTCTTCGGAGTCGAACCAGTAAGTCCCGGGCTCTGAGCAAGCCGACAACAACCGCCGTCCAAACTGTGTGGTCCGCCATCCCGCCTGTGCATTAATGCTGAAGGTCTGCGTCGTAATCTTGAGGTCTACGCACACCCCCAACCGCTCAAGGTTGGACAGGCTGAGGACCACGGTCTTCCCTTTCGCCTCGGGGACGACCTCACGGACTCTGTTCCCCGCCCGCCGAGGACTGCGCTCAGGTCGGCAGCGAGGACTACCACGTCCGCGCCCGCCGCGAATGCCGCGCCTAAATCGCGCTGCTGCGCCGAGTGATCGGGCCCGAGCCCGACGGCGCCAGCCTGGCGATCAAATCCAACCCCCACGACTTCGGCACCTACCTGTCCGTCGTCTGCCACTTCGCCCCTGACGTCGCCGCGGCGCTCGACTACGCGCTCCGGTGCGAGTCGGACGGCCCGCAAGACTGGGACGAAGTGGCGCGATCGGAACTGAACCTCAACCCCGAATCCGGACCGGATTCAGAAAGGAGCTGAGCCCATGGCCCGGCAACAATGGATCGACTTCAAGAGGCTGCGCGAGCAGCTCGACTTTCAGGCCATCCTGCGCCACTACGGCGTGGAGTTGAAGCGGAAGGGTCAGGACCAACTGACCGGCTTCTGCCCACTCCCCCACCACAACGGCCAGCGGAAGTCCCCGTCGTTCAGCGTCAACCTCGCCCGGCGGATCTTCCACTGTTTCGGCTGCCAGACGGGCGGCAACGCACTCGAATTCTGCTGTTACATGGAGGGCAGGAACCCCGACAACCGGCACGACATCCGCGAGATGTCGCTCACGCTCCAAGAGCGGTTCGGCATCGGGAGCGACGATGGAGCCCAAGCTGCGGACGATGAGCGACGAGACCCGACGTCGAGGGCGCCAATGCCCCCGAAGTCTGGCCCACAGGCACCGAAGAAGGACAAGGCGCATGAAAACGCCGAGCGAGGTGCAACTCGCCCGGCGACGCTCATCAACGCCCCGCTGGACTTCGAGCTTAAGGGCTTGGACCCTAAGCACCCGTACCTGCGGGAACGAGGATTCTCAGACGCCACGATCATGCATTTCGGCCTGGGGTTTTGCAACCGCGGGCTGATGCAAGGCCGTGTGGTGATCCCCCTCCGAGACTCGGACGGTAAGCTGATCGGCTATGCCGGCCGGTTCACCCGCGACGACCAGATCAGCGAGAAGGTGCCTAAGTACCTGTTCCCGGGCGACCGGGAACGCAACGGCACGGTCCTGAGCTTCCGCAAGTCGCTCTTTCTCTACAACGGTCACGCCGTCAAGGCGCCGGTCCGCGACCTGTACGTCGTCGAAGGCTTCCCGTCCGTGTGGTGGCTGCACCAGTGCGGCTTCCCCGACACGGTCGCGCTCATGGGAAACAGCTGTTCGACGGAGCAGGCCGAATTGATCCGATCGCTGGTGCACCCGGCGGGTCGGGTCTGGCTCGTGCCCGACAGCGGCGAGGCCGGCGAACGGTGTGCGGACAGCCTGCTGCGGCAGGTCGCCCCACACCGGTTCACCCACTGGGTCAAGCTCCCTGATGGCCAGCCCACGGACGTGCCGAACGAGGAGCTGATGCAGATCCTGGAGTGGATAGTCGCGCCGTAAGGATTCAAGAAATCACGCATTGAACATAAACCAGCCCGGGCGATCCAACAGGATCGCCCTTTTCAAAGGCTCTCCGCCTGACAACCCTATTAGCGGGACATACTTTCCATTCAACAGTGTTGCCGTGATTCCGTACCGGGGTCTCCTGGTGCCGTTAGCAGCACCCGGTGCGTCGACTTCAGTATCTCACCCTTCCCCGCTTCTCGTCAAACCGACTCGGAGCATACGGCGATCACTTCGGCTGCTTGGGCGCCGACTCGGGCGCCTGCGGCTTGGCCGGCGTGACCGGCTTCGCAGGTGTGGCGGGCTTTTCGGACTTCTCACCCTTGCCGTGGCTGTGGTCGATCCCGTTGGTCATGGCCGGCCTCTTTCGGTTCGAGCAGTTCTTCTCTCCTCAACGCGTGTGTACCATAGTACACTGACCTGCCCGGCGTCAAGGGCTACCGTTCGCCCTTGGTGCTGGCGACTGAGCTCAAGAAAGCGAGGATCGCGGCCGGACTCACCCAGGAGGAGTTGGCCGCCAAGGCGAGCGTCTCGCGCGAGTACGTGAACTACGTCGAACGGGGTAAGCGGCAGCCAACGGTCGCCATGTTCGTCCGCCTGTGCAAGGCGATGAACACGTCGGCCCCAGAACTGCTGGCTCGATCCCTGAGGTGACCGCGTATGGGTGGGTCAGCCGAACAAGACGGGGCGGCGGACTGGAAGGCGCAGCTCAAGGAGGCGGTGCGGGGCGCCCAAGCCAGGGTGTTCGGCTGGCAGAACATCTGTCACGTGCAACACGGGCGCCTGGTCACGACGGCACTCACTGCGTTCGGGCAAGACCCGCGGGCCACGTTCTTCATCGAGGTGCTCGCGCCGGCCGGAGACATTCCCCGCCCGGATCTCATCCTTCTCCACCCGGACGTCGGCGCGCTCGTTATCGAGAACAAGGGCGTGAATTGCGACGGCATCGAAGCCGTCGATGGCACGATGCTCACGCTGGTGCGAGACGGTCGACTTAAGCACGAAGACCCGTTCGCCCAGGCCGAGCGGGTCATGTTTCGTTTACGAGCGCTGGCATCCCACCGGATGAACACCGGCGATGCCCTGTTCCTCCGAACCGTGGCCATGCCGCTCATTGGCCGGCAAGAGTTCGAGGGGCGATTTCATACGAAATGGCCGGCCGAAACGCTGTTCGCTGAGGAGTGCTGCGACGCCGGCCGTTTTCGGGCCCACGTCGTCGGCTTCGCCGATCGGGTTCAAATGCGGGCCGGCGGGATTGCCAAACTCTCGAAGCGGTCGGATGTGGCGCTCGGCATCATCCTCAACGGCAAAGGCCTACTCCACACGCCGCGACGAGGTGCGGGGGCGGAGCTCGACCCCATGCTCCTCGGCGCCCAGATCCAAGAAATGGAGCTCGGGCTGAAGGAGCCGACGCCCCAGCAGAAGGAGCTGGGCGAGGCCGATCTCCGCGGCCACCACCGCCTGTTCCGCGGCGTCGCCGGCAGCGGCAAGAGCGTCATGCTCGCGATGAGCGTCGGGCTCACGCTCGCCAACTTCGACGCGGAAGGCACTGGGTTGTTCGACGCACCGACGCAACGCAAGCGCGTTCTGGTCGTTTGCTACAACCGGACGCTCGTTCACTACCTGCGGCGACGCATCGACGAGCGGTACGGACGCCTGACCTGGAAGGAGGCCAAGGACGACGTCCTCACCGTCACCCACATGGAGGATCTGATTCGCAAGGTGGAGGTCCGGGAGCCGAGAATGATCTCCGGTCTCTTGGGTACGACGCGAAGGACGAACGTGCCCGCCGGATATGTGACGCATTCGACGGACTAGACGAGGTTGCACGCGACGCCTTGCTGTACGACGCGGTGTACGTGGATGAAGCGCAAGACCTCGCGCCCGGGGAGATCGAATTGTTGGTGAGGCTCGCCCGGAGGGGGCCCGACGGCAAGCAGACGCTCGTCGTCTTTTACGACAACGCCCAGAACATCTACGGAATCCCCACCCCGACCTGGGACAAGCTGGGCGTGAACATCGTCGGCCGGACGGTGTTCCTCGACCGGTGCCTGCGCAACACGCGGGAGATCGTCACGCTCGCCTTCAACGTCCTGACCGGCTCATACGCTCCCGAAGGTCAACGGGTCACGACGCGCGCCTTCGCGGACGTGCAGAGTTTGCGACAGCGCGGGCTTGTCGAGGAGACGGACGGCCGCTTCGAAATATTCTTCACGCCTCGGAGCGGCCCCGCCCCCACGGTCCTGACGTACAACTCCCGAGCCGAGGAGATCGACGGCACGGCACGGCTGGCCCGCGACCTGATCGTTAGCCAGAAAGTGCTCCCAAGCGACATCCTCATCCTCTACCGAAGCCATCACGCCTTCGGGAACGTTCTTGCCCGGAAGCTCGAAGCGGCCGTTGGCGACAACGTCTGTGTTCGACGTGTCGATAGCGAGAACTCGCACAACAAGCGGCTACCGCTAGTCGAGGATGGCGTGCTGGCCGTAAGCACGGTCGCGAGCGCCAAAGGGTACGATGCGGCAGTTGTGCTGATGATCGGGGTGGATGAGTTCCCCACCGACGCCACCGGTCGGGCGACTTTCTACGTGGGAGCGACGCGGGCCAAGTTGAAGCTGACCGTTTCCGGAGTGAAGCGATCGGTTCCGACGCTCCTCGATGAGGCGGTGAGAGGCATTTCGTAGGCCGCGTGCAGTCGAAGTGCCTTTGCTTAACATCGCGCACCACCGTCCCCGCGCTCGCGTATGAGATGCCGAACACCAGCTCGCCGACCCCGACTCAGCCGCCCCGCTCCCGACCTGGCGGACCGCACCGTCAGGCGCAACGCACGGATCAATTATTTCTTTTCCATTCAATTTTCCCGCCAAACTTTATTGACTTGACATCAAATGACGCACTCTAATCCCACCACATTTTGAATCCTCCAGATCGTATCATAACGTCTGCCATAGTCTCACCTTCTAAAATATTTTCAATATCTGGGTCAATTGCATAAATAATTTCCTCAATTTTCGCAGCTGAAGATTGGTCGACTGCCCGTAGGAACTTTGCTTCAATCGTGTATGGCGATGCGAACGTTACGGTGAAGGGTTGAATTTCTTGTATGGAGATCAGCGACGAACGGACACTAATTCGAGGCTCGGCGTTTGTCTGCGATGCCGAAATCGGCGATTGTGAAAGCAGCTCCTTGAGGGCGTCGGATAACTGCTCTTCCCGCAGCGCAAGACTATCAGACCCCTGCTGGGCTGACGCACCAACTTGGCAGAAGTCTGCTATGTAGGGCGCGGGCAAACCAGGAAGGAGAAAGAGGCTGAGGTTTGTTATCTCCGAGTGAATAGGCACCAACGGAGAGGCGCCAGCAAAAACCCGGATGTCTAGAACCTCAAGCTCGGAGCCAAGTGTGTCTACCCATTCGACTGCCAACTCAGCAGTCAATTCTTTGGCCCACCCCATCCGCATTTCGTCTTCTATCATGTAGTCAATTCTTGATGCGCCCCCAATCCGTCGAATAATGGCATCAATGGGTAAGTTCATGGACCGTCCTACTAATTAGATCTTGGTATATTCCGTAGCAGCACTATGCAATAGGTTCGGGAAAAAGTACTTATTTAATCCCATCGCGCCAGCATCGTTGTCGGTAACTACTTGATATTTGTAGCCACAGGTTTCTGCGACATACTGGCAATTGCTAAACTGTTTCGCGTATCGAGTTATCTGTTGCCAAAATCGGTCAACTTGTCCGTGCACACTGACCGGTCGGTTCCACATCCATTCGTGCCCCGCCTTGACTTCGTAGAGAGTCCGTCGGGTGAGTACCCAAGCATCGAAGTCACAGCTAGCCCCGCCGGGGGTAATCACTTTCCACCCGTCGGCGTGACCCTGAAGTTGAATCACGACGCGGTCGTGCGCACTCCATACTCCATTCTTGAAGCCGCCGCTCCCCTGTCTAATTGCTGGAATCGGTATCCACTTGCACCGACATTCTTTTGGAGCAGGGTTTGATTCTCGGTCGAATTTGGGTGGCGCCGCATCTTTCAGCGAGTCAGTCGCTCGCTGTATCGCTGTGCCTATCGCCGCTTCGGCGATTTGTTCTCCTGCCCAATCAGTGCCGATATACTGCCCTAAGCCAGATTCATGGATGGCGAAGCCTATAGCTGCCCCAGCTGCGGCTGCAATCAGTATCCCGGCCACGCTGACAGCGCCGGCCGAGATGCCGCCAGACCCAGCGCTTCCTGTCGCAACTGAGCCGCTCACACCGGTCGCCGTTTCAATAGTCGTGGTTACGGTTAAGGTTGTTCCTGCAGTGCCTGTGATGGAGACGGCACCCGCCTCGCCAAGCGTCGACGACACCCCCCCTAGTAGTATTCCGCCAAGTGTAGCATCAAGCCCGAATGAGTCGATTAGGCCAAGCGGACGACTGAGTACGTATTGGTACAAATTGACGCCCGCTAAATGTCCTAGAGGATCCCTACCGATCCATAACCCAAGGGAGGGATGTAGGTACCGCCGCCGCACGCAGTATAGTCCGGTGCCGAGGTCGTACCGGTACCCGGCGTACAGGACGGTCATGTCCTTCGCCGACGCGCCGATCGCCGACCAACTCCCGTTGTAGAACCGCGGGCTGCCGTACGGGTCGTACGCGTACCGCTCGGCCGGCGAGCCGCCCGTGTCGACCAGCGTGGTCACGTTGAAGTTCGCGTCCTGGCATGCGTACAGCCGCTCGATGCTCGGGCCGGACAGGGTCCGCTCGCGCAGGACCAGGTCGTCGATGTAGCGGATGCCCCAGACGTACTGCCGGTCCGCGTCGGCCGAGCTCCCGACCCGCTCCTCGACGATCTGCCATGCGCTATTGAAGTAGAAGTGCCGCGTCTCGCTGAGCGTGCCGGCGGTGTAACTCTCGACCACGACCCGCCGGTTTCGCCCGTCGTACTGGTATTTCGCGACCGTGTCGCTCCCGTCCTTGAGCTCGACCAGCCGGTTCCACGCGTCGTAGACGCCGGTGTACCCGCTGGCCAGCGCCGCCGGCTGCGGCACCGTCGTCATGTTGCCCGCCGGGTCGTAGGCGGGGTCGGCCCAGTTCGTCCCCGTGCTCGCGGTGACCGCCGTGATCTCGTTGGCCGCGTTGGCCGTCCGGGCCTGGTCGAGCGTGGTCGTGCCACCCGCCTTGACCTCGAACGCGTCCCAGTTCCCGGTCGGGTCCAGGCCCCAGTCCTGCTCGGCCGCCGGCGTGCCCGCGATCCCGCTCGGCGGCGTCCCGGTCAGCGTGCCGCGCCGCATCGCGACCAGCCGGTCCAGCCCGTCGTACGTGTAGTACTCGTCCAAGCCGGACGCGGTCGTGTTCCGCCGCCACTGGCGGCTCGAGTTGCGGTCGTACCCGTACTGGTAGCGGTCCACGTCCGCCGGCGTCGAGCCGACGTTGTTCTGCCACCGCTGGTCGACGACCCGGCCGAACCGGTCGAGCCCGGCGAACACGCCGCTCGTCCCGCCCCACAGGTCGAGCCGGACGCCCGGCCCGGCGTAGTCGACGCGGACGACCGCGTTCATCCCGAGGTACGTGTACGCCGCGCTCGCGTACGAGATGCCGAACACCAGGTCGCCGACCCGGCTGAGCCGCGAGTTCGTGCCCGTCGACGTCCCGTACCCGTAGTTGAGGATCTGCCCGTTCGGGTACCCGAGGGTCGTCGGCCGGGCCTGGTTCGACGTCGAGGTCAGGAACGCGTACCCGTAGCTGACCGCCGGCGTCCCGCCGCCGACCGCCCCGGCGTGCGACTGCTCTTCGGCGATCAGTTGGCTCAGGTCGTCGTACGCCATCGCGACCTGGTTGACCACGGCGCCCGACCCCACGGTCGCGTCGTCGTGGCTGGTGACCAGGCTGACCATCCCGCGCACCTCGTACGCCCGGCTGACCCGCTTGACCGCGTCGTCGACCGCGCCGGTGCCGCCGAAGTCCGTCACCCGGTCCTCGGTCGGCCGGCCGAGCTTGTCGTAGTCGAAGCTCCGCTCGACGCCCCGCTGGTCGGTGCGCGTCGCCACCTGCCCGAGCCGGTTGTACGCGAGCGCCAACGCGTCGGACGGCCCGCCCGAGTCCGGGTACGCGACGGTCCGGAGCAGGTCGCTCCGGGCCACGCCCGAGTCCAACAGGGTCGTCCCGTACGCGTACGTCGTCGTCTGGTCGCCGGTCGTCGCGTTGAGCGCGGTCAGCGTCGCCGTCTGCCCGTCGGGTGTATAGCTCCACCGGGTCGTCCGGCCCAGCCCGCCGTCGTCGTCGACCTGCTCGGCCAACCGGCCAGCGTTGTCCCAAATTCGGCGGCGCTCCAACGCGCGCGGGTCGGTCGTCGCGTACGGGTCGCCCGCCCCGTCGTACTCGACGCTGCTAACCAGGACGGTATCGGACCGGCCCGGCGGCGTCGTCGGGCGGGTGAACGCGCCGGTCAGCGCGCCGTAGTCCGCGGTCCCGACGGTCCGGCCCACGCCATCGTACCACGCGGCCCCGTATGAAATCCGGGCCTTGGGCTGGGTGCTCTCGCTGAGCGCGCCGGTCCCGGTAGCGTCGTTGAGCCGCTGGTACGCGGCGGTCGACAGGACGTTCGACGCGTCATCGTACGTCGGCTCGGCCTGCTCCATAACGGTGTCGTTTGTGACCGCCGCCGCGCTCGCATATGTCGTGTCGGTGCCCCAGCCGACGAACCTCGCGGCGACCCGGCCGACCGGGTCGTAGCTCGTCTTGGTGAACGCGTACTGTCCGGCCCCCGGGGCGATCGCCTTGATCACGTTCCCGGCCGGGTCGTACCACGCGTTGCCGGTCAGCGCGTTGCCGAGCGTGCCGGACGACGGGTCGACCTCGAATTGTTTGGTCAGGTATACGCGGCCCCGGTCGTCGTACAGGGTCTGGGTCCGGCCGATGAGATTGCCTCCCGAGGTGGTGTCGTACCGGTCTGCCTGGACGACGCGGCCGAGGTTGTCGTACGTGTACGTCGCGTAGAAGTCGATCTCACCGTCCTCGCTTGTGCGGCGGTTGCGCCAGTCGTACCCAATCGCCGTGACCCGCAAGTCCGACCCGGACGCATACCAGGTTGACTCGGTCAGGTTCCCGTCGCCGCCGTCCGAACCGCCGTCGTACTCGCTGGCGGCGATCTGGACCATGTTGTTCGGCGACCCGCTGCCCGCCGGGTTGTCCTCGGTGGCGCCGGCGTCGTCGGTGCCGACCCACGTCTGGGTAACCAGCCCGCGCGCGTCGCGCACGGTGCGCGTGATCGTCCCGCCCGGCGACCGGACGCGGTTCTGCCGGTCCATCGCGTCGTACCCGAACGCGGTCGTGTCGTAGTTCGTCCCCTCGCTGCCGGTCCCCGACGCCGGGATCAGGTGGTACGTGGCCGACGCGGTCAGTTGGTTCTGGTCGCTGTATTCCGACTCGCCCCAGCGGGTCCAGTCGGCCTGGTCGAACGTGTCGGACGCCGACAGCCGGCCGCTGCCCGAGGTGCGTTTCGACACGACCGACTGGATCGTCCGGTCGTCCTGGTCGTGGGTCGCGATCGTGACCGGGTCGACCAGCGCGTACGTGTAACTCGGGGACGAGCCGGTCGCGAACCCGCGACCGGTGAGCGTCCGGTCGTTCAGCTCGTCGTACACGGTCCACGCGGCCGTGCGGAGGGTCGTGTTGGTCCCGCTGATTACCGCGTCGTGCACCGGCCCGAGCGTCTGGGTGACCCGGCCCATCGCGTCCGACTCGTAGTCGGCCGTCAGTTCCAGGCGCGTCCCGCCGTTGGCCGTCCACCCGCTGCCCGACGGGGCCGGGGCGTCCTGTACGGTCTGGAGCACGGCGCCCTTGGCGACATTGTATGTGGTCGTCGTGATGTACCCGCGCTCGTCCTGGAAGGCGGTCAGGTTCCCGTACGTGTCGAACCGCTCGCGCCGCACGTCGGAGCTGTTCGACCCGTTCTGCCCGGTCGACACGACGGGCAGCGTCGTCGTCCGGGTCTCGGCCTGGAGGGTGCTGCCGTGCCACGTGTACGCGTAGGTCGTGGTGATGCCGCCGGTCCCGTCATCGTTTCGGTAGACGGTCGACTCGAACATTGGGTAGACGACGCCGGAGGCCGTTGACCGAACGGTGTACGTCAGCAAGCTTTGGGGCACGGGCGTCCCGCCCGTGCCCTCTTTCAGGTGGGTAGTAGACGGGTACCGATAGGCACTGGTGCCCAGCGACTCGTTGTAGTATTCGTAAGTCTCGATTCGACCTGCGGCCGACCGAAGCGTGACAACGAGTTGATCGCTGCCTCCGCCACCATTGTCCACGTAGCTCACGACCGCCGACGGGTGGGCTAGCTGGACGAGCAATCCCGGGAAGTCACCGCCCGAGTCGCCGTAAGTACGTGCCTCGATCCAGTGGTCGGATCCGTCGGCGAGGTCGGTCAAGAGTTCCTGCCCGATGAAGTTCGTGTACGTCAATTGGATCGTGCCGTCTGGGCGGATGACCATGGTCTTCCGCCTCCAATTGTTGTAGTCATCTCCGGCGCCGTTGGTCGCGTATGAGATCGTGTAGTCGAGCAGACCGGCGTTCGTGACTGAACGGGTGACGCGCCGATCGACATCGTATTCGAAATACTGGTCGGCATATTGCGCAATGGTGTAGTCGGGGGCGGCCAGGGGATCGGTGACCTGCGCGATCCGCGCGAACGCCTCGGGCCCGATGACGAACTTCAGCCCGTGTGGGAACCCGTCCGCATCACCCTGCTTGTAGTAGCGGAAGTAGTGCGTGTGGAGCGTGACCCAAGCGCCCGACCCGTCCTTGACCTGCTCCTCGACCGTTTGCAGGTCGCCGAGTTCGCCGTACTCGCCTGACCCACCCTCGTAATAGGAATACCTGGTCCTTCGGAGTTCGGTCCACGTCGACCCGCCGTTCGTCGTCCGGCGGAGCGTGCACGACCCGCGCAAACCCGCGTTGACGCCCGCCGAGACCTGCTCAAACAGGTAGGAGTCGGTCGTCGTCACCCCGCCGGTCGTCGTAGATCGGACGACCTCTTGGGGTACCCCGCCCGCGTACGACGTCACCTCCATCGTGTCGCCGCCCGGCGACGTGTAGTTGGCGAGCTGCCCCGGCTCGGCTTGCCCCATGTCGTTGAACTCGTACGCGCTCCCGTCGACGTCAGTGAACCGGAGCACGCCATTGCCCGAATCGGCGGCGAGCGTCTGCCGACCGCCGTGGCGGAGCCGGTACTGCCCGTCGACCTCGTCGAACGTGTACGTCTGGCACGCGCCCATGACGACCGTAACAACCCCGTTGCACTCGGCGATATAGGGGCCGGCGACCCAGTTATTGCCGGAAGAGAACTGATATGTCTTGGGCGGACCGTCGCAGCACGCTAGTTGGCTGGAGTACGACTGCCGGAGCGCGGTGATCTGGGGGAGGCACCGCACGGCCGCCCACGCGGCCTGGAGCATGCCCGCAATCGTGACCTCGGGCGTCCCGGTCGCCGGACAGGCGCCGGTTCCCTCGCCGCACGCGCACGGGCAGCAGCCGGTCTTGCACTCGGTCTGTGGTGGAACCGGGACGCACGGTGCCGACGAACTGGAGCTGGACGAGCTACTGCTGCTGCTCGAGCTGCTGGACGATGACGAGCTGCTGCTACTGCTTGGGCTGCTGGACGATGACGAGCTGGGCAACGTGCCGCTGCTCGAAGACGAACTGCTAGATGAGGACGACGAACTACTACTACTGCTGCTGCTGCTCGAAGAAGAGGAGGAGGAAGACGACGACGACGAGCTGCCGGTGGAACTGCTGAAATGCGGCATGCGACCCTTTCGAAATGGCGCCCCCGCGTCGCCAACCACCCAATCCGGAACCCATCCGGCCGAACAGGGCCTCCCTATTGAGGATGCTGGAGAGGCACGAGTATCCCGCGCCCGGCCGCCCGGTCAACGAAATTCCGAATGAAGGGTTCGCGGGCCGGATCATCGAATGCAGGAGGCCACATAAGATGGGCGCTCCAGCAATGCACCCGCGTCACTCGGAATTCGCGTGCTGGCAAGCTTCGCCGATGGTAAAACCTGAGGCACGACACGTACTCTATGCGTAACGGTTTGCATCGCGCAGCGGATTTGGAACTGGGCCGGATCGCTGCAGAAACAATACGGGTACAGGGAGGATCCTTGAAGGAACTGTGCGTCATTGGCCACCCGTCAACCGTCGGTGGCGCTGATACGGAACTCGACCACCAGATCCGCTGCTGGCAGGCCATGGGGATCAAGGTTCACATCTGCCACACCGGCGATCTCACCGCCGAACTCCGGGCGATGGGCTTGGAACGGCGCGGGTGCGTCTACCACCGTCCACGGGACTGGGCCTCGGTCGACGGGCTGCACTGCATCTCCTATTGCAACGGGGAGTTTCTCAAGGCTCTGCCGGAGATCAAGAAGCACGCGCGCTCGACCACGTTCGTCAACTGCATGACGTTCAACTTCGACCTCGAGGTGCAGCGCCACGCGGAGGGGCTGATCGACTTCCACCTCTACCAGACGCGGCACGCGTTCGACCGGGTCAGCCCGAAGCTGGCCGCGGCAACGTCCGCGGTGTACCGTCCGCTGTTCGCGGTGCCCTACTTCGACGCCGAGGCGTTCCCGTTCGTCGAGTCACGGCCCGATGACCGGTTCCGGTTCGGGCGCCTTTCACGACACGATCCGGCGAAGTTCGCTCAGGGCCAGCTCTGGATCTACGAGACCATGACGGCCCCGGTGCCCAAGGCGGGCCTGGTGATGGGGTGGGGCGCCGAAGTCGAGGCGAAATTCGGCCGGCGGCCGGAAACGTACATTTCGGTCGTCGATGCGGGGTGGTTGCCGCAACAGGACTTCTACCGGTTTTGCGACGCGGTCATCATGAGCACGGACACGTTCGAGAACCTGCCGCGCGTCGGCATGGAGGCGATGGCGGCGGGGTCGGTCCTCGTGGTGGACCGTCGCGGCGGATGGGAACTGCTCGTCGACAACGGCGTGACCGGCTGGCTCTGCGCCGACCAGCGGGAGTTCGTCTACCGCGCCAGCCGACTGGCTTTTGAGACTGAGGAGCGCCAAGCGTTCCGGCTCGCCGCCAGAGAAAAGCTCGTCAGCCAGTACGGGTTCGACGCTGCGAGCAAGACCTGGGAGGAGGTGTTCGCGAGGTGGGCCAAGCTCCATTGACGACGGGCCAGACCCGCTCAGCGGGCGGGCGGCGGCGACCACTTACGTCTGATTTCCTGGGCGACGCTGCTGGGCACTTTCAGTCGGTGCCAGGTCGTCTTGCGGTCGTGGTCACGGTGGACGAGATTCGAGCGGTCGCGGAACAGCCGGATGCGCAGTCGCTCGCACTTCCACTTGAACAACCAATCCTCCGCTCCCCATCCGTCGAGTTCGTCGAAGCCGCCGATGTCCGCGAAGTCCTCCGACGAGACGCCCACGTTCCCGTACCCGTACGTCCGGTACCCCTTGACGTCCGCGGCGTGGCGGGAACTGCTGTTCCGCACGATCGGGGCCCAGCCACGTTTGCGGCCGATGCGCTCGATGGCGAGCGCGGCGAAGTCTGGGCCGACCGTGATATCGCAGTCGAGGAAGAACAGGCGTTCGCCCGTCGCGACCGCGGCCCCACGGTTCCTGGCCCGTCCGAGGCTCCACGGACCGGACCCGTTCCACACTCGGGCGCGCACCGGCAATTCGTCCGCCGCGATCGGGTCCCCGACGTTTGCCACGATCAGCTCGATTGCGTCGGCCTGCGGGCCGAACGATTCGAGCGTCGCGCGGAGTTCCGCCACACGATTGGAATGCGGGATGATGACGGAAAGATCCATAATTCCCTTTCGCGATTCCCGGATGGCACGCTACCGCGTTGGCCGTCAACCTGCAAACGCGATTCCCGACAGGTGAGACGAGGGTAGGAGGAAGACAAGTCGGTATTGGAGAAACGAGCGCTTCCAGTGCTGCGAGTCCTTGTTCCCTATCGAGACGCCGGTCCGTTCTTGGCCAAGTGCCTGACGTCAATTGCCGCCCAGGCTGCGCCCGGTTGGACGGCCTACCTCCTGGACGACCACTCGCGAGAGGATGGCGGAGCGGTGGCGCGGGCGACCGTCGGCGACGACGAACGGTTCGTCTGCCTGCGCAACGCGGGCGAACCGTCACTCCTGAGCTGCTATTGGCAGCTCGTCCACCGACCCGAAGTCGACCCGACCGATGTCTGCGTCTGTGTGGACGCCGACGACTGGCTGCCGGACGACGGCGTGTTCGGCCGCGTCCAAGCAGCGTACCGGAAGGATCCGATCTGGCTGACCTGGGGAAGCTTCGCGCGCGGACGGGCGGGCGCGCCGGAACTCAAGCGGGGCTCGGCTAGGCCGCTCGCGGACCCGCGCAGAATCCGGCGCCTGCCGTGGGTCACGAGTCACCTGAAGACGTTTAAGGCGGGACTGTTCCGCAGAATCTCGCCTGCGTGCCTGACCGGCGGGGACGGGCGGTACCTGCCGTCCGCGAGCGACATGGCACTGATGTTCCCGATGGTCGAAATGGCCGGCCGGCACCGCATCCGGTTTCTTCCCGAGCTTAACTACGTGTACAACGTCGGCAACCCGCGGTCGGTCAGCAAGACCCAGCGGGCGACACAGCGTCGGGTTGAGGCCGAACTGCGGGGCCGCACGAGCTATGCCCTCTTAGACCCCGATTGTCGCCTTTGATTACCCTCGGCCGAAACATACACCGCGGATTGATAGACATTGGAGTGGAGTACCTGATGGACGGCTTTCCTCCGATCAGCGCAATGTGCCTGACCTACGGCAGACCGGAACTGTTGGAAGAGGCGATACAAAGCTTCCTGCTACAGGACTACCCGGGCGTCAAGGAGATGCTCGTCCTGAACGACTGGGGCGCACAGGTTCTGCAGTGCGACCACCCGGAGGTCTGCGTCGTCAACGTGCCTCGCCGCTTCCGGACTGTCGGCGAGAAGCGGAACGCGGCCGCCGCTCTGGCCCGGCACGACCTGCTCTTCGTCTGGGACGACGACGACATCTACCTGCCACACCGCCTCTCATTTTCGGTCCGCATGCTCGACCCCGCCAAGGGCTTCTTCAAGCCGTCCAAGGCGTGGCAACTCGACAAGGGCCGTGTGAGCGGCCCGAAGTCGAACCTGTTTCACTCCGGCGGGTGCTGGACGCGGGCGCTGTTCGACCGCGTCGGCGGCTACCCGCACGTCGGCTCGGGCCAGGACATGGCGATCGAGTTAGCGTTCGAGCGAGTGATCGGGCGGGGCAAGAATTTTAACGGAATCACGCCTGCCGACCTGTTCTACCTGTACCGGTGGGGCGGCGGCGGCTCGTACCACCTCAGCGCGTTCGGCCGCGACACGGATGGCAGCGCGGCGGGCCAAGCCAAGGTGGACGAGTTCCTTAGGCGCGCGGTCGACAAACGGCTCCAGCGGACGGGGGCCATCGAACTACGCCCGGCGTGGCGCGACGACTACCCGGCGCTCGTCAGTGCGGCAATCGATCGGCTGACCGCAGCGTCGAACGCGGTCGAAGGCCGGAGGGTGAATTGAATTCAACGCAGTTTCTTCGCGATGCCCGTCGGGCTCCTCACCCAGCGGTACGACGGGAGGTTCTGGATGCCGGCACCCATTCGGCCACGCGCCGAGACGGGGGCGTTCTCCCCTGCGGTTCGTGAGGCGACGGTCGCGGGCCGCCCCACGGCCGAGCGGACGGGTCGCCTCACGAACCGGGGCGCGTCTCCCCGGGGGCTGTCAACCGCCAGTAACGCGCGCCGACGAACGCCTCCGTGATCGGCAGGCCGGCTAAGTTCATCCAGTCGAGCCGGTAACCCTGATCGTACAGTTCGAGCAATC
>DASPKW010000375.1:0-4217 GCA_035627895.1 Tepidisphaeraceae bacterium | reverse complement strand
CCAACTTAATCTTTTGCTCCCCCGCCTCCAGCCGGATCTGTCCGACCGTCCCCCGCCGGAACACGTCCCACCGCCCCGTGCTCTCGACCTTCCCCTCCAACCGCCCCGCCGCCCCCGCCGTCAGCACGTACGCGTTCCCCGCGTTCTTCGGGTCTACCGACCACTCCATGACCACGTCGTACACCCCCGCCTTCGCCACCGTCACGTCCCACTCCGCCGACTCCCCCGCCCGCCAGAACCCCAGCGCGTCCCACTCCGGCATGAACGCGATCGTCGCCCCGCTCAGCGTCGAGTGCCGCGCCTTGAGCACCAGCGACCCGTCCTTCCCCGCCTCCACCTTCGCCGGCGTCGTCGGCCCCTTCTTGTCCGGCCCCTTCTTCAGCGGCGCGAGCACCTCGATGTCCTTGAACATCACCAGCATCTCATTCCCCGCGTGCATCTGCAGCGCGAGTTGCCCCGCCGGCCGACTCGGGTCGTCCTTCACCCGGGCCGTCACCTCGCCATTCAACCGCACCGTCACGTCACCCCCCCGACACTCGACCATCATCGCGTTCCACTCGTCCGCCTTGAACGCCTTCGCGTACACCGCCGCTTCCGGCTTGGCCACCCACCCGCGGCCATAACTCTCGTAAATCCCGCCCGTGTTGTTCCGCGGGTCCACCTCCACCTGCAGCCCGTGCGCCTTGTCCGGGTTCTCGATCACCACGCGCGGGTAAAACCCGCTGTTCCCCTTCACCGACTTGAACTTCAGCCGCACCGAAAAGTCGAGGAATACCCCCTCCGACACGAGCAGCCCGTACAACTTCGCCTTCTCCTGCGTCCGCCCCACGATCGCCCCGTCCTCCACCACCCATTCCCCGTCCCCCACCTGCCGCCACCCCGCCAGCGTTTTCCCATCAAACACCGGCCGCCACGACAGCGCGGGCTGCTCTTGGGCCACCGCCGACACCGACACCGCCACCAGCGCAAGAAGGATCGTAAACCGCATGTCGCAAAGGATAACCGCTCTGACGCGACGAGTAACGCGCCACCCGCGCCCGCCCCACGCCGACTCCTGTGGAGTCGGATTCCCGCCGGAGGCGGGGACCTCGCGCCGCGCTCACGAACCCCTTCGCCCCCACCGAATCCGCTGAGCCCGCTACCAACAGAATTCACGTTGTCCGGAACCTCCCCCCAACCGGATGATGCCGGGCGAGGTGCCCCATGACCCCACCCGGCGGCGGCCGCCCCCACATCGCCTCGTTCGCTCGACCCGTCCTGCTGCTCGCGCTCTGCTGTTGCTCCACCCTCGCCCCGGGCTGCTTCGCCGTCCGCGGGTCGGCCGGCGGCGGCCAAGTCGCCTTCACCCCCCCGCGCGCCGTCAACCCCGCCGACGTCGCCGTCCCCCCCGGCTACCGCATCGAGGTCGTCACCACCGGCCTCACGTTCCCGTCCGCCGTCGCCTTCGACGACCAGAACCGCCCCCACGTCGTCGAGGCCGGGTACTCCTACGGCGAGCAGTTCGCCACCCCGCGCCTGCTCCGCGTCGAGCCCGGCGGCGCGACCACCGTCGTCGCCGCCGGCGACAAGGAGACCGGCCCCTGGACCGGCGCCGCCTTCCACGACGGCGCCTTCTACGTCGCCCAGGGCGGCGAGCTCGCCGGCGGCCGCATCGTCCGCATCACGCCCGACGGCAAGA
Organism: Tepidisphaeraceae bacterium; assembly: GCA_035627895.1. Classification (GTDB taxonomy): domain Bacteria; phylum Planctomycetota; class Phycisphaerae; order Tepidisphaerales; family Tepidisphaeraceae; genus DASPKW01. The sequence continues at coordinate 2,539 of DASPKW010000375.1, read as the reverse complement.
CCACTCCGCTCGTCGAAAACCTCCCCACCCGCGGCGACCACCACACCAACGGCCCCGCCATCGGGCCCGACGGCTACCTCTACTTCGGCGTCGGCACCGCCACCAACGCCGCCGTCGTCGGCACCGACAACTTCGAGTTCGGCTGGCTCAAGCGCCACCCCGGGTTCCACGACATCCCCGCCAAGGACGTCAGGCTGACCGGCAAGAACTTCGAGTCCGACAACCCGCTCACGCCCGACCCGAACGACCGGGCCACCACCGGCGCGTATGTCCCGTTCGGCACCGCCACCACCGCCGGCCAGGTGATCCCCGGCCGGATGCCGTGCAACGGCGCCGTCCTCCGCGTCCCGGCCCGCGGCGGCGGCACCCCCGAACTCGTCGCCTGGGGCCTCCGCAACCCGTTCGGCCTCGCCTTCGACCCCGCCGGCACCCTCTACGTCACCGAAAACCAGTACGACGTCCGCGGCAGCCGCCCCGTTTACGGCACCGGCGACCTCCTCTGGGCCATCCGCCCCGGCACCTGGTACGGCTGGCCCGACTTCCACGGCGGCGAGCCCCTCACGTGGCACGACCACTTCAAATCCCCCCACCACGCCGGCCCCGAGTTCCTCCTCGCCGAGCACCCCAACCCCGCCCCGCAGCCCGCCGCCCGGCTCGGCGTCCACGCCGCCGCCGGTGGCCTCGACTTCTCCCGCGACGCCGCCTTCGGCCACCGCGGCGAGGCCTTCGTCGCCCTCTTCGGCGACATGTCCCCCAAGGTCGGCAAGGTCCTCGGGCCCGTCGGGTACCACGTCGTCCGCGTCGACCCCTCAACCGGCGTCGTCCGCGCCTTCGCCGTCAACCGCGGCCCCAAGAACGGCCCGGCATCCCTCCTGAAGTCCGGCGGCCTCGAGCGCCCCGTCGCCGTCCGCTTCGCCCCCGACGGCCGCGCCCTCTACGTCGTCGACTTCGGCGTCATGACCGTCACCGAGGCCGGCCCCCGACCCTTCCCCGGCACCGGCGTCCTCTGGCGCATCACCCGGGAGGACTCGCGATGAACCACCACCGTCCTCCAAACTGTTTCACGCCGGGGCAGAGCACACGGGCTTTGGCCGAAGCGCCGCCCGGGATTCGCTCCTTCGCGCAACGCTGGATCCTCTCCATCGTCTTCCTCGGGCCCGTCGCCGCCGTCCTCGCCGGGTGCGCCGCCGCCGCCCGCCGAGAGGAACCCCTCGTCGGCGAGTTCACCTCGACCGACCCCCACGTCATCGAGGGCCAGCGCGTCTTCATGGCCCGCTGCCACCAGTGCCACCCCGGCGGCCGCGCCGGACTCGGCCCCGGCATCAACGACAAGCCCCTCCCCGGCCCCCTGATCAAGCTCCAGGTCCGCAAAGGTCTGGGCGCCATGCCCGCCTTCGACGAGGCCCGCATCTCCGACGCCCAGCTCGACCGCCTCGTCAAATACCTCGCCGCCCTCAAATAGACGTAAGCACCCCCGACACCCCAACCCAGCGCAATCGCATCCGGGAGGGCGAGGCTCCGCCCGAGCCGCGCGGGCACCCCGCGCGAACTCGGAACGACTCGCACCGCGTCTGCGCGCTCGCGAGCCCTGCCATATGCACTTGCCCGCGCCCCCCCAGGCCGGAGGCGGAGCCTAGCGCGACGCCCCGGATCGAACGCCGATCCGCGCCCACCTCCTACAACACCTGCCCGAACGAAATATCGTGCCCGTCCGGCGTCCGCACCCCGAACTCCCGCACCCCGTACGGCTGCGTGCACGGCCCGTAATCGATCGTCGCCCCCCGCCCCGCCATCTCCGCGTGCAGCCCGTCCGCGTCGTCGCACCAGAAGTACGCGTCGCTCGTCTTCTCCCGCCGCCGCCAGATCGGTTGCACCTTCGCCGCGTCGTCCGTGCGCGCCAGCATCAAGTACTGCCCGTCCCGGTGGACGATGCAGAAGTCCGCCACCGGCTGCCCATACACCTCCTTGTAATCGAACCCCAGCTTGTCGCGCCAATAGTCGGCGGCGGCCCGCACGTCCGTCACAAGAATCATCGGCGCAGAAGCGGTGAGTCGCGGCATGCCGCGAGCGTAACGCGTGGCGGACAGTGCACAATGAAGTGTCCCTCACGTCCCAACCCGCGCCCGCGGAAGCCCGTCCCCCGCCGCGCCGGGTACACCCCCGTCCAACCCGCATTCCGGACACCGCCCAATCGACCCGCGCAGGTCGTACCCGCACCCGGCACAGTGCCCGGGCATCGCGCGGTCGCGCGCCCCACGCCACGCCGCCACGCTCCACACCGACAAACCGAGCAGCGGGACCACAACGTAGTAGAACGGCACCAGCACCGCGGCAAAGTCGGCATCGGACGTCAGGCCGATCCCTTCGACGCCCATGACCTTCCAAGTCGACGCCTTGTTCACCAACGCCACGTCCCGCGTGTAGTCCAGGACCGCCCCCGTCTGCACCGGCCACGGCGCGTTCGGCGTCCGGATCGGGTGCGCGCTGAACAGGAGGACGAGGTCGCCACGGTGCGACCGCACGGTCAGGTTGTCCGGCA
>DASPKW010000374.1:0-45376 GCA_035627895.1 Tepidisphaeraceae bacterium | reverse complement strand
GGCGTCGAAATGCTGGTGTTCGCCACCGTATCGAGCGTGCCCGCGACGTTCACCCCGGTGCCCGCGTTGTCGTTCACGCGGAACGAGTTCGTCGTCGCCGAGCCCGGCGTAAACGTCGTCCCCGCCCCGACGTTCAGCACGCCCCCCGAGATGAGCGTCAGCGTCACGTTCCCCGCCGCCGCAAGATCGCCGGACAGATTCAGGATCGTGTCGGACAATTCGAACGTCGCGCCCGCCGCAAAGGTGGTCGCCGGCCCGGCGTCGAGCGCGAGCCCGTAGTAGGCCCCCCCGAGCACCATCCCGCTCGTGGCGGTCAACGTCCGTCGCTGGCCCGACGTGTTGCCCAACCCCCCGGTAAACCGGTCGACCGTCACGTCCATGTCGAGCGCCATCAACGCGCCCGTCAGGTCCACGTCGAACGTGTACCCGCCGTTCCCGTTGTTCGGCACCACCGCCACCGCCGGCGTGTTCTTCCAATACTTAAGGTCGCTCCAAAGCCCTGGCGACCCAACCCCTGTCTTGAACGTCGACGTCACGTCCGCCCCGCCCGCCGACCCCGCCACCGCGCCGCACGCCAACACCAGCGCGGCCCGCGCGCGAAGACCCCGGCCCCGTCGTGCGCGCGATGCGGACTTGTTCCACACGCTCCCCATCATTGTCAGCCGATTTCCAAATCCGGGAGGCCCGAGGCGCCGCGCGTCTCCCACAGAGCGCGCCCGCGTCCGCAGTTATACCGCAAAAGCCGCGGGGAAGTTAATGCGGCGCCCGCGTACAGGCCTGGCGCCATTCCCTTCCGTAAACGCGCTCACACGCGACCCCTTACACGCTCGCCGAATTGGCTACGCGCGCCGCCCCCGCCCCCGCCCGCCGCACATCGCCGCCACCGCCAGCCCGATCACCCCCACGACCGCCCCCGGCTCCGGCACGCTCGTCGCGCCCCCGGCCGCCAGGTCCTGCGCCAGTGCCCAGTCCGCCGCGAAGTCCCCGGCCGGCCAATCCGCCGCGCCGAGCGAACTCCCGTACTGGTTCGCCAGGATCACCAAATCGTTCAGGGCGATCTTCCCGTCGTAGTCGAAGTCGCCGTCCGACCACGTCTGCCCCGTCGCGTTCCCGTAGTGGTTCGCCAGCACCACCAGGTCGTTGAGCGCGACCGTCCCGTTCAGGTCCGCGTCGCCGGCGAGCGTGTAGCGGACCAGGAGGGTCGTCGCGTCCACCGTCTGCCCCAGCCACGTCGCCGTCGACCCGTCGTCGGCCAGGCCCAGCATGATCGCCGCCTCGCCGTACCCCAGGGCGTATCTCCGCCCGTCCGAGGTTGTGGCGGCCGACGAGCTTCGGACGCCCGGCCCCGTCCATGCCCCGCTCGCGTACCCCGAGGCCAGCAGCTCGTGGACCGTCTGCGTCAGCCCCGCCGGGCTGCCCTCGTAGTCGATCACCATCGCCCCGTCCGCCAAGTCCAGCGCCCCGCCGCCGGTCACGTTCAGCGTGCCCACGCGGCTCACCCCGTCCTCGCCACCGCCCGCGCGGACGCGCACGACCGCGCCCTCGGTCACCGTCAGCGCCCCCTGCCGCACCCGGCCCGTCGTCACCACCGCCCCGCCGCGCACCGTCGTGCTCCCCTCCCCGTCCAAGCTCGTGATCGCGTGGTCCGTCTCGAACACCAGCGCCGCCCCCCCGTCCGTCCGGTACGCCCCGTACTGTCGGAACCGCTCGGCCAGCACGAGCGTCCCCTCTTGCACGTGCGTCGGCCCCAGGTACCCGCCGACCCGGTAGATCGCCGGGTCGCTCGTTTCGGTCCCGATCGTCCGGTTCCACCCCGAGAGCGTGAGCGTCCCGGGCCCCCGTTTGACCAGCGTCAGCAGCCGCCCGGATACGGTGCGGTCGACGATCGTCCCACCGAATTCGCAGTCGGTCGCCGCGTCGACCGTGAACGTCGACGACCCGACCGCCGAGCCGTCGACCCGCCCGACTCCGGTCAACGACGACACCGTCAAGTCGCGTCCGGACAGGACCAGCGTCCCGCCCTCACCCAGGTGCACCGGCAGCCCGTCCGGAATCGCCCCCGCGCTCCCCGGCGTCAGGGTCGTGTACACCGTCAACGGGCCGGCGATGTCGTTCGTCCCGGACAAGGTCAAGCTCGACAACGCGGCCCCGGACACGGTCAATCCCGCGCGCGCGGTCAGCGGGGTCGATATCACTTCGTCGCGCGCCACGAACACGATCCCCTCGACCGGCGTCCCGTTGTCGGCGAACGAAAGGGCGCCTCCCTTGAGCGTCGTCGCGATCAGGTTCAGGCCGCCGCTCCGGATCGTCAGCGTCGCGCCCGGCGAGATCGTGTGCGTCCCGAACATCTTCATCGCCCACACCGTCTCGTCCGCGAACGTCACGCTCGGCCCGTCGACCACCTCGCTGTCGCTGGCGGAGTTGTACGGCCCCACCGTCGGCATCTTGACCAGGTTCCCCGACCAGTCGACCTTCGCGAAGTGGTACGACTCGTTCCACGAGTCGCCCAGGATGACCGAGGGGTGAACCATCCCCGTCGCCGCGTCGACCATCCCCGCGCCCAGCGCGGCCGCCCGCGATTGTCGGGTCGACGCCCCCGGCGTCACCCGCCGCGAGTCGATCATCAGCGTCCCGCGCCCCTCCCGCGTGAGCGACGCCATCGCCAGCACGTCGGTTCCCGCCGCCCCCGAGTCCGAGTGCCCGAGCAGGATCGTGGACCCGTCCGCGTACGTCGTCGCCCCCACGGTCTCCGTGACCGTCCCGCTCCCGACCGTGCGCAGTTCGACCGTCGTCCCGTTCAGCGCCAGCGGCTGCGCGTCGCCCCACCGGTCCGCCACCTGGCTCGTCGGGCTCGCCGAGGTCCCGCCCACGTTGTTCAGCACGACCCGGCTCCCGGGCTTCAGCACGATCGGCGTCGCCAACCCCGCCACCGACCCCGCCGCCCCCTCGATCGACACCGCCCCGTCGACCGTCAGCGCGCCGGTACCGAACGGCCGGTCCGCGGCGGTGTACGCCCGGTCGATCGACAGCCACAAGCTCCCCGACGTCGACCGTTCGACCAGCGTCCCCCCCGAATACGTGTTGCCCATGTTCGTCAGACGGACCCGCCCGCCCGACTGCGCCCACGACTGCCCGACGTTGACCGACCGTACCGACCCGCCCGGCCCGTCCGTCAGCGCCGTCGAGACGGTCAGCACGTCCCCGCCCAGCAGGTCGCCGCCCTGCGTCGTCCCGCCGAACCGGTACGTGCTGCCGCCCGGGACGATCGCCGCGCTCAGTGTCACCCCGCCCCCCACCGCCACGTCCGACACGCCGATGCGCAGGTCCGGCGCCGCGCTCAGATCGAGGGTACCCGAGAACACCGTGGTCGGCGTCAGGGCCAGCAGCCCGTTCGACGTCCGGTCCAACTTCGCCACGGCGGCCGCCGACACCGTCCCGAACTCGATCGACGCCGCCTCGCCCACGAACACCGACCCGTCGCCTGACACCAGGTTCGCCGCCCCCGGCACGACCAGCCGCGGGTTCCCTAACCCAGGCAACAGCCGCACCGGCCCGGCGCCGAGGTTCCCGTTCGATCCGATCGTCAACGACCCGTTTACGATGTCGGTCCCGGCGTGCGTGTGCCCGTTCCCCGCGAGGACCAGCGACGAGCTGCCCTTGACCAGCAGTTTGCCCGGGCCCCCGAACCGGCCGTTGATCGTCACGTTCGTGCCGGTCCCCGCCGTCAAGTACGTGTCGACGGCCAAGCGCAGGTCCGTGTTGACGTTCCACGTGCCCGCGCTCGAATTAATGGAAAGCCCCCCGAACTCCGTCGCGTTGTTGAACTGAATCGCGCTGCCGGCCAGCGTCTTGGTCGTCGCCGCGCCCTGGAGCCACAGCAGCGACACGTCGAACGGGTCCGCCACGTTGTTGGTGGCCGTGTACGAGCCGGTGCCCTTGAACTGGAGAGTCGTGTCGGGCGCGGACACCGGGAGCGTCCCGCCCCAGGCGCTGCTCGAGCTCCAATTGACCGTGCCGGACGCCGTCCACGTGTAGTTGCCTGCGGCCCGGGCCCAGGGCGCCGCCAGCCCCGCGACGGCTAAACTCAACACGCCCGCCCGGCGCGACACCGCACCCGCGCACACCCCGTCCGTCCCCGTCCGCAGCCTCTTCCCGATCGCCATTTGCATGTCCCTTCCGTTCGTCCAGACCAGCGACCCCGCGAGCTGCCGCGCCATCTCGCAGACCGGCAGCCGCATTCCGCCCGCCGACAGCCTCCCGACTCGGTGACCATCGCACCATACCCGTGCCGCGTCCGCCAGTTCAAGGACCGAATCCCGCCGCCGCTCCGTTGGCAGCTTGGGCAACCGTCAACACAAAAGCGGCGTGCGTCCCGTCCGGGACGCACGCCGCGTGATCTGCTCTGTTGATTGGTGATCGTTACACGCTCACCGAATCGAAAATCCCCTTATTGCTCGGCACCTTCTTCATCAAATCCAGCAGCGACTTCATCCCCTGCACCGGATTCATATTGAGGATGTGCCGGCGGATGTTCCGGCTCGCCGCCAGGGCCCGCGGCTCCATCAGCTTCTCTTCCTTGCGCGTCCCGCTCTGCAGGATGTTGATCGCCGGGAAGATCCGCATGTTCGACAGCCCGCGGTCGAGCGTCAGCTCCATGTTGCCGGTGCCCTTGAACTCCTCGAAGATGATCTGGTCCATCCGGCTGCCGGTGTCGATCAGGCACGTCGCGATGATCGTCAGACTCCCGCCGTTCTCGATCTTCCGGGCGGCGCCGAACAGCTTCTTCGGCACTTCCAGCGCGCGGTTGTCGAGGCCGCCGGACATCGTCCGCCCGCCCTGCACGCCGCCGGCGTTGAAGGCCCGGCCCAGGCGCGTCAACGAGTCGAGCAGGACGACCACGTCCTTCCCGTACTCCACGCGCCGCTTGGCCCGCTCGATGACGAGCTGCGCCAGGTCCAGGTGCATGTCGATGTCGTTGTCGTTGCTGGATGCGTACACCGTGCCCGGGATGTTCCGGCGCATGTCCGTCACTTCTTCCGGCCGCTCGTCCACCAGCAGGAGCATCAGCTCCGCCTCGGGGTGATTCTTGTGGATCCCCTTCGCCACGTTCTGCAGCAAAATCGTCTTGCCCGCCCGCGGCGGCGCGACGATCAGCCCGCGCTGGCCGAACCCGATCGGCGTGAGCATGTCGATCACGCGCGTCGTGTACTCTTCGGTCTCGTGCTCGAGCTTGAGCATCGGGTACGGGTCGACCGGCGTCGAGTCGTAGATGCTCGGGCGGTCCAGGTAATCGTCGACCGGCAGGCCCTCGATCTCGAGCAGGCGCGTCAGGTGGTTGCCCTTGTACGAGCCCTTGAGGACCAGCCCCGGCCGGAGGCGTAGGTCGCGGATCATCTGCCGGCTGACGAAGATCCCGCCGCCGACCTGCCGGAGCGGGTGCTTGAGGTCGCGCAGCTGGCCGTCGCCGCGCTCCTCCTTCATCTGCAGGATGCCCTCGATGACGTTGACGGGCGCACCGCCCCCGCCACCGCCGCCTTGCTGTTGCTGGGGTTGAACGGGCCCGCGCGCCTGCGGCGGGTTGGGCGCCATCACGGCCGCCGCCGGACCGCGTCCGACGCCGCCGAAGCCCCCGCCGTTGCCGTAGGAGGGCGCGTCGTACCGCCCACCGCGCTGCTGCCCCCCGCGCGGCTGGCCGCCGCCGCCACCGGCGTAGCCGCCACCCATCGCCCCGTCATCCCCCCGCCCCGACTTGCGTCGTCGCCGTGCCATCGAATCCGTCCTTCAGTCGTAAACCTCGGAGCCGACCGCATCAGCGGTCGGTCGCCGTAAGAAATGAAATCCCCATCCCGATCGCGAACTGCAATGTGCCCACGCACCCCCACGGTCGGCGTCGCGGCATGCGATCACGCCGCGTCTGCCACCGTACCTCGCGCTGCCCTGCCGGCGTCGCTCTCGCTCGCCCTCCGGGTCGCGGCTAAACAAGCTCAACAAGGTCAATCTGTCCGAAAACCCGCCGAACCAGGCCGGATCCCCAGTCAAAAGCGACTCGTCGGCAGTCGAGTGCACTGCGCACCCGTCCCGAACAATCCCGGTGCCACGGCCGACCGGGGTTTCGCGGATCCCCGTCAGTCAGATGCCCCGCCGCTCGTCTTGGCCCCCGGCTCGCCAGTGAATACGCCCTGGCCATTCAAACGTTTGCGGGTGCCCAATATCTTCGTTCGCCGCACCCCGCACCCGGCTTTCGACCTCACGGATTCGCCCGCGAACGTTCCGAAAGTCAGGACACGAGCTCGGCGACGGATTTGAACATGCCCCCGCAAGTTCCCATTCGATCATCGGCGATTCGTCCACCCCAGCCCAGTGTGACAGGCTTTTGTGGACGGATGGCACCCCTCTGTTAGGATGACGGATCATACCAACGTTTTATACGGAGTCAAAAGATGAGCGTTCTGACCAAATTGCAGGAAGACATGAAGATCGCCCTCAAGGCCGGCGAAAAGGACCGCCTGCAGGTCATCCGGATGCTCCTGAGCGACGTGAAGAACATCGACTTGGCCCCCAAGAAGATCACTGAGGAAGAGGCCGTCGCCGCCTACGCCAAGAAGCTCAAAAAGAGCGCCGAGGAGTACGAAAAGATCGGCCGCCAAGCCGAGGTCGACAAGCTCAAGAGTGAGCTCGCAATCGTCGAGTCCTACCTCCCGAAAAAGGCGTCGGCCGAGGAGACGGACAAGCTCGTCGAAGCCTTCCTGGCTGCCAACGCGTTCACGGAAAAGCAGATGGGCCAGGCCATGGGCATGTTCATGAAGCAGCATGGCCAGAACGTCGACCCGGGGCTGGCGAACGCGGCGATCAAGAAGGGGCTGGCGGGGAAGTGAACAGCGAACCGCGGTCGACCCTTTCGTACGTGTCCGCAGAGTCAGCCGATGGGCGATCCAAGTGGACGGCGAGCCGGATTGCGCTGGTCGCGCATGCCGGGGTGATGCTGGTCGTTCTTGCCTGGATGTTGATCGGAATCGCCGGTGAACTACCCGGCCAACGCAGCTACGGGCGGGGCATCCTGCTTGCCTTGGCGCTGGTCATCTCGGCGATCTTCTCGCTATTTCTGGGGTTTCAAGCGTGGGCGATCTTTGACGTTCGGCAGGCGCCAGGATGGGTTCTGGTAGCGCTGTACGCCGTGGGATCCATCCTCTGTACGCACTGGCTTTGGACCGTACTGCCTGAGTACCTCAACGAGCCAGACCCAGAGGCGCGGCCGGACATCGAGATCCCGATCGTTTGGGCGCTGCTCAGCGGCGGCGGGCTGACCGTCGTGATCTGGCGATTGGTCGTGTTGAGGCGAATGCGATGGGGCGAGAGCCGCCAGGTTTCCAAGCCGTGAGGTAAAGAGGCGTCGCCGGACGCGCTCCGGCAAGCGGAGCGGCTAAAAGGGGTTTTCCCCACACGAGGTGGGTTCTCTTTACACCGCGCCCCCCGCGCATAGGATCGTCCCTCCCAACCAACCCATCGCGGCCAGCGGGGTCCGCGCGCGTGTGCGCGGCCCCTTCCTCCGCACCGGTCTGCCACAGGTTGCAGTCCGGCGGGGGGTCCGTCCGATAACCACAGGAAGCAGCACATGAGCACCAACATCGACTTCATCCAGGCCCGCCAGATCCTCGACTCCCGCGGCAACCCGACCGTCGAGGTCGACGTCATCCTCGAGGACGGCACCCTCGGCCGAGCCGCCGTCCCGTCCGGCGCTTCCACCGGCGAACACGAGGCCGTCGAGCTCCGCGACGACGACAAGAAGGTCTACCTCGGCAAGGGCACGCTCAAGGCCGTCGACAACGTCAACTCCAAGGTCTCGCCCGAACTGATCGGCCTCGACGCCCGCGACCAGGAGCACATCGACCGCCTGATGATCGACCTCGACGGCACCCCGAACAAGGCCAAGCTCGGCGCCAACGCCATGCTCGGCGTGTCGATGGCCGTCGCCAAGGCGGCCGCCATCGCCAGCGGCCTGCCCCTCTACCGCTACCTCGGCGGGAGCGCGGCCCGCACGCTGCCCGTCCCGATGCTCAACATCCTCAACGGCGGCAAGCACGCCGACAACACCGTCGACTTCCAGGAGTTCATGATCCAGCCGTGGGGCTTCTCGAACTTCTCCGACGCAATGCGCGCCGGCGTCGAGATCTACCACAGCCTCAAGAAGGTCCTGCACGCCAAGAAGCTCAGCACCGCCGTCGGCGACGAGGGCGGCTTTGCCCCCGACCTCAAGGCCAACGAGGACGCCCTCAAGATCATCGAGGAGGCCGTCGACAAGGCCGGCTACAAGTGGGGCGAGCAGATCTTCGTCGCCCTCGACCCGGCCATGTCCGAGCTCTGGAACGAGGGCGAAAAGCTCGGCAAGAAGGGCTACTGCTTCTTCAAGTCCAACCCGAAAGAAGTCCTGTCGTCCGACGACGTGATCGGCATCTGGACCGACTGGATCAAGAAGTACCCGATCCGCTCGATCGAGGACGGCCTCGCGGAGAACGACTGGGAAGGCTGGAAGAAGTTCACGGATGCGGTCGGCGACAAGGTGCAGCTCGTCGGCGACGATTTGTTCGTCACCAACGTGAAGTTCCTCGAGAAGGGCATCCAGACCAAGACCGCCAACAGCATCCTCGTGAAGGTCAACCAGATCGGCACGCTGAGCGAGACGTTCGCGGCGGTCGGGCTGGCGATGCGGAACGGCTACAGCGCCGTGCTGAGCCACCGCTCGGGCGAGACCGAGGACGCGACGATCGCCGACATCGCCGTCGCGACCAACTGCGGCCAGATCAAGACCGGCGCCCCGGCCCGCTCGGACCGCGTCGCCAAGTATAACCAGCTCTTCCGCATCGAAGAACAGCTCGGCGACCGCGCCGAGTACGGCGCGAAGTTCTGGGCCAAGTAACGCACGCGCGTGCCCTGCGCACGGATGCGCGAGGCACGCGGGCGGGCACATCGGTGTCCGCCGCCTGATGGAGATTGCATGTCGCACGGACGCGACGACGTAGCAGCAGAATCGATCGACCCCGGGGCGCCCGCGACGGACATCGCGGGCGCCCCCGAGGTCGCGTCGACCGACGCCGCCCGCCCGGTGGGCCCCGCCATGGCGGTCGAGCTCCGACCCGATCCCGCACAGTCCACGAAAGTCGCCGGCGCCTTCGCCAGCGCCACGGCCCAGCCCGCGCGCACTCGCGGCATCGCCGACATCAAAGGCACGCCCGCGATCCGCGCGACCGGCGCCGGCCACGCGTTCGAAAAGTCGTCCGTGATCAAGCTCGCCGCGACGCGCACGGCGGAAGCCGCGGCGGTTCGCTCCGCGCCTGCTGCCGGCCCAACTCCCGCATCCCCCTTCGACGACGTCGAACCCGAGGGCGATGAAGAGTACGTCGAAGAAGACGTCAACAACGCCGCCGACCCGTGGGGCGCACAGGACCTGCGCGACGTCAAGCCGAAGGGAGCGCCTGTTGCGATTCCGCGGAAGGAGTCGGTCGAAGCCAACCCAGGGAGCAACCTCCCCGGGCGTTCGGCGGAACGAGTCGCTCGCACGGAAGTTGAACCCGACGACGCGCCGTCCGATGAAACCGAGTCCTCCGACGAGTCCGAAGAATACGACGACGCGGAAGCCGTCCCCGCATCGCGCCGGCGCGGCGGCGGCGTCCTGACCATCCCGCTGATCTGCGTCGGCATCGCGATCATCGCGTGCGTCACGCTCATCCCGCTCGCCGACGACAACCGCCGGGTCGCCTGGGAGCGCGAGAAGCTCCGCACGGACCTGGCCCACCTCAAGGAGCAGGTGCGCGTCAACGACGAGTTCCTGCAGCGCGTCGCCGACGACCCGACGCTCGCCGAGCGCCTGGCCCAGCGGCAGATGCGCTACCTCCGCGAGGGCACGCGCGTCCTCCCCCTGCGCGGCATGGGCAAGGTCGAGATGAGCCCGTTCCACCTCGTCAGCGTCCCCCCTCCCGCCCCCCAGCCCGAGTACCAACCCCTCGGCGGCGCGCTCGCGACGATCGTCCGCACGCCCCGCGGGCAGCTGTACTCCACGGGCGCGGCGCTGCTGCTCATCGCAGCGGGGCTGGTCCTCGGGTACGTCCCGATTCGGGCGAAGGGCGACGAGGAGTGACCGCTTGACTGTGATGCGAGCAGTAACGATTAACGATTAATGCTTAAGGGTCCCGGGGGATGTTTACGCATCAATCGTTAATCGTTACTTCCACCCCACACCCCATCCCCTATACCCTCCTCCCATGCCCGCGCTCGCCATCGAAACCTCCGGTCGACAAGGCTCCGTCGCGACCGTCGACGCGGGCCACGTGCTCGCCGAGGAGACCTTCGACCACGGCCTGCGCCACGCCGCCGGCATCCTCGCGATCATCGACCGCCTGACCCGCGCCGCCGGGTGGGGGCCCGCCGATTTGGCCGAGATCTACGTCTCCGCCGGCCCCGGTTCGTTCACCGGCCTGCGCGTCGGCGTGACCGTCGCCAAGACGCTGGCGCTCGCGCTCGGCGTGAAACTCGTCGCCGTGCCGACCGTCGAGGTGCTCGCCCGCAACGCCCCCGCCGGCTGGCAGAACCTGGTGATCGTCCTCGACGCCAAGCGCGACCAGATCTTCACCGCGACGTTCGCCAAACACTCTGGCGGTCCCATTCAAACCGAGCCCGCCCGCCTCGACGCCCTTCCCGCGATCCTCGCCCGCACCCCGCGCCCCGTGCACCTGCTCGGCGAGGGCATCCCGTACCACCGCAAGTTCATCCCCGAGTCGCCGGACGTGATCGTGACGCCGGAAGATACATGGCGCCCCCGCGCCGCCGCCGTCGCCGAAATCGGCCACGCCATGGCCCGGACGGGGGAGTTCACTGATGCGGACCGCCTGACGCCCATCTACATCCGCAAGCCGGAGGCGGAGGAGAAGTGGGATGCCGCGCAGACGGGCGGGCCCCGCCGATGAAAAACCGCCGTTGCAGTCGGAGGGGCACCGAGCATACGGTGGGGCTTATCGGACGCCACCCGCTCAGGCGGGACCGGCGGCTGGCCGATGTGCCCGTTAGGCCCGTGGACGACGCCCGCGTCCGGCGCAAGACCCGTAACACGAACCACTCGTGCTCCGCACTTCCCGCATCACGTCCGACCCGCTCGACATCCTGCGCCACTACGCGCTGGGCGACCTCGTCGGCTACCAGAAAAACGAGGACACGCCGACCGTCTGGCAGCGCGAGGCGCACCGCGGCGTTCACCTGCTCGGCGAGGTGCGCGTGCCCAAATCGCAGCGGCGGTACGTGTTCCACCCGAAGTTCGAGCTCCGCTTCGACACCGCGTTCGAAGCCGTGCTGAGGGCGTGCGCCGAGCGGCCGACCGGGCGGTCGTGGGTCACGCCCCCGCTCGTCGACGGGTACCTCGCCCTCCACCGCATGGGGTTCGCCCACTCGTTCGAGGCGTGGTGCGACGGCCAACTCGCCGGCGGATGTTTCGGCGTGCAGATCGGCTCCTACATCTCCGTCGACTCGATGTTCTACACCGTCAGCAACGCCTCGAAGGCGGCCTACGGGCAAGCGCTGGTCCGGCTGAAGGAGCGCGGCTTCACGCTCGTCGATTCGAACCCCGTCAGCGACGAGGCGCGCAACTACGGCGAAGAATGGGTGCCGCAATGGCGGTACGAGGAACTGCTCGCGGCGGCGATCGACGGCCACGCGACGCTCGCCGACCACGTCCCCTGCCCGCCGCTGCCGGACAAGGTCCGCCGGGGCCTCCCGCTCGCGCGGTTCGTCCGCAAGGTCGCCGTCAAGGTGCAGCGGTACGTCGGGCTCGACAAGATGTGAATCGCGGTACGCGGGCGGGGGCTTTATCATGGGGGGATGCGAACGCTCACCGTGCTCGTCGCGCTGCTGATTACGATCCCGGTCTCCGCGAACCAACCGGCGCGCGGGCCGAACGTCGTCGTCATCTTCTGCGACGACCTGGGGTACGCGGACGTCTCGTGCTACGGCGGGAAGGGCGCGCCGACGCCGAACGTCGACAAGCTCGCCGCCGAGGGCGTGCGGTTCACGGACTTCTACGTGTCCCAGGCCGTCTGCTCGGCGTCGCGGGCGGCGCTGCTGACGGGGTGCTACAACCTGCGCGTCGGGATCGCCGGGGCGCTCGGGCCGCAGTCGAAGATCGGCCTGAACCCGGCCGAGACCAACCTCGCCACACTGTTCAAGTCGAAGGGCTACTCAACCGGCATCTTCGGCAAGTGGCACCTCGGCTCGGCCCCGAACCTTCGGCCGGAGCGGCTCGGCTTCGACGAGTTCTGCGGCGTGCTCACGTCGCACGACATGTGGCCCAAGCACCCGGTGAACCCGAAGGCGTACCCGGACCTCCCGCTGTACGCGCACGGCAAAATCGTCGCGACCAACCCCGACCCCGACACGCTCACCCGCTTTTACCACAATCACGCGATCACCTTCATCGAGAAGAACAAGGACAGGCCGTTCTTCCTGTACCTGCCTCACAGCTTGCCGCACGTGCCGCTCGGCGCGGGGCCCGACTTCAAGGGCAAGAGCGCCCACGGCCTGTACGGCGACGTCATGACCGAGATCGACTGGTCGGTCGGCCAGGTCATGGCGACCTTAAAGAAGCACGGACTCGACGAGAACACGCTGGTCATGTTTTCGTCCGACAACGGCCCGTGGATGACGTACGGCGACCACGCCGGCTCGGCCGGCCCGCTGCGCGAGGCGAAGGGCACGAGCTTCGACGGCGGCGTGCGCGTGCCGGCGATCTTCCGCTGGCCGGGGCGGATCGCGGCGGGCAAGGTGTGCGCCGAACCGGCGATGACGATCGACGTGCTCCCGACGCTCGCGCACCTGCTCGGCGCAGAACTCCCGAAAGACCGCAAGATCGACGGCGCGAACATGTGGAGCACCCTAGCCGCGGGCCAACGGCCCGCGGACGCGCCGCCGTTGCACGAAGCGCTGTTCATCTACTGGGGCGAACGCCTGGACGCCGTCCGGTCGGGCAAGTGGAAGCTCCACTTCCCCCACGATTACCGCATGACCCCCGCCGTTCGCGCAACCGGCGGTAAGCCTCAGCCCGACCGCAAGGGGACGATCGAGCTCTCCCTGTTCGACCTCGAAGCGGACCCGTCCGAGTCGACCGACCTGTCGGCCAAGCACCCCGACGTCGTCCGGCGGCTCACCGCGCTGGCGGACGTGATGCGGCAGGATTTGGGAGACTCAGCGACCGGTGCAAAGGGGTCCGGCCGGCGCCCGCCGGGACGCGCCGAGTAGGGGCCGGCGGCGGCCGGGGCGCGCTCACGAGGGGCGGGGGCCGAGCGCCCCGGCATCCGCCGGCCGCACGCGCATCCGCCGGCCTCGGCTGCTCTCATGCATATCTCATGAGCCGAACGCGGCGCGCGGTACTGCGATTGCGTGAGCAACCGCACGGTGCTCTCGTGCGCCCGTGCCGCGCGAGCGCCGCACGTCACGTCGAAATACCTTGGCCGCCCGTTGGTGTCCCGCGCGCCCGCGGGGCGGGCGCGCCGACCCTCATCCTCTCCGTCTGAGGTCGTTATGTTCTCACGTCCGAACTCGCCCAAGCGATTGGGCTTCGCCGTGGCCGGCCTGTTGCTCGCCGCCGCCGGCTGCAATACCGCGTCCGACGGCCCGCGGGTCGGCGGCACCCCGATCGACCGCGGCGGGCCGAGCCCCGCCCGCGACAGCATCATCGGTCACCGCGACGGCGGGACCGACCGCACCCGCGCCGCCCGCCCGGCCGCCGCCCGCGACCCCAACGCCCCCGCCGGCTCGCTCCGCCACACGCTCGCCTACCCGACCGGCGACCGCCAGACGAGCCTGGTCATGCTCGAGGTCGACGCCCCGGACCAGGTCCGCGTCGGCCAGCCGTACAACTACCAGATGCGGATCACCAACCTGACCGACACGCCGCTCCACGACGTCCGGGTGCGCGATTTGGGCGCAACCGGGGAGACGGCCGCGACGGCGGCGGCCGACGTCGAGGGCGGGGCCGGCGACCGGGGCGGCCCCGGCGACTTCCAGGGCCGCGAGCCGAACCGCGACCGCCCCGCGCGCGACCGCCGCGCCGACCGCACGCCCGTCTGGGACGTCGGCACGCTCCAGCCGCGCCAGTCGCTGACCCGCCAGATCCCGGCGACCGCCGACGAGATCGGCACGATCGGCCGCTGCCTGACCGTCCAGTACAACCCGACGCTGTGCGTCGCCGTCCGCGTCGTCCAGCCCGAGCTCCAGCTCGTCAAGGCCGGCCCCGAATACGCGATGATC
Source organism: Tepidisphaeraceae bacterium (assembly GCA_035627895.1). GTDB lineage: Bacteria > Planctomycetota > Phycisphaerae > Tepidisphaerales > Tepidisphaeraceae > DASPKW01. Next base: position 31,090 of record DASPKW010000374.1, on the reverse strand, counting down.
TGCGACGAGATCACCTACACCTACCGCGTGACCAACACCGGGACCGGCGTCGCCCAGGGCGTGCGGATCGAGGACGCGCTGCCCGAGGGCCTGACGGCCGCGGACGGCGGGCGGACGCTCGCGATCAACGTCGGCGACCTGAACCAGGGGCAGACGCGCGAGGTCGCGGCCCGCGTCCGCCCCGCCCGGACCGGCCGGTTCGCCAGCCGGGCGACCGCCACCGGCACGGGCCTGGAGGCGGTGCAGAGCCGCGAGGTCGCTACGGCCGTGCGCCAGCCCGTGCTCGCCGTGACCGTGGACGCCCCCGAGTCGCGGTACACGAACGAGCCGGTCGACTACCGAGTGACCGTCCGCAACACGGGCGACGCCCCGGCCGAGCGGACCGTCGTCCGCCTCGCGGCCCCGGGCGGGACCGAGCGGGTGGTGGACCGCGAGGTCGGCCTGATCCCGCCGGGCGAGACCCGCGCGTTCACCGTCTCGACCCGGTCGGGGCGGCAGGCCGGTGACCTCCGCCTGACCGCGACCGCCGAGGCCCGGTGCGCCAAGCCGGCGACCGAGGCCGCGAGCGTCGCGATCCGCGTCATCCCCGCCCTGCGCCTCGAGTGCGTCGACGTGACCGACCCGATCCGCGTCGACGGCAACTCGGCGTACACGATCCGCGTGACCAACACCGGCACCGGCCCGGAGACGAACGTGCGCCTGTTCGCGACCGTCCCGGCCGAGCTGACGTACGCCGGCGCCGGCGCCGACAGCGCGACCCGGATCACGGCCGACGGGAACAAGCTGACGTTCGCGCCGGTCGCGACGCTGGCCCCCGGCCAGGCCGCGACGTGGACCGTGCAGGTCAAGGCCGTCCGCCCCGGCGACGCCCGGTTCGGCGTCGAGATGCGCAGCGACTCGCTCGACAAGCCCGTCGACGAGACCGCGTCGACCCGCGTCGTTGACGGCAACGCCCGCTAACCGGGCGACTGAAGAGAGCCCAGCGACTCGTCGCGGGACGGGTAGAACGGCGCCGGTTCGCGACGACCGGAACGACACGAGCCCGCGGGAACACGATTCCCGCGGGCTCGTTCGCGCGCGGGTCGCTTCAACTCGCGCGATCCCGCGCAGTACCACCACCGTGGTTACCCTCCGCGCCCTCGCCGTCGTCGTCCTCCTGCTCCTTCCCTCGCTCGCGACCGCCGCCCCGCCCGAGGTGCGGCTCGCAGACGGCGGCAAGCCGCTCCTTTCGGTGGTCACCGCCCCGGCCGCCTCGGCGCGCACGAAGGCCGCCGCCGACTCGCTCGCCGCCGTGCTCTCGCGCGTCACCGGCGCGAAGTTCGAGGTGGCGACGGGCGACGGCTCGTCCGGCATCGCCGTCGGCGTCGCGGCCGACTTTCCCGCGCTCGGCCTCGACAAGCAATTGACCGCGGACGGCCCCGCGCGCCTCGAGCAGTACCTCCTCCGCTCGCACGCCAAGGGCCTCTACGCCGTCGGCGCGACCGAGCTCGCCGTCGAACATGCGGCGTGGGACCTGCTCCACCGTCTCGGCTACCGCCAGTTCTTCCCGGGTGAGACGTGGGAACACGTGCCGAGTTCGCCCGACCTCCGCATCGCCGTCGACGCCAACGAGAAGCCCGCCTACTTCGTCCGCCGGATCTGGTACGGCTACGGCGCGTGGGACTTCAACGCCAAAGCCCAGGCCGACTGGCAGGCGCGCAACCGCGCCGCGTCCGCGTTCAAGCTGAACACCGGCCACGCCTACGACGGGATCCTGCGGCAGTACAAGGCCGAGTTTGACGCGCACCCGGAGTACTACGCCCTCGTGAAGGGCGAGCGCAAGGGCTCAAAGATGTGCGCCGGCAACCCGGGCGTGCGAGCCCTGGCGGTGCGGCACGCGAAGGACTATCTCGCGAAGAACCCGGACGCCGATTCGGTCTCGATCGACCCGTCCGACGGCGGCGGGTGGTGCGAGTGCGACGCGTGCAAGGCGATCGGCTCGCCGTCCGACCGGGCGCTGACGCTGGCGAACGAGATCTCCGCATGGCTGGAGGCCGAGAAGCCGGGCAAGTACGTCGCGCTGTACGCGTACAACCAGCACGCGCCGCCGCCGTCGATCAAGGCCCGGCCGCGCGTGATCATCAACGCCGCCACCGCGTTCCTGAAGGGGATCACGATCGACCACGTGATCGACGGCTGGACGAAGCAGGGCGTGACGCAGTTCGGAATCCGCGAGTATTACGGCGTCAACACGTGGGACCGCGACCTGCCCGGCCGGAGCCGTGGGTCGAACCTCGCGTACCTGACGCGGACGATCCCCGCGTTCGCCGAGCGCGGCGCCCGGTTCATGTCGGCCGAGTCGAGCGACTCGTGGGCCCCGAACGGCCTCGGCTTCTACCTCGCCAACCGCATGCTCTGGGACCCGTCCGAGGCGAAGCGCGTCGACGCGCTCAAGGCCGATTTCTTCGACAAGGCATTCGGCCCGGCCCGGCCGGCGATGGAGAAGTTCTACGCCCTGCTCGACGGCACCCGGCCCCCCCTGCTGTCGTCCGACCTGATCGGCCGAATGTACCGACTGCTGGACGACGCCGGCAAACTCGCGGGCGGCGACGCGAAGGTCCGCGCCCGGCTCGATCAGTTGCTGCTGTACACGCGGTACGTCGAACTGTTCCGAGACTATTCAGCGGCCGGCGGTAAAGAGCGGCAGGCGGCGTTCGAGAAGGTCATCCGCCACGCCTATCGCATCGCCCCGACGATGATGATCCACTCGAAGGCGCTGGCGCGCGACTTGGCCGGGCGCGACAAGTCCGTCACGCTCCCGGCCGAGGCGAAGTTCAACGCGAAGAAGAACCCGTGGCGCGAGGAACCGCCGGCGACGCGCGCCGAGTTAGACGCGATGCTCGCGTCGGGCATCGAGCGGAACAAACTCGCGGGGTTCGACCCGGTCGCGTTCGACACGGACCTCGCGCCCGCGCAGGCCGCGCTCAAGCTGCCCGATTCGCCGTCGCTGGGCGACACGACCACGACGCGCGGCGTCCACACGTTCTTCGTCTGGATCCCCGACGCCTCGCCCGACAAGCCGTTCGCGCTCGACCTGACCGTGACCGGCGGCCTGATCGCGCATTACCGCGACCGCGGCGACGTGAAGGTCCGCCTGTACACCGGCGGCCTCGGCCAGGGCACGGAGGCGGGCGACGAGGCGGAGGAAGTCCCGGTCGCGACCGGCGCCGTCCCGCCCGACGGCCAGCCGCGGAAGGTCACGCTCAAGGCGACCGCGCCCGGCCTCCACCGCGTCTGGATCTCCGACGGCAGCGACTCGACCCGCACCGAGTGGCCCGCGGACGTCGCCCGGACGATCAAGGTCGACCCCGAGACCCGCGCGATGTTCGTCGGCCGCCGGGCGGGCTACTTCTACGTCCCGCGCGGGACGAAGATGGTCGGCGGGTACTCGTCCGGCGACGGCGACATCCACGGCCCGGACGGCAAGCGCCTCTTCGAATTGCCCAAAGGCGGCGAGTTCTTCAAAATCGACGTGCCCGCGGGGCAGGACGGAAAAGTGTGGTCCGTCCGCAACGCCGCCGGCACGATCGGGCTGATGACCGTCCCGCCCTACCTCGCGCCGTCGCCGAAGGGGTTGCTGCTGCCGAAGGGCGTGATCGAGGCGGACAAGTAGGGCACGCGTAGGGCACGCGTAGGGCACGCTTCAGCGTGCGAAACGAGCGAGGACCGCGTCGGCGCGCGCGCGCGCTTCCGGGTGCCATGGTCAGACCCGCCGCCAACGGACTCGATTCGCGCAACGGCGCGACCGGCGGGGATGGCCATGCGGGACCTCGATGGCCGATCGACGTTCGGCATGCCCATCCCGGCCGATCGACGCTCTCGCGCGCATGACGTTGATCGCGGCCGGTCTGAGCATGGCACCCCGAAGACAGTGCCGCTCGTCCTTCGTCCCGCACGCTGAAGCGTGCCCTACGCGCGCCCTACGCGGTGCCCTTCGCCGCCTCGAACGCCCGCGCCGCCGCCCGCAGCGTCCGCTCGATCGCCTCGTCGTCGTGCGCCAGGCTGACGAAAAACGTCTCGTACTGGCTCGGCGGCAAATGCACGCCGTTCTCGAGCATCGCGTGGAAGAACCGCGCGTACGCGTCGGTGTCCGACCCCGTCGCCTCGGTGAAGTTGGTCACGGGAATCTTCGAGAAGAACATCCCGACCATCGAGCCGATCTGGTTCACGGCGACCGGCACGCCCGCGGTCGCGGCGGCTTCGGTGAGCCCCTTCGCGAGCGCCGCGCTCATCTTCTCGAGTTGCGTGTACGCCCCGGGCTCTTCGAGGATCTCGAGGGTCGCCAGACCGGCGGCCATCGCGAGCGGGTTGCCGCTGAGCGTGCCGGCCTGGTAGACCGGGCCCGCGGGGGAGATCTGTTCCATCAGGTGGCGCGGGCCGGCGTACGCGGCGCACGGCAGGCCGCCGCCGATCACCTTGCCCAGGCACGTGAGGTCGGGCTTCACGGCGAAACGCACCTGTGCCCCGCCCCAGGCGACGCGGAAGCCGGTCATCACTTCGTCGAACAGCAGCAGCGCGCCGTGCTGCGTGCACAGCTCGCGCAAACCCTGCAAGTAACCCTCGGCCGGCAGAACCAGGCCCATGTTGCCGGCGACCGGCTCGACGCAAAAGCAGGCGATCTGGCTCCCCTGCTCTTCGAACAGGCGCTTGGCGCCCTCGAGGTCGTTGAACTGGACGAGCAGGGTGTTGGCCGTCGTCGACGCGGGCACGCCGGGCGAGCTGGGCGTCCCGAGCGTGAGCGCCCCGCTCCCGGCCGACACGAGCAGCGCGTCGAGGTGCCCGTGGTAGCAGCCGACGCACTTGACGACCTTATCGCGCCCGGTCGCGGCGCGGGCCAGGCGGATCGCGCTCATGGCGGCTTCCGTCCCGCTGTTGACGAACCGCACCATGTCCACGCCCGGCAGCGCCGACGCGATCTTCTCCGCCAGCAGTGCCTCGGCCTCGGTCGGAGCGCCGAAACTCGTCCCCCGGCCGATCGCCTTCGACAGGGCGGCGACGACGCGCTCGTTCGCGTGCCCGACGATCATCGGCCCGTACGACCCGATGTAGTCGACGTACTCGTTCCCGTCGACGTCGGTCAGCACGCACCCCTCGGCCGACTTGATGAACACCGGCGTCCCGCCCACGCCCTTGAACGCCCGCACGGGCGACGACACGCCCCCGGGCATGACCTGCTGCGCCCGCGCGAACGCGGCGGTCGAAGCGGTCACCGTACGACTCGACTGCTGCTGCTGAGGCATTCCCCCACACTATGAGCCGGCCCCCAAATGTCAAAAGCGATCGGAGCGACGCGACCCCGGGAAATTGGGCGCAAAGAAAAACCGCGGTCTGGGGGAGGGCATCCCGGACCGCGGTCGGAGGGGAGAGTGAGAATCGTGAGGCTTATCAGCCTCTAATGTTTTCTATATGACACTCCCGACAACAGTCAACCTGAAAATGTAGAAAATCTTACCCGCCTTCCGGGTCCGCCCACGTGATCTCCCCGGAATTCACGCACGCAGCTCTTGCCCGCCCCATTCGGAGCAATCCCATTCTTTGGCAGGGCATTCCCCCCGCCTGTCGATTTGGCACCTCGCGACGCCGTACCGGCCCCTTTTCGGGGCTCTCGCAAATTCTTTCCTGCCCGACGGTTATGGAGCGGGTCGCCCGCAAACTGGTTGGCACCCTCTTTGCGTACAAGAGTCGACTCACATTTTGCCGATCTTCAAAGTCCGGCTCTGCCGTGACTTAGCAACTACAGCCGAGACCGCAAAACAAGATTTCAAAGGAGCCAACAATGGGCAAGATCGTAGGCATCGACCTCGGGACGACCAACAGCGTGGTCGCCGTCATGGAAGGCGGCCAGCCGAAAGTCCTGATCAACTCGCAAGGCAGCCGGATCACCCCGTCGGTCGTCGCCTTCACCGACAAGGGCGAGATCCTCGTCGGGCAGACCGCCAAGCACCAGCAGGTGACCAACCCGAAGAACACCGTCTTCTCGATCAAGCGGTTCGTCGGCCGGCGGCACAACGAGGTCGCGTCCGAAGAGAAGATGGTCCCGTACGAAGTCCTCGGCGGCGCCGAGGAGTACGTGAAGGTCAAGGTGCGCGGCAAGGAGTACACGCCCGAGCAGGTCAGCTCGATGATCCTCGCCGACCTGAAGAAGACGGCCGAGGCGTACTTCGGGGAGCCGGTGACCGACGCGGTCATCACGGTGCCCGCGTACTTCAACGACGCGCAGCGCAAGGCGACCAAGGACGCGGGCGAGATCGCGGGCCTGAAGGTCCTCCGCGTGCTCCCCGAGCCGACGGCGGCCGCGCTCGCGTACGGGCTCGACAAGAAGAAGAACGAAAAAATCCTCGTGTTCGACCTCGGCGGCGGCACGTTCGACGTGTCGATCCTCGACGTCGGCGATGGCGTGTTCGAGGTGCTGTCGATCAACGGCAACACGCACCTGGGCGGCGACGACTTCGACGAGGAGCTGATCAACTTCCTGGCCGAGGAGTTCCGCAAGACCGAGGGGATCGATCTGCGTAAGGACCCGATGGCCCTGCAGCGCCTGAAGGAGGCGGCGGAGAAGGCCAAGATCGAACTGTCGGGGGCGATGGAGACGACGGTCAACCTGCCGTTCATCACGGCCGACCAGTCGGGCCCGAAGCACCTGCAGATGACGATCACGCGGTCGAAGTTCGAGCAGCTGATCACGCCGCTGGTCGAGAAGTGCCGCAAGCCGGTCGTCGACGCGCTGAAGGACGCGGGCCTGGCGCCCGAGAAGATCGACGAGGTCGTGCTGGTCGGCGGGTCGACCCGCGTGCCGATGGTGCACCGCCTGGTCAAGGAACTGTTCAACGGCAAGGAGCCGAACAAGACGGTGAACCCGGACGAGGTCGTCGCGATCGGCGCGGCCATCCAGGGCGGGATCGCGACGGGCGAGGTCAAGGACATCCTGGTCCTGGACGCGACCCCCCTGTCGCTCGGCGTCGAGACGCTGGGCGGCGTGATGACCGTCCTGATCCCGCGCAACACGACGATCCCGACGTCCAAGACCGAGACGTTCAGCACGGCCGCGGACAACCAGGAGTCGGTGACGATCAACGTCCTGCAGGGCGAGCGCGAGTTCGCCCGCGACAACCGCCTGCTCGGCCGGTTCGACCTCGCCGGCATTGCCCCCGCGCCGCGCGGCATGCCGCAGATCGAGGTCACGTTCAACATCGACGTGAACGGCATCCTGACCGTGGCCGCCAAGGACAAGGCGACCGGCAAGGAGAACAAGACGACCGTCGAGAAGGCCGGCGGACTCTCGAAGGAAGAAGTCGAGAAGATGAAGCGCGAGGCCGAGGCCCACGCGGCCGAGGACAAGAAGCGCCGCGAGACGATCGAGCTGAAGAACCAGGGTGACAACCTCGTCTACCAGACCGAGCGCCAGCTCAAGGAGCACGGGGAGAAGATCAGCCCCGCGGTCCGCGGCGAGGTCGAGAGCGCCCTGAACAACCTGAAGGACGCGCTCAAGAGCGAGGACGGCGAACGGATCAAGCGCGGCGTCGAGACCGTGCAGACCGTGGTCGCCAAGATCGGCCAGGAGATCTACGGCGGCCAAGGCGCCCCCGGCGGCGGCGGCCAGGCCGGCCCCGGCCCGGGCTCCGACCGCGCGACCGGCGCCGCCCCCGGCGGCCAGCCGGGCGGCGACGGCGCCAAGAAAAAGGACGAGGACGTGATCGACGCGGAGTACGAGGTGAAAGAGTAACCCGGGTCCGACCCGACGCGAGAAAAGCAAAAGACCCCTCTCGAATTCCGAGAGGGGTCTTCGCGTTTCGAATCCGGTTCACTAACCACCCTCCACGTTCGGGACCGGGCAGTCGTCGGCCGGACCGAAAGCGAGCGTGTTTGACAAACCGTCTTCCCGTCGCGGGCCAGGGGCCCCTCCCTTCAGAGCCCCCGTGCCGCGCGACCGCCATACGTTAGTGACGCGAGTTAGCCTTTTGTATCCCCGTAAATGCGGGAAAGGGTGACTCGGAAGGCGCGATCCTCGAAAATCATGTAACTCGTCGCACGTGCCGGCGTTCTATTGATCAGACGGCCGCCACTCGCGAGAGACGTGACCCAGGTTCCGGGGGACCCACCGATGTCCAGAACAACCCGCCCCACGCTCGACGAGGCCCGCGCCGCTTGCCGGTTGGTCGGCGACGTCCGCGACCTGCGCGGCGACCCGCCCGCCCAGCGCGCCCGCATGGTCGAGGGGATGTGCAACTTGCTCGGCGCGCGCCAGGGCACGGCCCTCGTGTTCGAGAATTTCGCGGCGGGCCTGCGCATGCGGTTCGTAACGGCGACCCACGCCGGGTGGGCGAACGTGGCCGCCACCGCGATGTGGGAACAACTCCTCCACGCCGGGCAGTTCGACCAGGACGTCGTGCTGGTCGGGTGCCGACGGTACGAAGCCGCCCGGTCGGCGGACGAGCGCCGCCGGCGCCCCGCGACCATCCTCCGGCCCGAGGTCGTGTCGGACGACGCCTTCTACGCCGCCCCGCTGATCCGCGAACTGCTCCCGGTCCTCGAGATCGACGGGCACGTGGTCGGCTGGCACACGCCCGCGCCGGGCGCACCGACGCTGGCGATGACCTTCCACCGGGACATCCGCGACCCCAAGTTCGCCCCCCGCCAGCGCGAGGTGCTGCGGCTGTTCTTCGAAGAGCTCGCCCTCGCGCAGGCGGGCGGAAAGCTCGACGCCCCCGCGGCGCCCGACGCACGCGTGAGGAACGGGCGGCCCGGGCCCGCGCTGTCCCCGCGCGAACGGGCCGTCCTCAAGAACCTGCTCGCGGGCCGGAGCGTCAAGGAGACGGCCGCCGCGCTCCGCCTGAGCCCCCGGACGGTCGAGGACTACGTGAAGGCGCTCTACCGCAAGCACGACGTGCACAGCCGCGCGGAGCTGATGACGCTGTTCGTAAACCCGCCACAATGAGTGGGTGCGTCGCCCGAATCCGGGGGTGGCGCGTGCGCCTCGGGCGACGCCCGTGCACCCCGGTCGATCACGCCTCGTCGCGCAGGCGCTCGCGCACCAGTTCCTCGCGGCGGGCCGCGGCGGCGTCGAGCCACGCGCGCAACTTCTCCCCGTCCCGCGCGCGGATCAGCCCTTCGAACTCGTCCAGCGCCCGGCGGAGGCGGGCGATCGAGGCGCGGACGTTGTCGGCGTTATCCAGGAAGATGTCGCGCCACAGGCCGCCGTCCCCGCCGGCGATCCGGGTCGCGTCGAGGAAGCCCTTGCCCGACAGCCGCATCGCCTCGGGCCGCTGCATGTTCACCAGCGCGGCCGCCACCGCGTGTGGGAGGTGGCTGACGTCGGCGAGCGCGGCGTCGTGGTCGGCGGGGGTCATCCGGCACGTGCGCATGCCGAGCAGCCGCCAGAACTCCTCGACCGCCGTTACCGCCTGGGCATCGGACGAATCCGTCGGAGTCAGAATACAGAGCGCGTTCTCGAAGAGGTCCGTCCGGGCGAACTCGACCCCCCGCTTCTCGCTCCCGGCCATCGGATGACTGCCGACGAAGCTCGCGTGCGCGGGCAGGAGCCGGCCCGCCAGTTCGACCACCGACCGCTTGGTGCTGCCGACGTCCGTAACGATCGCCTCGGGCTTCAACGATCCCGCGATGCCCTTGAGGACCTCCCCGAAAAGCAGCACGGGCGTACACAGGACGATCAGGTCCGCGTCCTTAACCGCGTCCCCCAGGTTATCAGCGGCCTCGTGGATGGCGCCAATTTCCTGAGCCCGGGTGAGGGTTTCCCGGCGGTGACCGTATCCGACGATGTGGCAATCGCTTAGCTTCGATCGGGCGGCCAGCCCAATGGACCCGCCCAGCAGGCCCACCCCCAGAATGCTCAAGCGCTTCAAGTCCATGGTCCGATAAACTGTTGGGCGTCGGAGGATCGGGGAACCGGAGGCCGCGGGCGGACGTTCTACCCCGACCGCTGGCGGTTTCAAAGGGCGTGGTTATCGGGCCGGCCGCGTCTTGAATCACTATGTGGGCTCGTCTAGGCTATTTGCTCCCGATTCGGAAGTGGTTCGCAAAGGGTGAAGTATCGTGCGCCGCGCAGACGTGCCTCCACTGAAGTGGGCACGCCGGATTAGGGAAGGTTCATCACTCATGGCTCAGACATCCGTTAAAGCGTCCCTGGAGAAGCCGATCTTCGTGTCCATTCCCAACCCCCACGGTTCGAAAGCCGCCCCGGCCCGTCACGTCCTGCCGTTCGAGCAGCACGTGGCGAAGCTGGAGGCGCAGATCCACGAGCTCGAGGCCCACCAGGAGGCCAAGCAGATCGATTATTCGAAGGAGCTCCGCCAGCTCAGGTCGAACTACACCAGCATGCTCCGCAAGACGTACGACGGCCTCAGCGCCTGGGAGACCGTGCAGGTCGCCCGGCACCCGCAGCGGCCTCTGTTCAAGGACTACTGCGACCTGATCTGCCGGGAGTTCCGCGAGCTGCACGGCGACCGCCGGTACGGCGACGACAAGGCGATCCGCTGCGGCCTGGCCCGGATGGCCGGCCACAAGGTCATGCTGATCGGCACGCACAAGGGCCGGGACACGAAGGAAAAGATCGACTGCCACTTCGGCCTGGCACACCCCGAGGGGTACCGCAAGGCGCTGCGGGCGATGAAGCTGGCCGAGAAGTTCAACTTGCCGGTCGTCACGCTGGTCGACACGGCCGGGGCGTACCCGGGCATCGGGGCCGAAGAGCGCGGGCAGGGCGAGGCGATCGCGCGGAACATGTTCGAGATGAGCCGCCTGCGCACGCCGATCGTCACGGTGATCACGGGCGAGGGCGGTTCCGGCGGGGCGCTCGGGTTGGCCGTCGCCGACCGCGTGTCGATGATGGAGTTCGCCTGGTACAGCGTGATCAGCCCCGAGGGGTGCTCCGGCATCCTCTGGAAGGGCTCGGCCAACGCCGCCGACGCCGCCGAGGCCCTCAAGCTCACCTCCAAGCACCTCGCCAAGCTCGGCGTGATCGACACGGTCGTCCCCGAGCCCCTCGGCGGGGCGCACCGCGACCCCCACACGGCCGCCCATAACCTCGAGCAGTACCTGGCCAAGACGCTCCGCGAGCTCAAGCGCGTCAAGACCGACACGCTCCTGGAACGCCGGTACGAGAAGTTCCGCCAGATGGGCGAGTTCATCGAGGGCTCGAAGAAGGTGGCGGCGCGAAGCGCGTAAGGGCTCCGTTCGAAACAATGACGCAACGAAAGCCCACGGAGCTCGCTCCGTGGGTTCTTTTTCGGTCGCGCGTCTCACATCGTTGTGTTCCGCACCTGTTCAGTCCCGTGCGCGTGGGATAAACTCTGATCATGCGGATCGCGCTCGTTCCCCTCATCGTTGCCGCGGTGTGTACGGCGGTCATCACCCGGCCCGCGCTCGCCGACGTCGACAACGCCAAGGTCGAGGCGGCCATCAAAAAGGCCAAGGCCTACCTGTATTCGAAGATGTCGGCGGACGGGAACTGGGAGACCGAGCCCAACTCGAAGTACCCCAACAACAACCAGCACGACGGCGGGCAGTGGGGCGGGCTGACGGCGCTGTGCACGTACGCCCTGCTCGCGGCCGGCGAGAGCCCGCAGGACGCCAAGCTCGCCAAGGCGATCGCGTTCCTCAAGACCGCCGACGTCCGCGGCACGTACGCCCGCGGGCTCCGCATGCTCGTGTGGCTCCAACTCCCGGAGAGCAAGGAGACGCTCGCGCTGATGAAGGTCGACGCCCAGATGATGCTGGACGCGACGCGCGGCGACGGGAACTCGGCCGGCATGCACGACTACACGGGCATCGCCGGCAGCGACTACTCGCACTCGCGGTCGCAGTACGCGGTGCTCGGGCTGTGGGCGGCCGAGCAGATGAACGTCGAGGTCCCCGGCAAGTACTGGGAGTTCGCCGAGGCCGCGTGGCTGCGGAACCAGGACAAGTCGGGCGGGTGGACGTACAAGCACCCGTCGCAGACCGAGATCCCGCCGACCCCGGGCATGACGGCGGCGGGCGTCGCGTCGCTGTTCATCACGCAGGACTACCTGCACGCGGGCAAGGCGGCCGAGTGCCGCGGCGTGCAGAACAACCCGGCCCAGCAGGCGATCGACCGGGGCGTCGAGTGGCTGTCCAAGCACATGGACCAGATCGCGACCGACAAGAACTTCCCCCGCTCGTTCCACCACGTGACCCTGTACGCCGTCGAGCGCGTGGGCGTCGCCGGCGGGCTCAAGTTCTTCGGCACGGCCGACTGGTACGACAAGGGCGCGAACTGGCTGGTCAAGAAGCAAAAGCCCGACGGGAGCTGGCACGAGGGCGCCGGCGGGCCGCTGTTTACCGCGCCGGTGGACACGGCGTTTTCGCTCCTGTTCCTCGTGCGCGGGCGGGCCCCGGTCGCGATCGCCAAGCTGGACTACTCGTCCGACCCGAAGAAGCCGGTCGCCTGGAACCAGCGGCCGCGCGACGTCGCCAACGCCGTCCGCTACGTCGGGCGGTCGCTCGAGCGCGACCTGAACTGGCAGGTCGTCAACCTCAGGGTCGAGGCGACCGAGTTGCTCGACGCGCCGGTGCTGTACATCTCAGGATCCCAGGCGCTGAACATGACCGAGGAGCAGATCACCAAGCTCCGCGCGTACGCCGAGATGGGCGGGATCATCATGGGCCACGCCGACTGCGCGAACGGCCTGTTCGCCAAGTCGTTCCGCGACCTGGGCAGCAAGCTGTTCCCGAAGTACGAGTTCCGCGAGCTGCCGGCGGGGCACATCCTCTACAACAACAACTACAAGCACGCGAACTGGAAGATCAAGCCCGCCATCCAGGGCCTGAGCAACGGGGCGCGCGAGCTGATGCTGCTGGTGCACGCGGGCGACCCGGCCCGGCTCTGGCAGATCCGCGCAATCAAGGGCCGCGAAGAGCCGTGGCAGCTCGTGACCAATTTGTTCCTGTACACGTCGGACCGGAAGGACCTGCGGTACAAGGGCGACACCTACTGGGTGACGGCCGACCCGAAGGCCAAGACGACCAAAAAGCTGAGCGTGGCGCGGCTGGAGATCGGCGAGGACTCCGACCCCGAGCCGGGCGGGTGGCGGCGGATGGCGGCGATCCTGCACAACCGCCACGGCGTGGACGTGACCGTCAAGGCCGTCAAACCGGGCGGCGGCGCGCTGACCGCATCGGCGTACCCGGTCGCCCACCTGACCGGGACGGCCAAGTTCCGCGTGACCGACGAGCAGACGGCCGAGCTCAAGAAGTACGTGGCGGACGGCGGGCTGCTGATCATCGACGCGGCGGGCGGGTCGGCCGAGTTCGCCGACGCGGCCGAAGCGCTCGCCAGGCTCCTGGCGCCCGGCGGGGCGCTGGGGCAACTGCCGCCGACGCACGCGATTTACCAGGGCGCCGACGGGCAGCCGATCGCGTCGCTGTGGCGCCCGTTCGCGTCCAAGAGTCTGGGCCGCAGCCCCGGGCGGATCATGGGTGCCCCGGCCGAGGGCAAGTTGGGCGTCGTGTTCTCGCGCGAGGACCTGTCGGTCGGCCTGGTCGGGCAGCACGTCGACGGCGTCTACGGCTACACGCCGGCGGCCGCGACGGCGATCATGGAACGCCTGGTGATGACGCCCCTGGGCGGGGCGGCCGCCAAGCCGGCCGCGACCGAGAAGCCCGCCGCGACCGAGCCGGAAAAGACCCCCGCCAAACCGAAGCCCAAGCCCAAGCCCAAGCCCAAGCCCGAAGCGAAGGCGCCGGCGAAGTGAGTGGGTCGGCGCGCCGACTCGGATGACACCACTCGTGTCCGAGGATCGGAGCAGCGGTCGCACCGCGCTCCGCTAAAACCGCACACGAAAGCCCACGGAACTTGTTCCGTGGGTTGGATGGTGCGCAGAATGCGATCTCTCCCCAGTCATTAATTGGAGATGTGCATTGGAGCCGCGCTTACCGCGCCGGTCGGCTCGTGCCCGTACCCGTGCCCGGGGGGCGCAACGGCCACCACTGTTCCTTCGCGCGCAGCGTGTTCGTGGCCCGCGCGACGGGTCGGCCCGCCTTGTCGTGGACCATCAGCGCGTAGGCCCCGGGCGGCACGTGGAACCGCACGACCAGGTTATTCGTCCGCGTGATCGGGGCCGACAGCCCGTCCCCGCCCAGCGCCGGGCCGGTGACGACGATCGTGCCGCCCTCCCACTCGGCGGGGGCGTGGGCGACGATCAGGACGCTGTAGTCCTCGGTCCGGTACCACTTGAAGTAGAGCAGCGCGACGGCGAGGCCGGTAATCAGCGCGGTCGCGGTGATGCCGAAGACGATCGTGAACCGCCGGCGCGGCCCGCGCAGCCGGTACGGCTCGTTCGACCCCGGCGCGCCGGTACCCGCGCCGTTCGCGGACGCCGCCGGCCCGGCGGCCGGTGACGACGCGGACGCGGGCTCGACGGTCACGTCGAGCGAACCGGGTGGGATGGGGGAAGGGTCGGACAAGCGCGTCTCGTTATCAACCGTCATCGCGGGCACACCCGGCGAGCCCGCTTCAGCGGGCGGGCCTGGCGAAGCCAGGTCCGGTCGGGCGACCTGGCGCCCGTTCGGACTATCGGCATTATCGGCTTTCCCTCCGCCCAACTTGGGGCCCGGACGCAGGTGTGGGTCGTCCGGCAGTCCCGGAACTGCCCGGTCGTTGTATCACCGCGCCCGGCGCGCGGGAAGCACGGTCGCCGTTGCTCCGGGTTATCGGATTAGGGAGGGCGAGGCTCCGTCCGAGCCGCGGGGGCACCCCGCGCGAACTACGGCGACTCGAACGGAGCCTCGCCCTCCCGACTGTTGCCATCCCGGCGCGCCCCGTGGTACAGGTATCGCCGCGCCGCCCGCGCGCCCGGCCTATCATCCCCATGTCGGCCGCGCCCACGCTCGGGCGGCGACCGGACGGAACGAGGAACCCCTTTACCTGTGGAGGCGACCATGACGGCGCTCCGATTGGCGATGTGCGTGGCGGTCGGTCTGGGCACGGCCGCGATGACCGGCGGGTGCGAGGACAAGAAGCCGAACCAGCCGAACCCGCAGACCGGCGGCGGCGGCGGCACCCAGGGCGACAAGGCGATGAAGCAGGCCCAGGGCGTAGCCGCGGGCGTGACGGCCGGGTCAGGGACCCCGGCGAACGTCGGCGAGGCCGCTAAGACGACCGTCGACGCCGCCAAGCCCAAGGTCGATGCCGCCAAGACGACGATCGACGACGCCGGAACCGGCGCCGGCGAGATGATGGCGAGCCCGGTCGCCATGGCCAAGCCGATGCTGACCAAGCTCCAGGACGCCATCAACGGCGGCAAGCTCGACGAGGCCAAGGGATACCTCGACAAGCTCAAGTCGATGCGCGACAAACTCCCGGCCGACATGCAGAAGCAGTACGACACGCTGTTGGGCCTGTACAATTCCGAGAAGGCCAAGGCTGCGGCGGGGGCGAACAAGTAAACTCGCGCGGATCGCTGGTGACAAAGCCGCTAAAGCGGCCCCACCGGGCGGTCGGACGGTATCGGTGAATGTACGCTGGTGAGATCCGCCCTCCGGTAAGCCCCGCGCTCGCCGGGGGGTCGGTCGTTCTCGGGCCTGTCCGGATTTCGTTCGGACCGAACCGATCCGGAGCCGCGGGCTTCGGGCCGAGCCAGTGCGCTCCGCCCCGGCGTGAATCTCAGTGCCGCGCTCTCCCTTTAAGTCTTTACGTCTTTTCGTTTCACCCTCACATCTTCTGCCGCCCCGCGATCGCATCCGCGAGGATGTTGCGGTTGGCGTACTCGATATTCGACCCGGCGGGGAGGCCGCGCGCCAGCCGCGTCACCTGCACCTGCGGGGCGCGGGCGGCGACCTCGTTCTGGATGTGCAGGGCCGTACCGTCGCCCTCGACCGTCGGGTTGGTGCCCATGATGATCTCGCGGACCTGGCCCGCCTCCACCCGCGCCATCAGCGCGTCGATCGTGAGGTCGGCCGCGTCGATGTCGTCCAGCGGGCGGATCGCGCCCAGCAGCACGTGATACACGCCCTTGTAGAGCCCCGCCCCCTCGAGCGCCAGCAGGTCCTTGGGCTGCTCGACGATGCAGACCAGCCCGTGGTCGCGGGCGGGGTCGGCGCAGATGTCGCACGGGTCCTGCTCGGTCAAATTGAAGCAGACCGAGCAGTGGTGGATGCGCGTCTTCACGTCGCGCACGGCGTCGGCGAGCTCGAACGCCACCTCCGGCCGCTCCTTGAGCAGGTGGAACGTGATGCGCTCGGCGGACCGCATCCCGATGCCCGGGAGGCGCGCGAACTGGTTCATGAGGTTCTGGATCGCTTGGGTGTAGGAGGCCATGGGGGTGCGGATTATAGGCGCAACCGCCAATTCGTTCTCCTATCGCGGGCGGTCGAATCCCACTCGAACTGGCGGTCCCCATGCTATACTTGTCAGGTATATGAAGGCTTCCGAAGTCATCGACATCATCGATCGACAGCCGTTCATCCCGTTCGACGTGCGCACGTCCGACGGGCGCGTGTACCGGATCGACCACCCCGAGTTCGTCATGCGCTCGCGTGACGGGAACACGCTGTACCTGCAGACGGACGACGACCGCAACGTCCGTCTCGATTCGCACCACATTGTGGCGATCGAGGACGCCAACGCCCCCGCGCGCGCCTAATCGTCTGCGAACCCGCTGTAGCGGGCCGTCTGGCGCCCCCCGAATCCCCCGCCGAAATCCATCCCGCGCGTACCCCTCCGTCACCACCCCGCGCTACGCCCCGGGAACCCAAATCTCCAAAATCCTTCCTGATTTCCCCCCCGCCACCGGCCCCCCGTGCGCGCCCGTCACCACCACGGTGTGACACCGCCCGTCATTGGGAGACACCCATGCCCCCACCCCCTCACCACTCCCGGCCGACCCCGCGCGTGCCACGCCGTTTTTACAAAACGAACCCACCGCCAACCCTCGCCACGTCGGGATGACAGCCGCCCCGGCGCACACGAGATTTACAAAACGAACCCAAACTCGCCCGCTGGCCACTGCCCCTCGTTAGCGGTATCACACACCCCATGAACCCCACCGCTCCCCCCGCGTGGCGTCGGTTGTTCACCCCCCTGCTCGCGCTGCTCGCCGTCGCGCTTCCCGTCGCCGCCCAACCGAAGCCGAATGTCGTCTTCGTTCTCTGCGACGACCTCCGTTGGGACTGCCTCGGCGTCGCAGGCCACCCGCACCTCAAGACGCCGAACATCGACGCGCTGGCCAACGAGGGCGTGCATTTCAGGAATGCGTTCTGCACGACCAGTCTCTGCTCGCCGAGCCGCGCGTCGATCCTCTCGGGGCTGTACGCCCACGCGCACGGCGTGACGAACAACTTCACCGAGTTTCCCGCCAAGCTCCCAGGTTTCCACACGCGGCTGCACGATGCCGGCTACGCGACGGCGTACATGGGCAAGTGGCACATGGGCGAGGAGAATGATTCCAAACGGCCCGGCTTCGACTACTTCGCGACGCACAAGGGCCAGGGAAAGTACGAGGGGACCGAGTGGAACCTGAACGACAAGGAGCGGAAGGTCCTGCCGGGGTATTACACGCACGTGGTCACCCAGCTCGCGCTCGACTGGCTCGAATCGGGGCGCGACAAGGCCAAGCCGTTTTTGCTGATGGTCGGCCAGAAGGCCCCGCACTCGTTCTACTTCCCCGAGGAGAAGTACAAGACCGCGTTCGACGCCGTCGACGTGCAGTACCCCAAGAGCGCGTTCAACCTCGCGGACAAGCCGCTCTGGATCAAAGAGCGCTTGTACACCTGGCACGGGATCTACGGCCCCCTGTTCGACTGGCGCAAGAAGTTCCCCGACGACTCGCCCGAGGCCGTGAAGGACTTTGCGGCAATGACCCGCGCCTATTGGGGCACGATCCTGAGCGTCGACGACTCGGTCGGCAAGCTCGTGGCCGCGCTCAAGGCCAACGGGCAGTACGACAACACGATGTTCGTCTTCATGGGCGATAACGGTCTGCTCAACGGCGAGCACGGCATGGTCGACAAGCGGACGGCCCACGAGGCCAGCATCCGCATCCCGGTCGTGATCAAGTTCCCGAAAACGTTCGGCCAGCCCAAGTCGAAGTCGGTCGACCCCATGCTGCTGACGACCGACATCGCGCCGACGATCCTGGAGGTGTGCGGGGCAGAGCCGCTTTCGAAGATCCACGGGCGCTCGGCCGCTACAATCGCGCGGACGGGCGGCGACTTCGGCGGGATCGCGTGGCGCACGGCGTTTTTGTACGAGTACAACTACGAGAAGCAGTTCCCGTACACGCCCAACGTCCGGGCCGTCCGGACGGACCGCTGGAAATACATGCGCTACCCGCACGGCGGCCCCGACAACGACCTGCCCGACAAGCACATGGCCGAGCTGTACGATCTCCAAGCCGACCCCGGCGAGGACAAGAACCTGATCGGCGACCCGGCCCACGCCGGCACCTTGGCGGCACTGAAGATCCAACTCGAGCAGCTCAAAAAACAGACGGGTCTCGAGAAGGACGTGATGCCGGTGGACGAGGGGATCAAGAGCGCGCTGCCGGATCAGAAGATCCGATAGGTGAAGGACGAACGGGGGCACCGCGTATCGGTTTTTGGTTCGTCGCGTTAGCATCAGTCGCATGCGTTCGATGCTGCGATGTGCGGGGGGCTTCGTGCCCGCGGTCGTGTTCGTGATCGCGGTGCTGTTGATCGTCCCCCTCGGCACGGTCTTCGAGTTCGACCGCGACGAGGGCCTAAACTTGATGAAGGCGGCCCTGCTCAAGGAGGGGATGCCGCTCTACTCGGCGATCTGGAGCGACCAGCCCCCCCTGCTGACCACCGCGCTGGCGGGGTTGTTCAAGGTGACCGGCAACTCGGTCGGCGCGGCACGCGGGCTCATGTTGGCCGTCAGCGCCATCGGCCTGCTGTCGATCGCGTGCATCTTGCGGATGACGGCCGGTTGGGTCGCCGCGTTCGCGGGCGTCGGGCTGCTGGCGCTGAGCAACGAGTACGTCCGCCTGAGCGTGGCGGTGATGATCGGGTTGCCCGCGCTGTCGCTGGCGCTGGCAGCAATCGCACTGGCGCTGGCCGGGGCACGGCGGGGCAGTTGGTCACTGATCGTGTTCTCGGGCGTGGTGATGGGGGTGTCGATGCAGACCAAACTGTTCACGTTCATGGCGGTGCCGTGGGTGCTGCTGTTGATCGGGCTGACGTTTCGGCGCCCGGACGACGGCGCCAAGCGGCAAGCCGCGCGGTCGTTCGGGGCGGTGGGCGCGTGGGTCGGTGGGTTCGCGGTCGTTTTCGTCGGCGTCGGGCTGTACTTTGGGTCTCTCAATTACGAGTTGCTGATCCACTCGCACGTCCGGGACAAGGTGGAGGCGGCGCAACACCGGCCGACGGCGCAGATGCTCCGCGAGTTCGCGAAATGGGACTGGGAACACCACCTGCTCGCGGGCGTCGGACTGATCGGCGCGGTCGCGCGCCGGCGGTGGGTGCGCCTCCTCCCGGCGGCCTGGTTCGCGACGGCGGTGGCCGTCATGTCGAACCACCGGCCGGTCTGGGACGACCACTACGTGCTGTTCTCGATCCCGCTGTCGTGGCTGGCGGCGTACGCGGTCGCCGACGCGATCGAGTTGCTGAGACCTCGCGCACGGACTCGCGGCGCGTTCGAACGCGCCGGGGCAAAGCGTCCGGGCTCCGCCCGGAGCTCCGCCCGGGATCTGCTCCGTCGCCCGATTCTGCTCCGGATCGCCGCGGCGCTCCCCGCGGTCGCGCTGCTCGCGTGCGTCGCCTGGCGCGTGCCGGCCAAGGCCCAGCGGTGGGACGTGCGGAAGATGCCGCACACGGACCTGTCCGGCAGCGCCAAAGTCGTACGCGAGATGCAGAAGCGCGGGACGCCGACCGGCTGGGTGTTCACGGACCGCCCGATCTACGCCTTCTACGCCGGCCGGCGCGTCCCGCCGGAAGTCGCGGTGATCTCGGCCAAGCGCTTCCACTCCGAGGCGCTGACCCGGGCCGACCTGATCGCGCTCGTCAAGCGGTACGGGCCCGAGCAGATCGTGCTGGCGCGGTTCCTGCGGACGGACATGGCGTTCCGGTTCTGGCTGCTGATCACGTACTCGAAGGAGGTCGAGGACCGCGGGGTGATGTTGTTCGAGCCGCGGGGAAGGAAGTGAGCGCGCCACAGCGCGGCTGATGGCCTTGGACGTCGGTCGCTTCCCGGGTTACGCTATCGCCCCACATCGGAGGATCGCCATGAAACTCGCATCGCTCGCGTTCGCCACCGTCGTCGCCCTCGCGCTCGCCGCCGGCTACGCGGAAGACAAGGCCGCCCCGCAGGCGGATAAGGACGGGTTCTTTCAGCTGTTTAACGGGAAGGATTTGGACGGTTGGAAGGCCGCGGAGAACCCGGACTCGTTTAAGGTGCAGGACGGAGTGCTCGTGGTGAACGGGCCGCGGGCGCATTTGTTTTACGCGGGGCCGGTGAACAAGGCCGACTTCAAGAACTTCCACCTGCGGGCCGTCGTGCAGACGTTCCCGAACTCGAACTCCGGGATCTACTTCCACACGCAGTTCCAGGAGAAGAACTGGCCCGACAAGGGGTTCGAGTGCCAGGTGAACAATTCGTACGCGAAGGACCGCAAGAAGACCGGCGGGCTGTACTCGGTGAAGGACGTGATGGATACCGCGCCCGCGAAGGACGGCGAGTGGTTCACGTACGACATCATCGTGACGGGCAAAAAGGTCGTCATCAAGATCAACGACGTGGTCACGACCGAGTGGGAGCAGCCCGAGGGGTTTAAGGGCCCGAACGAGAAGATGGGCGGGCGGGTGCTGGGCCACGGGACGATCGCGATCCAGGGGCACGACCCGGGGTCGAAGGTGATGTACAAGAGCATCGCGATCAAGCCGCTGGCGGATTGAATCGCGACGACGCGAAGCGACCGCGGGGCGGCCGGCGCGGCGCGGAGGTTAGAGGCGCTCGACCGCCACCGCGACGGCTTCGCCGCCGCCGATGCAGAGGGAGGCGACGCCGACGCGCTTGTCGCGTTTTTCGAGCGCGTTGAGGAGCGTGACGAGCACGCGACAGCCGCTGGCGCCGATCGGGTGGCCGAGGGCGACGGCGCCGCCGGTCACGTTCACCTTGTCGTGGGGGATCTCGAGGTCGCGCATGGCGGCCATCGGGACGACGGCGAAGGCCTCGTTGATCTCGAACAGGTCGACGTCGCCGACGGTCAGGCTGAGCGATTCGAGGAGCCGGCGCATCGCGCCGATCGGGGCGGTGGTGAACCACGCCGGCTCGCGGGCGGCGGTGGCGTAGCCGAGGACGCGGGCGACCGGGCGGACCCCGAGTTCGCGGGCCCGCGCCGCGGACATCACGAGGATCGTCGCCGCCCCGTCGCTGATGCCGGACGCGTTACCCGCCGTGACGGTTCCGGTCTCGCCGAACGCGGGGCGGAGTTTCCGGAGCTTGGCCTCATCGAACCGCTTGGGCTGCTCGTCGTCGGCCACGCGCGCCGTTGTCTTGCCGGTCGACACGTCGACGGGCACGATCTCGTCGGCGAACCACCCCTTTGATTGCGCCTCGATCGCCCGCGTGTAGCTGGCAATCGCGAACGCGTTCTGCTGCTCGCGGGTGAACTGGTAGTGGGCGGCGCACGCGTCGCCACACGTGCCCATGTGGAAGTCGCCGTACGCGTCGGTCAGGCCGTCGTGGAGCATCGAGTCGACGAGTTGCGCGTGGCCCATGCGGAGGCCGGTGCGGGCGCGCTGGAGGAGGTAGGGCGAGCGCGACATGGACTCGGTCCCTCCGGCGAGGACGACGCGGGCGTCGCCGCAGCGGATCGCCTGGGCCGCGAGCATGACGGCCTTGAGGCCCGACCCGCAGACCTTGTTGACGGTGGTCGCGCCGCACTCGTCCGGCAGGCCGGCCCCGCGGGCGACCTGGCGGGCGCAGTTCTGTCCGACGCCGGCGGACAGGACGTTGCCGATGATGGCCTCGTCGACGTCCGCGGGATTCACGTTCGCCCGGCCGAGCGATTCGCGGGCGGCGACCGCGCCCAGGGCCGGAGCGGTCATCTCGGCGAGGGCGCCGAGGAACGTGCCGATGGGCGTGCGCGCGGGGCCGGCGAGGACGACGTCGGTCATGGGGAGCGCGGTGGGCATTGGGGGGCCTCCGCGGTGATTGTAGCAACGTCGCCCGGATCCCTCTTGTAGCCGCCCCACTTGTGGGGCGCCTCCAGCGGCGCATCCTGCGGGAAAGACTGTCCCACGCCCAGCCGCGCTCCCAGACGCGCCCCGCAAGCGGGGCGGCTACAAGAGGTCAGCACGCCCGGCGCGAAACGTCAGCGGCTCGGACGGAGCCTCGCCCTCCCGACGAGCTACTGCGCCGCCATCGGGTCCGCGCCGACGGTGCCGACCAAGCTCTCGAGGTACGCCGGCGCCGACACGCGCGCCAATTCCGCCCTCGCGAACGCGAGCCGGTTCCCCAGGCCCAGGCGGGCGGCGTCGCCGGTGTGGGCGCGGTCGGCGGCGTACTGCTCGACGTAGGCGACGTGCCGCTTCCACAGCGCGACGTCGCGGGCCTGCTTGGTCGCCAGGCGCTTGCGGTACCAGTCGCTGGCGAGCAGCGCCTCGCGCGTGAACATGCGGCGCAGCTCGGGGTCGTGCGCGCCCTTACCCTGCCATTGACCGTGGGCCATCACGTGCAGCAGGGCCTTGAGCGGCGGGCACGCGAGCTCGACGCTGCCGTCCTCGAAGTAGTGCCGGGCGACCCGCTGCTGGGCCTCGGTGATGTTGTGGATCGAGTCCACGTACGCGGCGAAGTCCTGCGTCTCGGGCTTGAGCATCGCGGCGTCGAACACGCGGCCCGGGTTGGAGAAGAGCCGGCCGAAGTACGTGCGGACGAACGAGTAGGTGATGCGGTACCCGAGGCGCGACGCGAGGACGGGCTTGCCGTCGTGCTCGAAGTCCTCGAGCGGCTCGAGGTGGCCGGCGGCGATCAGGGCTTTGGGGTCGCGGTCCTCGGGGCGCATGCGCGACCAGAGTTCGGGGATCAGGAGCGAGAGGTCGTGGTCGACCTTGACGCCCGGCCCGACGTAGCCGGCGGCGGTGGAGAACCCGGCGTGCCCGGTCAGGATGAAGCTGACCAGCGCGGTGTTGAGGTCGGCGGTCGGGATCAGGGCGTTGAACGGGCCTTTGGTCAGCGCGCCCTCGGACCCTGCGCCGGTCGTCGACGGGCTCTTGCCGGTCAGCGAGCAGACGAAGTCCATGAACAGCTCGGGGAGCTCCTGGTAGTGGATCGGGTTGAACGGGGCGAGCGCGCGGACGCCGGCCTCGGGCGGGTTGTTGCGCCGCCCGAGCAGGACCGCGTCGACCGCCGTCACCACCGGCAGGCCCGGCGGGACCTGCCGGGCGAAGCGCAGGCCCACGTCGGCGAGGTGGCGGTGGATCGGCTGGACCATGTCCGGGCGCGGCTGAAGGTAGCGCGGGTTCTTGGTCGGCTTGCCGTCGACGAGGCGCGGGTAGGCGCTGACGACGGTGTACCCGCCGTCGGCGGCGGCCGCGCCGTCGCGGATCACGCGCTGCATCGGGGGCGTGTACCGGTCGAACTCGGCGACGCGCTGCTCGATCTCGCGCACCTGGGCGGCGGTCAGCGGCTCGAAGTTGGAGACGAAGTTGTCCGCCCGGCCGATGTCGGCCTCGGCCTGCTTGTCGAACCCGGGGTGGATCGCGTCGTCCGGGCGCTGGAACAGGCGGTACTCGCAGTTCTGGACGAACTTCAGCGAGGGAGGGGACGAGGATTGAACCACGGAGGGCACGGAGGGCACGGAGGAGGAAGAAGAGGAGTTGGGCAGGGCGCGCACGCCGCTCTGCTCCGTGTCCTCTGTGCTCTCAGTGGCAAACTTGTTCGATTGCGGGATGCGCAGGTCGCGCACCTGCGACGACGGGACCACGGTCGACGCCGAGATGTCGTCTTCGGTCTGCACCTTCATCGCGGGGTAGAAGTCCTGGCGGAGGCGGAACGTTCGCCAGGCGTTGTTGGGGAGGAAGCCGACGCGGAGGTAGACGCCGGCGGCCTTGCGGTCGCCGATCTTGAGCTCGTGGCCCGGCTCGCCGTTGATCACGTCGACGGAGAAGTGGCTGCGCCAGTCGGCGCCCCACTCGGGGCGGTAGAGGCGCTTGATCAGCAGGACGAGGGAGAGGACGTCGCTCGGGATCGCCTCGAGCCACTTGTTGTACTCGTCCGTGTAGTCGGGCGAGGGGGTGAGGAGCTTGATGACGCTGCCGAGCGTGCGGTCGTCGCCGAGGAGCGGGCGGGTCGGCGTCTTGCTGTAGTCCTGCGGGGCCTTGCCCGTCTTCCATCGCTTCGAGTGGTCCTTGGTGAGGATGGCCTCGACGCCGTCGAGGTCCTTCTTCAGGTCGCCGACGTAGACCGGGCCGTAGATCATGTAGTCGAGGAGCGACTTGCTGATCTCGGACTTGCCGCCGCCCGAGACGGTGCACGGCTTGTGGCAGAAGGTGCCGTCGCCGATCGTGACGATCAGGCGGAACCGGCCGGAGCCCGGGTGCTTGTCGATGTAGATCTTCGAGCCCCACGGGGTGACGTAGAAGTTCCCGCGGAGCAGCGGGATCTGCTGCTCGCGGCCGTC
Source organism: Tepidisphaeraceae bacterium (assembly GCA_035627895.1). Taxonomy (GTDB): domain Bacteria; phylum Planctomycetota; class Phycisphaerae; order Tepidisphaerales; family Tepidisphaeraceae; genus DASPKW01. The sequence goes on along the minus strand of DASPKW010000374.1, from coordinate 6,443 downwards.
GCGATGCCACGTGACCTTCTGCGTGCGCAGGCTGAGGACTGCGTCTTCCGGTACGTACATGACATTGGGGAACGCGCGGTCGACGCCGTACCCTTCGGGCTTCACGTCCATCAGCGCCGGGTGCTCGCGGGCGACCTGGTCGAACGTGCGGTTGTTGGAGTACTTGGCGTGCGGGTGGTACTCGTCGCCCAGCGCGTAGGACGGGAAGACGAGCGCGCCGCCGGCGTGTTCCTCCTCGGCGTTGCCGTACAAATTAGCGGCGTAGGAGATCTGCGTCTTGACCTCCTTCTTGCAGTACCCGAAGTAGTTGTCGGCGATGATCGTGACGATCACGCCCTGCTCGGTGCGGCAGGTGACCTTGAACGCGTCGCCGCCGTTGTACTTTTCGTCGGGGTCGGCCCAGCACATGCCGTCGCGCTTCTGGCGGGCGGTGGCCTGGCTGACGGGGGGCAGGCCCAGCTCCTTCTTCGTGAGCGAGACGAGGTGGGGCGCGAGGATCACGCACCCGGTGTGGCCGGTCCAGTGCTCGACGTCGAGCGCGGCGTCGTTCTCGGGCAGCATCGGGTCGCCGGCGTTGCCGAAGATCGACTCGACGAAGTCGAGGTTCGACACGAGCGACCCGGGGGCGAAGAAGCGGACCTCCATCGACTTCCGCGGCGTCACGCCCGGCACCGCGGGCACGACCATCGGGCGCAACAGCAGCGTGACGAACACCTCGGCCGGGGCCTGCGTGCGGGCCGTGTACGGGAGCGTCAGCAGATCGCGCGGCGGGTTCACCGCGTGCCGGAACAATTCGGCGAACGCGCGCTTCGGCACGGCGACCTTGTCGTCGGGGATGCCCAAGCCGCCCTCGGCGACGTGGAACGTGCCCTTGGTCGTCCGGCGGTCGCTCTTGGGGTTGTGCAGCACGCCGTTGGTGACCCGGTAGCTCTTGAGCAGCGGGCTGGCGTGCTCGGCGGCGCCGAGCGGGAGCGACATCTCGCGGGCGAGGCCGTGCTGGTCGAGGACGAAGCTCGCCGACGGCAGGCGCGGCTCGAAGTCGAGGTTCAGGTCCGCCAGGTGCGATTCGAGGTAGGCCTCGATCCGGCGGTCGGCGGGGCAGCGGTAGTCTTCGAGCAGGCGGGATTTCTGGCGGTAGTTGGCGAGCAGGCCCTCGGTGACCTCGAGCATCTCCGCCTGCCCGTTCACGGCGGCGGCGGGGGGCGTGAGGCCCATGGCGATGAGCTGGAGCTCGATCCGCCGGCGGAGGCGCTTGCGGAGGGCGGCGGGGTCGGTCGTGGGCGAGAGGAACCCGAGCGCCCGTTCGGGGTTGCTGGCGACAGTCGTGCTCATATGTGAAGACACCACGCGAGGGATCGAAGCTGGAAAACCGGATGACAGGCGGTCGGCGGCGGCGGGCCCGGGGGAACGGCTTGGACCCGCGGGCGCGGGTGCGCCGGCGCGCGGTGGTTACGGGAAGGGTAGTCGAACCGCGGGGCCGGATCAAATCCGGGGGGCGCGCGGGACCACGGGGCCGGCCCCCGGTGCCCGACCCCCTACGCGGGCCGCGGGGGTTCACTCGACGACGATCGTGCACCCGATCAGCTCGACCATTTGGCGGGACGCGTCGTACGCGTTGAGCTTGCCGACGACCGTGAACCTCTGGCCGCGCTCGGCGCGCTTGACCTTGCCCGCGTCGGCGGCGGCGAACGCGCAGTCGACCGCGAGCTGGTCGGGCTGGTCCGCGGACTTGAGCTTGAGCGCGTCGACGCCGAACCCGGCGACGACGCCGGTGACCTTGAACGGCGTCAGCCGCGGGTACTTCTGGCGGGCGGCGGTGGCGTCGGTGACGAATTCCTGCACGAGCGCTTGGGGCGTCGTGACGATCGGGGCGGCGGCCGGGGCGTCGGCGGCGCGTGACGGGATCGAGGCAAACGTTAGGCTGAGGATGATCAGTATGGTGAAGCGCACGACGCTCCTGGGTCTGTTCATACGGCGTGGATGAGCGTCGCGGTCATCGACGGTGGCGGGACCGCCTCCCCGTGCTCGCGAAGCGACTCGATATGTAGCCCGACCGCTTCGGCGATCAATTGCCGAGCCTCGTCGGCGGAGTCGCCACACGCCACGCAGCCGGGAAAGTCTGGCACGTATGCGGAATAGCTGGCGTCACTGGCCCGCTCGATAATTGCCACGTATTCCATCTCGTCACCTGCTCCGGGGCCCGCCGATGCGGTCGCTCAGACCTCTGCGGCGAGCAAATCCTGATACGTCTCGCGCCGGCGGATGACGGTGTAGTTCGCCCCGTCCACGAGCACTTCCGCCGCGCGGGGGCGGTTGTTGTAATTGCTCGCCATCGCGAACCCGTACGCCCCGGCCGTGAACACCGCCAGCAAGTCGCCGCGCTTGGTTTCCGGAAGGATCCGGCCCTTGGCGAGGTAGTCGCCGGACTCGCAGATCGGGCCGACTATGTCGACGGTCTCGCCGCCGCCCGCAGGAATAAGGTCTTCGTCTCGGGCCTTGGGCACGTCAGACGCCGACGCCGGCTTGGCGGGCCAGATGAAGTGGTACGCGTCGTACAGCGTCGGGCGGATCAAATCGTTCATGCCGGCGTCTACGATCACGAACCGCTTCTCGCCCCCCTGCTTGCGGTACAGCACCTTCGTCAGCACGACGCCCGCGTTGCCGACGATGTACCGGCCCGGCTCGATTGCCACGCGGTAGCCGCGCCCCTGCAACAGCGGCACCAGTTGCTTGGCGTGCTCGGTGACGGGCAGGGCCTGGTCGGGCTTCTTGTAGTTGACGGCGAACCCGCCGCCGATGTCGAGCCACTCGATCGCGTGGCCCTTGGCGCGCAGGCGGTCGATCAGCTCGTTCGCCTTGTTGATCGCGTCGACGTACGGCTGGACGTCGTAGATGGGGCTGCCGATGTGCAGGTGGATCCCGCCCAGGCGAAGGTTCCTGAGTGGCTTGTACTGCTCGAACACGCGCTCGGCGCGCTCGATGTCGACGCCGAACTTGGTCTCCTTCTTGCCCGTGGTCGTCTTGGCGTGGGTCTTGGCGCCGGGGTCGACGTCGGGGTTGATGCGGAGCGCGCCGACCGCCTTCTTGTTCATCTCGCCGGCGATCCGGTCGATGTTCTCGATCTCGGCCTCCGACTCGATGTTGAACGCGGCGATGCCCGCGTCGATCGCCATGCGAATCTCGTCGTCGGTCTTGCCGACGCCGGCGTAGATGATCTTCCGCGGGTCGCACCCGGCCTTGAGCGCGCGGAACAACTCGCCGCCGCTGGTCACGTCCATGCCGCACCCCTCGGCGACGAGCACCTTGCAGAGGTTGAGGTTGCCGTTGCTCTTGATCGAGTAGCAGACGGTCGGACTCACGGCGGCGAACGCCTCGGCGACCTGCCGGTAGTGCCGGACGAGCGTGGCCTTCGAATACACGTAGACCGGCGTGCCGACCTCGGCCGCGATCCGCGAAACCGGCACGTCCTCGCAGTAAAGCTCGTTGTTCTTGTAGTTGAAGAAGTCCATGGGGAAAGATGAGGGTGGAAGAGCCTGCCGTGAGCGCGGCGAAGGGATGAAGGATGAACCGAACGGGCTCTTTTAGCGGGGATCGCCAGGGAATGCCATGCCGCGCGGGCGTGGGAGGGCGAGGCTCCGTCCGAGCCGTGTACCGAGGACGCGACCCCTGGCGGGTGCCGCATCATCCTCGGATCGCGCCCGGGAGATGTAGCGACCGTGGCACCCGCCGGACGCGCGGCGCCGTCATCGCCGCGGGTCGAAGGGGCTTGAGGGCGGGGCGGGCGGGGGCGGCGGGGGCGGCGGGGGCGGACTCGTGTGCGCCCCGTGTGGCACGGCCGGCGGCGCCACGGACTGGGCCGCCGGGCTGACCGGGCCCGCCCGGAGGAAGTTCACCTCGGCCTCGCTGACCAGGAGTTTGTCCAAAATCACCCGGGACGTGGTCGCCACGACGGCCCCCTTCTTGTTCAGCGTCTGCTTCGTTTCCCGAACGGTTAGCGCGTTGGTTTGCCGGCACCCGGGGCACGTGTAGACTTGGAACTCCCACGACTCGGGCCCGCTCGGGGGCGGGAGCGTCGCCGCGTACGTCCAGTCGTGCGCCTCGAGCGACCGCCGCAAGACGTCCGCGTCGCCCGCGGCGGCCGTCCGCACGCCGACCGGCGTCCCCGACCACCGCCGGCACTTCTCGCAGAACACGCGCGCCTTCGACAACGCGGCCGCCGCCCCGAACGAGGACCCGAAGATCGTCAGAAACTCCACGCCCCACAGGATCGTCAGAAACGTCCCGCGCACGGCCTCGCGGTCGGACTTGCCCATCTTCCACGTCCCGACCTCGTTGATCGCCTGGATCGTCCGGACCATGTCGACCGGCTCCGACGCGATCTCCCAGACCGTCACCAGCCCGCCCGACGACCCTCGCTCGATCACCGCCTTGAGCCAGAACACCCACGCCGCGTAGTACGCGACCAGCGTGCACACGCCGACCAGCGCCATCAGGATCGGCGTGCTCCGGACCTTCCCGGCCCGGCCCACGAGCGTGACCAAGGCCCCCACCGCCGCCCCGAACCCGACCGTCGCCAGGGCCGCGAGCTTCATGCCCGGGATGTACGCCATGACGTACGCGTACGCCGCCGCCAGCCCCGCGCCCACGACCATCCCGACCGCCCAAGTCAGGACGATGCTGAGGACCGGCGTCTGCCCGGAGTGTTCGTAGTAAAGCCCGTAAGGGCGGTCGCCGCCCAGGCCGTATTGGATTTGGTTTGCCATAGTGATGCGGGGGGTGTGCCGCCCGCGCATTAGATCTTGCCCCGCCGGCCCGGGTCAATCATTAAGTGCGCGTGCACTCACTCGGGAGCAAGACGGTGACCGTCGATCGCGTCCCCTCTCAACGACGGCAGGGCCGCTTCAGCCGCCCCCGCGACCAAGCCCCCTCAGTTCTTCCGCCACCGCATCGGGTAACTCTTCGCCACCTCCGCCACGAGGGTCGCGCTCTTGTACGCGTCCTTGGCGACCGCGTCGGCGATCCGCTTGATCGCCGCCTGGTCGTAAGGCTCGAGGCCCCGGCCCAGCGCGTAGGCGAGCATTTTTTCCGTGGCCGCGCGGTTGAAGTCGTCCTTGCGCTTGAGCAGGACTTTCTTGAGCTCGGCCGGGCCCTTGAACTGCTCGCCGGTGGTCAGCTTGCCGACCGCGTCGACCGGCTTGCCGGCCGCGTCCGTCGTGCGCCACCGGCCGATCGCGTCGAAGTTCTCAAGCCCGAATCCGAGCGGGTCCATCCGGTTGTGGCACGATGCGCACGCGGGCAGCGTGCGGTGCTTCTCGAGTTGCTCGCGAAACGTCAGCTTGCCGGCGACCGGCGCATCGTCCTCGGGCAGCTTGGGGACGTCCGGCGGCGCCGGCGGGGGCGGGGCGCCGACCAGCGTCTCCAGCACCCACTTCCCGCGGAGCACGGGGCTCGTGCGGAGCGGGTACGACGTCGCCGTCAAAATGCCGGCCATGCCGAGCACGCCGCCGCGGTTCGGGTCTTTCAGCGTGACGCGGCGCATCTCCTGGCCGGTGATCTTGTCCTTCTCCATCCCGTAGAACCGCGCGAGCGTGGAGTTGAGGTACGTGTAGTCCGCGTCGATGAGGCGCGTGAGCGGTGCGTCCTCGCGGAAGATTGAGTCGACGAACTCGACCGCCTCGTCGTACATCGCATCCCGCAGCGCGGGCGTGAACTGCGGGAACTTCCGCCGGTCGGGCGTGGCCGTCGTGTGCAGCGCGTTGAACCCGAGCCATTGCCCGCCGAACTGCTCGGCCAAGGACCGGCTACGCGGGTCCTTGAGCATCCGCCGGACTTGGGCGTCGATCGTCCGCCCGTCCTTCAGCTTCCCCTCTTTCGCGAGCGCCATCAGTTCGTCGTCGGGCATGCTCGCCCAGACGAAGTACGACAGCCGGCTGGCCAGCTCGTAATCGGAGACCTCGTACGCGTCCTTCGCGCCGGCGCGCTCGCGCTCGATCCGGAAGAGGAAGTGGGGCGAAACGAGGACCGCCTTGGCGGCGAGGCGCACGGCGTCCTCGTACTTCGTCCCGCGCTTGTCGGCGACGTCGAAGACCTTCAGAAACCGCTCGATCTCGGCCGGCTCCACGGCCCGGCGGAACGCCTTGGTCGCCAGCGTCGTGATCGACTCGCGGGCGGCTGCGCGCTTGTCCACGCCGCCCTTGCCGTCCTTGCCCGGCGGGCGCGGGCCCATCGTGACGACGCGCTCGAGCGGCGCCGCCTTGACCACCTCGCCCGCCGCCTTGAGGTACATCTCCATGAGCACGGGCGGGACGAACAGCGTGTCGCCGTTGTTGTCGAAGCCGCCGCCCCCGCCGCCGTCCGCCGGGAAGGTGTCGGCCGGGCGCGTGTTGACGCCCAGCAAATCGCGGATCGTGTTGTTGTACTCGGCGCGGTTCAGCCGCCGCACG
>DASPKW010000373.1:0-6353 GCA_035627895.1 Tepidisphaeraceae bacterium | reverse complement strand
CTTCTCCCGGCTCGCCAGATCGCGGATGTACACCCGCCCCTGGTTCGACAAAATCAGCGCGTGCGCCTTGGACACGCTCCGCGACAGCAGGTGCAAATGCGCGTTGGAGCGCGACCCGACCAGCATCACCGTCTTGGCGAGCGAGATCGGCGGCTTGCCCGTGTGGTGGCCCAGGGGGATCAACGCCGGCCAAGGGAGCGGCGGGGACTTCTTGCTGGAAGGTTGCTCAACTGCCATTCGACTGTCTCGCCTCGCAACGCCCCGTTCAATGCAACACGAACCCGTTCCGCACCGCGCGTCGACACCGCCACCGCGTCCCCCAATTCACCCTCGTCTCCTGGCCGGTCGCGGGAACCGGCGAGCTTAGCACAACGCCCCCGCCGCCGACCTACAAAAACCCCTCGCGACACGACACTTACGCTATCGGACCTATGCGGACTGTGCGGGTGGTAACGCGCCGGTCAGCGCAAGTCAGTGCTTGAAGTGGCGCTCGCCCGTCAGCACCATCGCCGCGCCCGCCGCGTCCACGACCGCCAGGGTCTTTTGATCCCGTACGCTGCCGCCCGGGTGAATGATCGCCGTAATCCCCGCATCGAGCAGGAGCTTGGGCCCGTCCGGGAACGGGAAGAACGCGTCCGACCCGCATACGGACCCCTTCGCCCGCTCACCCGCCTTGGCCACCGCGATCCGTGCCGCGTTCACGCGGTCCTGCTGCCCCGCGCCGCCGCCCACCATCATCCCGCCCGACACCAGCGAGATCGCGTTGCTCTTGAGGTGCTTGGCCGCCAGCCACGCCAGACCAAGGTCCGTCCACTCCGCCGGCGTCGGCTGCCGCTTCGAAACGACCTTGAACTTCGCCTGATCAAATCCGGTAAAGTCCCGCTGCTGCACGAGATACCCGCCGGCGATCACGTGCATGTGGTAGTCGCCCGTAAACCCGCCCGCGCCAAACCCCTGCACCGCCCCAACTTCCAGCAGCCGGACGTTCTTCCAGCGGGTCCGCAGCAGTTCCAGCGCGTCGGCCGCAAAGCTCGGGGCAACAATCACTTCCAATAGCTTGTCGATCGCCGTGATCGTCTGTGCACACGCCAGGTCGACCACCGTATTGAGCGCCACGATCCCGCCGAACGCCGCGAGCGGATCGCCGTCGTACGCCCGCTTGAATGCGGTCGCCGCGTCTTCGCCGATCGCGTAACCGCAGGGCGTCGCATGCTTTACCACGCAAGCGGCCGGCGTTTTGAACTCCTTCACCGCCGCCAGCGCCGCGTCGGCATCCAGCAGGTTGATGTAGCTCAACTCCTTGCCGTGCAATTGCTTGGCGTACGCGACCGACGCCTCTTTCGGCCGCTCGTCGACGTAAAGTGCAGCGTTCTGGTGAGGGTTCTCCCCGTACCGCAACTCCTGCTGCTTGCGGACGTTGAGCGCCAGCGTCGCGGGGAGCGAGTCGGGAGGGCCTTCGCTGCCACCGCCCTTCGGCTCAACCTGCGTCGCGAGGTACTCCGCGATCTTCCCGTCGTACGCCGCCGTGTGCGCGAAAGCGCGTTGCGCCTGCTTAAGACGGTGCTTGCCACAGGTCGAACCCGCGTGCTGGCGCAAGTCGCCCAGCACCTTTTCGTACCGGCCCGGCTCGGTGACGACCAGGACGAACCGGTGGTTCTTCGCCGCCGACCGCACCATCGACGGCCCGCCGATGTCGATGTTCTCGATCGCCTCTTCGAACGTCACGTTCGGCTTCGAGATCGTCTGCTCGAACGGGTACAGATTGATGCAGACCAAATCGATCGGCTCAATCCCGTGCTCCTTAGCCGACTTCATGTGCTCGGCGTTGTCGCGCAGCGCCAGCAGCCCGCCGTGGATCTTCGGGTGCAGCGTCTTCACGCGCCCGTCCATCATCTCGGGAAACCCCGTGACCTGGCTGACGTCGGTCACGGTCAGCCCGGCGTCCCGGAGGAACTTGGCCGTCCCCCCCGTCGAGATCAGCTCGACGCCGAACTCTTTGACCAGCGCCGTGGCGAACTCGGCGAGACCGGTCTTGTCGGAAACGGAAAGGAGCGCGCGCTTGACGGGGACGAGGTCGGACATAGGGGGCGAGAGGATACCCGGATCGCCCCGAAGGATGAAGGCGGAAGGATGAAAAAGAGAGCCCGGCGACCTGTCGCGGGACCGATAGGGTGACGCGCCGGGATGGGGGAGCGCACCGTCGTCGCCGGGCGTTATCGTCGCGTGCCCCGGCGGCGCGGGCCGAGGACGAGCGCGGCGACGCCCACGATGGCGACCGCCGGCTCGGGGACCTGCATGATCGCATTCCCTGCCGCGGCGACGAGGTTGGCGCCGTCCGTCTGGACGTGCTGCGCGTAGACGTGGAACGCGCCCAGGTCGAGCGTCGAGCCGGGGTGGACGATCAGGGCGGTCACGTAAAGCGTTTCCGTGCCCGCGAGGCCGGGATGATTGTCGGTCAGGTCCACGAGCTTGAGCGCCGCGGGCACGCCGGGCCCGCCGACCTCCAGCGTGCCCAGGGCGAAGTTGGCGAAGAACCCGGCGGGGTCCGGGCCGAGGTCGGCGGACGCGAGTTCGAGCGTCGCGGGGGCGGAGTCGAGCGCGGGCACGTCAGGGGCGGTCTCGGCCGAAAAGACGAGGCGCAGGTTGGCCAACCCGGCGAGGGCGTCGGGGTCGGTGCCGAGGTTGACGAGCCGGGCGCCCGCGCCCATCTGGATCGTGGATCCGGGGACCGCGCCGAACAGCGCATCGGGCCCGAACGCGAGTTCGGACGTGACCCGAATGTCGGCCGCGGGGTTGGCGATCTCGAACCGGCCCGACCCGTAGATGAACGCCGGCGGCGAGGAGATCGGCCTCGGGAAGACTTCGGCCCCGGCGGAAATCTCGAGGATCGGCGTTTCGAGGTGGCCGCCCGCCATGACGTACGAGCCGGTCGCGTTGCGCCCGCGCCCCAGGCGGACGGCCGAGCGAGCCACGTGCGTCCCGCCGCTCTGGTAGAAGTCGCCGGACGGCGCGGACTCGAAGACGGACCCGTACGGGTACCCGGACCCGGGCCCGACGACGACCGTGGTCGAGTCGAGGTGCCCGCCGGTCATGCGATAGAGGCCCTGGCCGGTGGCGCCGATCGCGAGCGTGCCGGTCACGTCGACGGCGCCGGCGGACTGGTCGATCATGGACGATTGCCCGCCCGTGCGGGCGAGGTCGATCTGCGCGGCGGCGAACGTGCCGCCGAGCACCCGGAACGTGCCGCCGAGCACCCGGAACGTGCCGCCGGGCCGGTTCAGCTGATCGACCGTGAGGCTCCCGCCGGCGCGGAGCGTGCCCGGCGAATCCAACGTGCCCGCCACCACCGCGCCCCGGACGTCGATCGGTGACCGGTCGAGCGGTTCAAATAGCCGGACGGACCGCCCGGCGGGCACGGTCAGGGTCTGGCCGGCGACGTGTTCGAGGCCCAAATTCTCATAGTTGGCGAACGCGGTCGTCGCGTCGAACGTCGCCGGGCGCGTGAACACCGAGTGCGGGCCGAGGCGGACCGAGACGGACGACGCGTTCGTGAGCGTGGCTGCCGGGTCGAGGTAAAACTGCCCGTCCAACTCGATCGACACCGGGGCGAGCGGGAACGTGACCGCGCCGCCGAGGCGGATCGCCTCCTTGACCGCGAGTGTCCCGCCCGACCACTGATACGTGCCCCATTGCCGAAACCGGTCGACGGCGATCGAGCCGCCGGTCTGGGCGACCGTGCCGCCCGAATCGAAAGTGGTCGCGCTAAGTTGGCCGGCGTCGAGCTCGAAGCGGGCCGTGTCCCGGTCGACGGACACGACGCCCGCCTCGATCGTCCCGCCGGTCTGACGGACCACGGCGTTGGTGCGGAGGGCGTCGGCCCGGAGCGTGCCCCCCGCGACGTCATAGCGGCCGACGTCGACGAACACGTCGCCGGTCGTGTGCGTGCCGCCGGTCTGCACGAACGTCCCGACGCTCTGGTCATTCCCGAGTTGGGTCGTGGACGTGACCAGTTGCCCGGCGGCGAGCACGTACGACGACGACGCGGCCGCGGCGCCGCCCCCCGTCCACCAATTGCGCGACAACGAAAGGGTGCTCAGCGTCGCCGTGCCGCCCGTCTGATGAAAGGCGGCCGACCCCTCGTGGCCGAGATACAGCGCGCCGAGCGACAGGTCGCCGGTCGCGTGGGTCAGCGTGAGCGCGCCGGGGCCGAACGCGTCGGCGAAGACGTCGCCGGCGGGGAGCGGGCCGGCGATCGCGTCGGGCGACAGTGAAATCGTTCGACCGACGCCGTCGGTCGTGCGGAAGTACAGCAATCCTTGCGACCCGTCCGGCACGCCCGCCCCACCCGGGCCGCCGTCGGTCAGGCTCCAGTTGGCAGCGTCGGCCCACGGGCCCGAGCCGCCGACCCAGTACAGGTCGGCCCGGGCGACGGCCGGGCCGAGCACCGCGAGCACGCCCACGGCGATCCGCGCGCGGCACCGCTGGCGCGGCGGTCGCGCGGCATAGTCACCCCGTTTCGTCGGCTGCGGCATGTGGGAACGCTCCTTAGACGCCGGCGAGATTACCGGCGGGGATGGCGAGCGGGCAAGTGACGCCCGCGCAGCGGTGCGACACGCAAGCGGGGTGTGCGCCAAATTGGGAAAGATGCGCGGCTGGCGCCCGGGGCTCACGCCAGACGGCAGGGCCGTTTCAGCGGCCCTGTGTTCGACCACGCGAACCGCTCCCGATCCGCGTAATCGGTGTCCGGCGCCCGATCTCGCTCGACGCGCTCCCCTGCGGGCGGCGCTGACGCTTGCCCTTCGGGTCGCGGCGAAACGAGAACCTCACCCGAGCGCCTTCGCAAGCGGGCACGCGCCCGCCGCCGGCCGCCCCGCCCGATACCCCTCCAGCACCCGCACCGACCGCTCCGCCAGTTCCCGCCGGACCGCCCGCCGCTCGCCCTTGATTCGCGCGATCCGCATGTCGTCGTACGCCGTCGTCTGGTGGCGCATCCACGCGATCACCGCCGCCCGCGCCCGCTCCTCGACCGGGATCCGCTCCGTCCGCGCGACCGTCCCGCTCCCGACCGGCGTCGCGTGCGCCGTAACGGCCGTGGCGAGCTTGTCCGCCAGCGCGGCGTGACTCGCGTGGAAGTTCAGGAACGCCAGCACCGCGTCCCGGAACGTCCCGACGTACTCGGTCTGCTCGCGGTCGCGCCGCACCGCCGCGGCGGCCTGCTTCTTCGCGTACTGCGGCGTCGCCCGCTCGGCGTCCAGCGCCGCCCGCGCCGCGGCGATGGTCGCCGCCGGCGCCCACACGCCCCGTGAGAACATCTTCCGCCCCACCTTCTCCTGCACCGTCCACGTCGGCCCCGCCGCCTTCACGCGGCGCGTCAGGCCGGCGTCGCCGGGCGGGAGACAAGCCCAGTCTTTGGGTGGCGTGAGGACCTGACCGTCAGGCGCGCGAAACGAGGTGGGCGTAGGGCCGGGCGACAGGACGCGGGTTTGCGTGGGCATGGGGGAGGGGAGTGTCGGGACACGATCAGAAATGTCAAAAGTCAATCGGCAAGTGTGGGTAGAATGCACGGCATGGAACCGGAACCGGACCTGACCACCGAAGAGTGGGAGGCGGCGTGGGCCGCGGAGATCAATCGCCGGATCGAGGAGTTGGACAGCGGTCAAACGAAGGCGGTGCCGTGGGAGACGGTCATCGCGAAGCTTCGCGAATCTCTCCGCCGCTGGCGGGCCGAACGGGATGCGCAATGAGCAGCGACTCCCCTCCGCCTGGTCCCGGGCTGTTGGACTACGCCCGGAACAATCATCACGTCCCGCCCCGCGACCGCCCGACCCGCGCGCTATGGGTCGTCGCCGGCCTCCACGTCCTAGGGTGCCTGGCGGTCGTCATCTTCCGCACCGAGCGGTGGACGTACCGGTATTCGGCGCTCGACCAGTTCGGGAACTACCTGCCGGACCGGGCCTTTAAGTGGACATTCTCCGCTGCACCCTACACGGCATTGGCACTGATCGGTCTGGCCGGATTGCCGTTGCTGGCACGTTGGGAGAACGCCGGACGAGTGCGGACGGGTTGGGTGACCGCGTGGGCGGCGGCGTACGCGCTCGTCGTCGCCCTATACGTGGCCGGCATCGCGTACGTCTGCTGGGGAATGAAGGCCACGGCGGTCGGCGTGTCGAGGCGGACCCGCGGAATGACCTGGGTCGGCCAGCAGGACTTCCTGCTCGAGCTCGCGTGCGCGGCGGCGCTATCGGCGCCGTTGATCGCGCTCCCGGTGCTACTCCGCGCCCGACGGCGCAACCGGTCGTGGCTCGGAGTAGAGTAGCCCGACAACCACCCACGCCGACTCCTGTGGAGTCGGA
>DASPKW010000372.1:0-27964 GCA_035627895.1 Tepidisphaeraceae bacterium | reverse complement strand
CGCGGGCGCGGGCGGCGGCGAGGTCGGCCATGTGCCGGGCGTTGTCGGCCGCTTCCTTCTTGTTCATCCGGTCGAGGTACTTCTCGGCCGGGTCTTCGAACAGGCCGGGCTTGTGGCCGGCCTCGACGGCGAGGTTGAAGTTCTTACGGGCGTTGATCCAGTCGCCCTCGCGGTAGAGGCGGCGGCCCTCGTTGTAGGCCTGGCGGGCGTCGACCGCGGCGCCGGTGGCGACGTCCGGAGTGGCGGGGGCCGTCGCGTCGGGGGAGGCGGGCGTCGCGGGGGCGCCGGCGGCGGCGTTGCGGGCGGCGAGCTCGGCCTCGTGCCGGGCCTTGTCCGCCGACTCCTTCTTGTCCATCTTGGCGAGGATGGCGTCGGGGGCTTCTTCGAAGAGCCCGCCGCGGTAACCGCCCTGCCGGGCCGTCTCGAGGTTCCGGCGGGCGTTGATCCAGTCGCCCTCGCGGTACTGGCGGCGGCCCTCGTTGTAGGCCTGGCGGGGGTCGAGCTGCTGGGTGGCGGCGCCGCCGGCGACAGCGGGCATGCCCTTGGCCGCGTCCTCGACGACGGCGAGTTGTTCGGTGGCGCGCCGGCGGGTGCCGTCGTCGGCGAAGGCGTTGCCGAGGACGGACTGGTAGGCGGCGCGGGCCTCGTCGAGGCGCTTGGCGTCGAGGGCGGCCTGGCCCTGGTCGAACGCGGCGCGGGCGGCCTTGCGCTCGCTGGCGGCGGACGTGGCCTTGGCGAGCAGGTCGTCGTACTGCTTGCGGTCGTCGCCCTGGAGGGCGTCGGCCTTGACCTGCTGGAAGGTGACCTGGGCTTCCTCGTACTGCTTGTTGGCGTACTGCTCGGTGCCCTGGCGGAGGAGGTCGGCGTCGGACCTGGGCTGGTCGGCGGCGTACTTGGGGGCGCCGGTGGCGACGTGGAGGCCGGGGATCAGGGTGACCGGGCGCGGGGCGCGGTCGCGGACGACGTCGGGGCCTTCGGCGCGGAGCGCGTTCATGCCGGCGAGGCCGGCGAGCGGCACGACCGCGGCGGCCATGGCGATCGTCTGGGCCCGGCGGGAGAGGAGCGCCGATCCGATCCGCACCCGGGAGCCGTCGCGCCGGCGTCGGTCGGACGCGGGGGCCGGGGTCAGGGACTGCTGCGTCACGCTATCAACAAGGCGAGGATCGGAATTCACAGCGTTCCTCCTGCTGGGGAAGGATGGGTCTCTCCACACACGCCCGCCGGCCGCGCGCCACCGCGGCCGGATCATTTAGCCCCGCGCGAATCGGGCGCCGCGGGCGGGGCGCACGGGTCGTCGCGCGAAATCGCGCGGCGACACGAGGCCCGTCGCGGGACGGGATTCGCTGGGTCGTTGGGGCATGCGGGGGGAGACGAAGATGAGGGCTCCTGGTGTCGAACTCTTCGGTGTCCTGACGCGCGGCCGCCCGGATGTCGGCCCGGGCACGACCTGGCGCGGCGAAATCGTTCTCACCGCGGGAACGGGTCGAACCGGCCGCCGGGCCGAGCCGCATGTCAATCTAGCGAGGGGGGATTGTCGCCGCGAACCTTGACCGCGCTCGCGACAACGTGGGATGAACGGTCCGGCGGGTCGCCGGTCGGCGTCGCCACGGGGAAGAAGCAGTCGTCGTCACCGTGCTGGCGAGTCGCCCGACGGTCGCCTCGCATCGGCCCTGCGCACCCGAGCGTCCGGGCGAGTACAGACCGACACGCGCGATCGATCGTGCGCGTCTCGTTTACGGTTGGCGGTCCCGCGCCGTCCCCGCAGAGCGTCGTCCCGAAGCTCCGCGCGGTGTGCTCTCCGCGTCCGTCGCCCGCCGCCGTGACTCCTCACACGAGCCGCGGGCGATGATTTCCCTGGTCCTCGTCGGCCGGCGCACGACCTCCGTGCGTCGCGCCTGCTGCTGCTGCCACACAATCGGCGGCCCGTGCGTCCCCACGGGTCCGCGCGCCCGGATCGCGGCGCTTGCTCACCACGATCCGCATTTCGCCGGTCGTTTTCACGCGGGCGCAAGTTCCCGTGTGCAAACGTCCGCCGAAGCGGGGGCGGAGCATAAACCAGCGTTGAGGCCGATGCAAATAAAAAGGGGCGTATCAGTTACGCGGACCGTAACGGACGTTCTGAGCGACTCGGGCTTGGGGTCCGGTAACGGCGCGATCGTCCGGCGGCATGGACTGGGTAGACGGAGAGGGTTGCCGGGCGTCACGACTTTTGCCCGTTCCCCGCGGTTCGCGGGCGTGCGTAGAGTGGCCGCCGCGGGAGTCGAGGATCGCCGCGGTACGCGGCCCGGCTTCCGAATACCCCATGCCCGGGAGACTGTTATGAAGTCGTTCATTCGTTTCGCGTTCGTCGCTTTGATGCTCGTCAGCCCGCTGGCCCTGACCGCCTGCAACACGATGGAAGGCGCCGGCCGGGACATCGAGCGTGGCGGCGAGAAGATGCAGAACGCGGCCGACCGGAACCGGTAAGTTTGCCGGCCTTACAACTGAAACGAGGACCCCGCGGTCGCGCAGTGCGCGTCGCGGGGTTTCTTTTTTGGGACGTTTCAAATCGCTAAGCGGCAAGCGCTAAGCGAGCGATTCGATGCTGACCAGAAGCGGGCTCTTACCAATTCCTCATCTGCCGGCACATGGTTCGGGGGCGGCACATCCATTTTGGCCGGTTGGCGGGCTCATGCCCGGTGGACCGCGACACGATGCCGGGGGAACCGGCTGTGGTAATGAAAAACGAGCCCGTCAGGGGATCAGGCACGGGGGTTGCGTTGATGGTTTCTCGAACGCAGTACCGCGAAAGCCCGCACGTGTGGGCAGGGAATTGCGTGGCGTAACCACCTGCTTTCGGAGGCTATATGCTGTACTGGGCTGCCGTATTCTTCATTATCGCGATCATCGCCGCGGTCTTCGGTTTCGGCGGGATCGCCAGTGGCGCCGGCTCCATCGCGACGGTGCTGTTCTGGATCTTCCTCGTCCTGTTCGTGATCTCGCTGCTGTTCGGCGTGGTGCGCCGTCCGCGGAACCTGTAGGGCGGATCGCGCCGAACGCGCTCGCCTTCCGGCGGCGCTGGCGCTTGCCCCTGTGCGGGCCCGCGGCTGAACGGGATCGTCAACCCCGTTCGCGCCCGTGCGGGAACCGCAGTTGATTTTGCGTGTGTGTATTGAGTGCCCCGCCCTGCCGGCGACGCGTTCCCGAGTCGCGTCCCCGGCCGGCGGCGGGGCCAGACATTCCAGCGACACGGCGGCCGTTTTTGTTTTCGGCCGTCTCGCGAGCCCGACTCGATCCGCCTTCCGAGGCGCGTCGCGTCGGGCTCCGTCGCTTTTTGAGGCGGCCATCTCGGCCTCGTGATCTTCGACTGCAACTTCTCACTGGCCAGCCGAAACCGTACGGGTTACACTGACGGTGGGGAGTGCTTCGACTGTTTTTGGAGGAGCGGTGATGCAGCCTGCGAAGGTCATCAGCACGTTTAGAGGGTGGCGCGGCGGTTGGGCCGTGGTTGCGGCGGTCGTGGTCGCGTCACCGGCGTTCGCCGACGTGATCGGCTTTCAGCAGGGCGTCTCGCCGGACGCGCTTTACGAGTCGGCCGACTCGACGATCCGGAGCGACAACCCGACGTCCAACTTCGGCACGAGCGGCGACGTCATCCTGGGCAAGACGACGGCGCCGGCGGTGATCCGCGGGGTGTACGCGTTCGACCTTGCGGCCATCCCCGTCGGCGCGACGATCGACGCGGTGTCGCTCCGGCTGGTCGGCTCGCGCGACGACACGGGCAGCGGGTCGCAGGAGGTCACGCTCGAACTCGTCGCGCTGACCAACGCCTTCGCCGAAAACGAGGTGACGTGGAACCATCGCCTGTCGACCACCGCCTGGGGTACGGCTGGCGGCGACCTCGGCGCGACGCTGTCGACCACGACGGCGAACCCGGACACGTTCACCGGCGGCAGCGTGATGACGTTCGACTCGACCGCGAGCCTGGTGAGCGCGGTTCAATCGGTCGCGGACGCGGAGGGCGTCTTCTACTTTGCGATCAAGACCGAAAGCTCGGTGGAGGCCGCCAGCGCCCGCCGGATCTTTTTCGTCAACGGTGACGCCGCCACGACCGCCGCCAACCGCCCGCTCCTGAGCGTCACCTACACGCCGGTGCCCGAACCGGGCGCGGCATTGGCGATGGCCGGGCTGGCGCTGGCGGGTCTGGGGAGCCGCCGGCGGCGGGGGCAGTAGGACGGACCGGGATCGGTGTCGCTTTGCGAGCCCGACGTGATCCGCCCCGAGGCGCGTCATGTTGGGCTCCGTCGATCTTTGGAGACGTGTCACCCGCGCGCGACCGCTTGAGTCTGACCATTCGTTGTGCCAACCCCGCGATTTCCAGAGATATCCGGGCCGTCGCCTGAGGCTCCGGCTCCGGCGTGGTCGTAAGCGGTGCCTTGAAGGACGGGCAGACCCCTCTTCAACCCGCAGGTCTCGGCCCCGTTCCGCCCTTCCCGTTGGTACGACGGCTGACGGTTGTGTGCACGCGGGGGCGCGGTCTGTAAAGACTATCCCGCGCGAGGGGTGTCGTGTTCGATCGCGGCGGTGATCTGATGCACGCGCTCCCACGTGATCCCGTCGCGCTGTTCCCGCGCGAGCGGGTGGTCGGTCGGCTCGAGTTCCACGAGCGGGCGAACGCCCACGGGTCGCGTGTGGACGTGCGTCTTCAAATTGATCGTGCTCGGGTACGTGGGGATCGACGAACTGAGCCACCCGAAGTACGGCGACTCCGATTCGCGACCGGGTTGCTCCCAGAGGAGCGTTGCCCGGGCGAAGTTGAGCTGGCTCAACGAGACCCACACCGACCAGACGAACTTCTCGTCCGTTCCAGAGATCGGCAGTTCGATGTTGCCGAGGACGAAGCAGTGCTCGCCGTCGATTACGCAAGCGTCGCTCGTCAGCTCCGCGCGCGTTGGCCGTTCGTTCTCAGGAATCTGATCGTACAGATCGGGCGCACCGAGGCCGAACGCGAGGGTCGGGCCGTCGTGGTGCTCGCCACACGTCGCGCATCGGTATCCGGACATCGGTCGACCTCCTGATCCCACTCGTAGAAGCGCGCGAGATCTCGCGAACGCGGTCAACGACATTGATGACCTGCGAGGCGCTCACGTGCACCTTCGGTGCGACCGCTAAGTACGGCCTTTAACCGCGGGCGCGGGGAGCGAGATTCAAAACGCGAGCACCCCGAGAGGTAGACTCTCGGGGTTCGCGTTTCGTGTTTGAATGCGGGGACAGAGCCGCTGAAGCGGCCCCGCCGGGTTAGGCGGCGGCGACGGCCATGGAGACGGTGGTCTTGCCGGCGGCCTTGTCTTCGCCGACGCGCTCGATGTGGGCGCCGACGGCGTTGAGCTTGGCCTCGATCTTCTCGTACCCGCGGTCGATGTGGTAGACGCGGTCGAGGCGGGTCTCGCCGCGGGCGGCGAGGGCGGCCAAGACCAGCGCGGCCGAGGCGCGGAGGTCGGAGCACATGACCGGTGCGCCGGCGAGTTCCTTGACGCCCTGGACGATCGCGGTCGGGCCTTCCTTGCGGATGCGGGCGCCCATGCGATTGAGCTCGCCGACGTGCAGGAAGCGGTCGGGGAAGATGCGCTCGGTGATCACGCTCATGCCGTCGGCGAAGCAGAGCAGGGCCATCAGCTGGGCCTGGAGGTCGGTCGGGAAGCCGGGGTAGGGCTGGGTGGTCATCTCGATCGGGTTGAGGCGGCGGCCCGAGGAGACGGTGACGGTGTCGTTGTTGTGGCGGACGATCCGGACGCCGACCTCTTCGAGCCGGTCGGTCACCGCGATCAGGTGGTCCATGTTGCAGTTGTGGAGCTCGAGCTCGCCGTTGGTGATGGCGGCGGCGATGATGAACGTGCCGAGCTCGATGCGGTCGGGGATGATGCGGTGCTCGCACCCGACCAGCTTATCTACGCCCTCGATCTTCATCTCGGGGGTGCCCTCGCCGGTGATCTTGGCGCCCATCTTCTTGAGCAGGTTGGCGCAGTCGACGACCTCGGGCTCGCAGGCGGCGCCGACGAGGACGGTCTCGCCCTCGGCCAGCGCGGCGGCGCACATGACGTTGATCGTGCCCAGGACGGTCGGGCCCTGGGCGCCGCCGAGGTACATGCGGCAGCCCTTGAGGCGCTTGCCGGTGGGGATCTCGCCGACGATGTCGCCGCCCTCGGTGCGGAACTCCGCGCCGAGCTTCTGGAGGCCGCGGATGTGGAGGTCGACGGGGCGGTCGCCGATGGCGCACCCGCCGGGGATGGCGACCTTGGCGCGGCCGCGGGCGGCGATGAGCGGGCCGAGGACGCAGATGCTGGCGCGCATCGTCTTGACGATGTCGTAGCGGGCGTGGGTCTGGGACAGGTCCGTGACCTCGATGTCGAGCGGGCCGTTGAGGGCGGGGCCGTCGTTGTTGCTGGCGGGCGAGTCGTGCCGCTGGACGCGGCAGCCGAGCTCGCCGACGAGCTTGATCATCGAGTCGATGTCGGAGAGGCGGGGGACGCCGTGGAGGCGCGTCTTGCCCTGCGGCATGAGGCAGGCGGCGACGATCGGCAGGGCGGAGTTTTTGCTCCCCGAGATCTCGATCTTGCCCTTGAGACGTGCGCCGCCGCGGATGAGAAAGCTGTCCATCATGGCCCTTCCCTGGCCGGAGGCCCGGAGGAGTGGTGATGGGACGGGCGGAGAAAGCGCGTTGGCTGAGGACCCCCCCGCCGGCCCGCGGCCGACGGGTTCAGCCGTCGAAATGACGTGCTCCCGAACATCCCCGCGGCGGCACCGAACAGTCAGACCCCGGCGCCGCCACGTACCACTCGTGCCTCTATCGACCGGTCCACCGATCGACGATCAATCCGGCCCGTCGCGCAGTGCTGGGGGCCGGTCGATCCTTGTTTATCGGACGCGAGCGTCCGACGACATGAGAGTCACGTAACTCGCGCCATTCTGGGGAGATGGGGAATTAGATTCAAGCCACCGGAATGGGAATCCGGGAAGTTTGGGCGGGCGGGTGATCAGTCCTCGGGCACCACCGCTGGGGTGGCGAGGGGGGCGCTGACCGCTGCCGATTGGGGTGCGGGCGCTCCGGCGGCGTTCATGGCGTTGAGGCGCTCGTTGACCTTGAGGAGGATGCGATTTGACATCGCCTGGTCGCCGAAGGTGCCGATGCGGATGGAGATGTGGCTGGTGCGCTCGCCCTGGGCCTTGACGAGGATGTGAACTTTATCGTCCCCGGCGGTACGGCCGACGACGTCGCCGTCGAGGGCGGAGGCGCGGTGGGAGACGACGACGATCTTGAGGTCCTCGAGGGCGGCCTTGGCGGCGGCGGTGACGCGGTCGGGGGTGGCGTCCATGGCGGATTCGGTGTCGCCGCGGACGTAGGCGACGGTGGCGCCCGTGCCGACGGCGGCGACGGCGAGGAGGCACCCGGACTGGGTGAGGGCGAGGACGCCCAGGGCGAGCGCGGTAATGAGGGGGCGGGTAAGCATGGGGGATTCTCCTGGGGTGGTACGGGACCATCGGCGGATGGGGGAGGGGGCTTCATTCTAAAAGGAACTTCGACTGACCTCTTGTAGCCAGCCCGCTTGCGGGGCGCTTCTAACGGCGCTCGATTATGAACCGACGCGGAGGGGGCCGGGCGCACTCGGACGCGCCCCGCAAGCGGGGCGGCTACAAGAGGAATCGAGCGCGGTTGCCGAATCACGGTACCTCCACCAATGACCCGAATGATCGCGCTCATCGTTACCGCATTGGTTGCGACCTACAGCGGCGCCCAGGAACTGCTCCCGCGCGCGGACCAACTCAAACCCGATCGGCCGCGGGTATTGCTCCGGCCCAAGGCGACGCCGCTCGCGATCTCCCTCGAACAGCTTCGGGGGCAGGCCAAGGACAAGGCGTACGCGGAGATGCTGGGGCGGTTGTCGCGTGTTAACTCGGCGCAGGCGCAGGCGATGGTTTGGCTGATGACGGGCAAACAAGACGCGGCGGACAAGGCGATCGCGCGGATGCGGGCGTATCGCGTGCCGGAGAAGGCGGACAGCTTCGAGGTCTTCTTCAAGCTCACGGAGTTCGGGCTCGCGTACGACTGGTTATGTGGCTACGAGAAGTTCGACGCGGCGGCGCGGGCGGAGGTGCGGAAGGCGGTGGGGCCGCTGGTGGGGATGGGGCTGAAGTACTCGGGCGATCACGTGTTTCACAATTACACTTGGATGTCGGCGGGCGGGGTGGCGATGTGGGGGCTGGCGACGGCCGGCGAGGACGCGGCGAGCACGGCGGTGTACGAGCAGATTCGGGGGCGGTTCGAGCGGGAGCTTTGGCCGGCGCTGCGGTACCTGGACGGGTTGCCGTGCGAGCCGATGGGGTACTGGACGCATTACGTGTTCAGGCCGGCGCTGGTGACGGTGCTGGCGGGGCAGAGCGCGGGGGAGGCCGATGTCGTCAGGACGATTCGGGAGAAACAGGGTGATTGGCTGGCGCGGAATCTCGGGGCGCTGGCGTACGGGACGTTGCCGGACCTGCGGTTCGTGCCGTTCGGGGACCTGCAGTCGGGAGCGAACGGTGGGGCGACGCGGGCGGTCGCGGGGTTGCTGGATGCGGGTGTGTGGGCGATGGGTGGGCGCGCGGGTGCAGAGGTGTCGGCAGCACAGGCGCTGTCGAAGAGGATCGCCGAGAGGCGCGGGCTGAGCGCGTACGACGACGACACCGCGATCTTCTGGTTTTTGTACGGGCGGGGCGCGCGGCCGGAGGTGAAGCCGGCGCCGGAGGTGTTCGTCGCGGGCGGGGCGAAGGGCGGGCACTGGATCGCGCGGGCCGGCGGGTGGGGTGATGACGCGACGGTCGTGGGGTTCCGGTGCGCGGACCATTATGGCGATCACAACCACTGGGATCAGGGCGGGTTCTTCATCTGGCGGCGCGGGCTGCTGGCGGTGGACCCGCCGGTGTACAAGCAGACGCGAGGTCCGCAGCAGCGGACGGATTTGCACAACACGCTGCTGATCGGCGGGCAGGCGCAGCGGGCGGTGCGCGGGCAGACGTTCGGGTCGGTGGGGAAGTTCGAGCAGAATTTGAAGGCGGGGAAGCGGCTGGAGACGGGGGATTTGGTCGTGTCGCCCGGCCCGGCAATGGCGGCTGCGGGGCAGTTCGCGCAGGCGTACGACGTGCCGGCGCTGGCGAGTTGCGTGCGGCAGGTCGCGCTCGTGGGGTCAGGGACGGTGGTCGTTGTCGATCGGCTGACGGCCGGGGCCGGGAAGCGGGTGCCGGACGTGCAGTGGTTGCTGCAGTTCCCGGCGGCGCCGACGTCGGCAGACGGAGGGTGGCTCGCGACGAACGGGGCGGGTTGGATCCGGTGCCGGGCAGTACTCGGCGACGCGGGGAAGGCGGCGGCCGTCGATGCGACCGAAGTCGGGACGCAGCGCCTCACGCTGGACTACAAGGGCGGGGGCGACGAGGTGTGCCTGGTGCACGTGCTGGAGGTGGGGGACGGGAGGGCGCCGGCGGGCGGGGCGCAGCCGGTCTCGGCGCGGCGCGCGGACGGCGGGGTCGAGGTCACGGTCGGGCGGGCGGTATACCGGTTCGCAACGGCCGCCCCCTATGAGGTCGTCCGGGCGGCCGCCGACGCGCGGCGGTGACGCGAGTCGCGGTTTCGAGAATAAGGGGAGCACCCCGGGCATTCCCGGGCGGCCGCACTCAGCGCGGCCGGCGCCGCCGGCCCAGCAGGGGCATCGCCCCGAGGGCGAGTAGCGAGACGGTCGCGGGTTCGGGGACCGGGGCGGTGATGAAGCCGAGGTCGTCGATCCCCAGGCGGTCGTCGCTGGCGACCAAGCCGGTCGTGTCGAACGAGATCCGCACGCTGGTGATCGCCGACCCGGCCGGGGCGGTATAGCCGAAGAAGGTGTCGTCGAAGCTCTTGGGCTGGGTGATGGTTTCGTCGTCGGTGAAGGCGGCGGTGGTCGTGTCGCCGTCGATGAACCACTCGACCCGCGCGACCTGCGTCTTGGCGTCGCGCGAGAGCAGGGTAAAGCCGGCCTGGACGACCGCCTCGCCCGGGTCACCGCCGGTGATCCCGCCGAACGAGAGGCGCCAGGCGGTAGTCGCGCTGGCGGTCGGGATCAGGCCCTGCGTTCCGGAGATGACCGTCAGGGTGCTGAGCGTGGTGTGGTTGACGTTGGTCGAACTGGCGACCGCGAGCACCTTTCCGGTGCCGTACGCGGCGGTGAACCCGTCCGGGTTGTCGTTCGAGGCCGTCTCGAAGTTGACGACTCCGCCGGCGCCGTTGTCGAACGCGGTGGCGACGAGCCCGGTGAAGCCGGCCACGTCGTTCGCGGCGGTCGACGACAGTGCGTTGCCGCTCGAGTTGGTGGCGACGGCATTGGTCGCCGTCGTGTCGTCGTATTGGCGAACGACGGTGTACGCGACGGGGGCGGCCGACGCCGATCCCGCCAAGACTGCGGCGGCGACGGCGGCCAGTGACATCCCGGCGCGACGCGACATGCGGTTGATCGTCATAAGTGTCCTGCTCGCAATTCGAACGCCTTAGATGGCTGGCGGTGAAACTTAGCCGCCGGTCGTCAGGGATACAACCACAATTGCCCGTCGCCGGCGAGATCCAGGCGGAAATATGTAATGTGTCGGAGGGGTTGCGCGGGTCGTGGCGGTCGTAAGGGGTAGGCCCGCTCCGGGCCACAGTTCGACCCGGCCGGACGTGCGTTGTCCGGGCCGGGATCGGCACCCGCCGGTTCACCCGGATGGGAAGGCCGGCTACGCTAGATGGAAGCGTGGCCCGACCCGACCCAACTTCCGCCGGTCCGCCGATTCCGCTCTGGGCGGCGGCTATGGCGATGGCGGTCGTCGTGCTGGGTGGGGCGGCGCTGGTCTGGCGGCTGGCGTATTTGCAGCGGGGGGACGATTCGTCGGCGAACGCGATCCGGGCGGTGGTGCCGCCGCCGGGGGGTCGCGTGGCGGAGAGCGGGCGGGTGGATGCGGCGAACCACAAGGCCGCGGCGGCGCTGGCGGCGGCGGCGGAGGCGAACTTGCCGGACGGCGTATACCCGCGCGCGGGGGGCGGGCGGCTGGTGAAGGCGGGGGACGCGTTCTTGTACGTGGGGCCGGAGCGCGGTGAGGGGCGCGTGTTGCGCGGGGGCTTCTTTACCGTGGACGAGGCCGAGTGGGAGTTCGGTTATCTCGCCGAGGGCGTCCGGCGGATCCTGGCGGAGCCGGCGTACGCGGCGGAGGCGGGCGTGACGGCGGCGCAGCGGGATGCGCTGGCGGCGCTCCCGGCGGCGCCGGATTTGGCGTGGCCGCGGGAGGAGTTGGAGGGGATCGCGGCGCGGGTGGACGCGCCGAGCGAAGTGGTGACGTTGCTCCGGCAGACCGCAGCGGCGCGGCGGGCGGCGGGGCTTGAGGCGATCCGGGCGTATGGGGCGCGCGTGCGGGCGGTGTTGTCGGTCGAGCAGGTCGCGCGGCTCAACCCGATCCCGCGGTGGGAGTTTCCGGCGGAGGTGCGCGGGGGCGCGGCGAGCCGGCCGGCGCCGTGATGACACCGATTGTGCGCGCGATCAAATTTCCTGAACTGTGACGTCGAACTCGGCGCGGTAGGGCGGCCCGGCGTCGGGGGTGGTGACGACGATCAGGGCGTAGCGGTACCGTTCGTTGACCGTCCCCTGAGTCGTCGGCACGACGGCGTCGGAGAGGCCGAAGGCGGCGTCGACGGTGAGGGTGCCGGCGGGGGCGGGCGGGTGGTCGCCGCGCGCCCGGGCGGCGGCGAGCGCCTCGCGGGCGATCGAGCCGAGGGGGTGCTCGGGGATGGCGCGCTTGGGTTCGGGGTTGTCGCGCGTCTCCCACCGTTCCCAGACTTGTTGGACGAGGTCGCCCTCGACGCCGAACGCGCCCGTGCACGTCAGGCCGACCTTGATCTGCCGGACGGTCGTGGGCCGGCGGAGGTCCTGCTCGACGCGGAGGCGGGCGGTGCGCCCGGGGCGGAAGGAGTCGGGGTCGATGGTGACGCGGGCGTCGGTGGCCCAGCGGCGCACGCGCCACACGCGGGCCGCGCGGTAGACGAACCACAGCGCGACGAGGGCGAACCCGGCGAGCGCGGCGTAGACCTGCCCGCGGGGCGGGTCTTCGGTGTGGGCGAATTGGTGCCAAGCCGCGAGCGCGGCGGCCCCGGCGAACCAGGCGGCGCGGGCCAGCTCGACCGCAATGCGCGTGCGGAGCGGGCGCTCGACGGGCAGGCGCACCCACCCGTCCGGGCGCGGGCGGGGCTTGGCGAAGGTTCGGAACGCCACGAACGCCGGGACGACCTGCGCCGCGATCAGCGAATAGGCCAGGCCCGCGTACCACATCGCGTAGGCCTCGTGTACGAAGCGGCGGATCAGGAATGAGCGGCCCGGGTCGGCCGGGTCGTACCACGCTTGGCGGGTGGCGCCGGGCGGGTTTGCGGCGACGACGGCCTCGGCGTCGGCCGTCTGGGTGATCGGGGTCGGGGCGACGCGGCCCGACTCGTACGGCCGGCCGTCGACGGTGTAGCGGAAGCGGATCTCGGGCGCGTGTTTCGAATTTCCATACTCGACGTACGTGCGGAGCTTGCTCGAGACGATTTGGGCGGTCACCGGGCGGGCCGGGCCGATCGTGCGCGCCTGGTCGGTCGCGAGGTGGGCGGCGTAGGCCATCGTGGCGAGCGAGATGCCGACGATCGCGGCCGCCGCGAGCACGAGCATGACCGCCATCGCCAGGCTGCCGAAGATTCGGCTGAGGACACGCATGGGAGTTCCTCCCGACGAAATTGACCGTGCGCGAATCCGCGTTGCTGGTCGCTCGATCCGGGGCGTCGCCTCAGGCTCCGCACCCGGCGTGGCGGCGTGTCATCACCCGGCGGGTGCTACTTGTACCGCGAGCTGCGCCTTGTACTTCGGGAACGCGGGCGACGTCGTCTCGACGTGGACGCCCCAGTTGTATCGCGGGCTGCCGGCCCACTGGTCGGGGCTGGACGGCGGGGCGTCGGCGGGGATCTGGAAGCGGGCGGTGACGGTGATCGTGCCGACCGACGCCCGTGGCGACGGGCCGCCCATCGCCGCCAGGCGCTGCTGGAGCGCGCCGGCGGCGGTCGTGCGCGCGACGGGGGCGGGCTCCTCGTGCCACTGTTCCCACTGCTTGCTCGTCGTGGCGTTCTTGCCGCTGCCGGTCGTGCGCGTGCAGACCAGGCCGACGCGGACCAGCGTGATCTCGGCGGGCGTGAACTGGTCGTGTTCGACGCGGATCGTGACGACCCACCCGGGCTTGGCGGCCGGCGGGTCGATGTAGACGCGCGCGTCGGAGATGACGCGGAGGATGCGGGCGGACCGGCGGGCGAAGCGGAAGTAGAGCAGGCCGACGAACGTGAAGACGCCGAGCGTGATCCAGGTGAGCCAGGGGTTCTCGTCGGCGCCGATGCGGGTGAGCAGGTGCCACCCGCCGAGCCAGGTGAGGGCGAGGAAGACGAACCCCTGAAATCCGCGGGAGCGAACCTGGTCGCCGAGCATGGCGTCGAGCGTGCGCGGCTCGCCGGGGATCGGGTCGGTGCTGGTGGAGAGGCGGGCGACCGTGCCGGCGGCGCGGGCGCGGCGGCGGCGGGCGGGCATCGAGTGGAAGACCAGGAGCGAGAACAGCCAGAGCGGGACGAGGGTTCCCGCGGCGCCGGCGAAGTACCACGCGTAGGGGTACCCGCTGTAGTGCGGGACCAAGAACGCGTTCGACGGGTCGGTCGGGTCGTACCACGCTTTGCGGGGCGCGCCGCGCGGGTGGTCGGCGACGAGTTTTTCGGCCGGCCCGCGCGAGTCGACGTCGCCCAGCGGTGTGACGTGGCTGGCGGCGTATCCCTTGCCGTCGACCTCGTACTTGTACTTGATGACCGGGTCGTACTTGGTCGTGGACGACTTGCGCCCGCGGACGATGCGGGTCTGCACCCGGCTCTCGGTCACGAGCGCGACCGTCGGCTTGTACGTGCGGATCGCGTGATCCTGGAGGACGATCCGGTACGCGTTGTACCCGAGGGCGCCCAGCGGGAGCACGACGCAGACCCCGATCAGCACGACCGCCATGACGACGACGAACAGGACGGTCAAAGGGGTGAAGATGAAGGTCTTGGCGAAGGACATGCGATTCGAGTTGTACCATCAAGCGCACGGTTCGGCGTGGCGCGCCCCGGTGGCTCGACGGACACACGGGAGGGCATTGATTTACCCATGCCGCCCACCGCGCGATATCCTCCGACTTATGCCCACCCTCGGAATCGACATCGGCGGGACGTCCGTCAAGGCGGCGATGCTCCGCGACCCGGACGTCTTCACCACGGCCCGCAGCGCCCGGTACGACCGCCCGGACCGCAGGGCGATCGTCGCCGCGGTCGCGGAGGCGGCGCGGCTCGTGCTCGACGGGCACTCGCCCAAGAAGCTCGACGCCGTGGGCGTCTGCTGCCCGGGTCTGCTCGATCGGCAGAGCAAGACGATCACGCTTTCGGTGAACGTGCCGGGGCTGGTCGGCAACCCGCTGGACGCGATGGTCGCCGAGGCGCTCGACGTGCGGGCGGCGCCGGGGCTGGCGATTTTGTCCGACGCGAACGCGGTGGCGTACGACGTGTACGCCGTCGAGCAGTTCCGCGGGCGATTGCTGTGTTTGTCGCTCGGGGCGGGCGTCGGCGCGAGCGTGATCGACGACTTCGGGGGAGCGCCGGCGTTCCTGCACGTCAGCGGCGAATCGCCGGGGCATTTCGGGCAGCTGGACGTCTCGTTGTCGGCGGATGCGCCGCTGGGTCCGGACGGCGGCCGCGGGTCGCTCGAGGCGTACGTGGGGGCGGCGGCGCTGATGGCGCGGTACGGCACGCCGGACGTCGCCGAGCGGCTGACGGTGAACGACGAGCCGATCCGCGCGCTCGTCCGCGCCATCCGCATCGGCCACGCGATGTATCGGCCCCACCACGTGTGTTTGGCCGGCGGGATCGGCCTGCGGCTGGCGCCGATCGCGGAACAGATCCAGTCGGCCGTGGGGGACCGGTTGACTAGCGTAGCTAGGGAGAACTGGCGGTTGACGTGCGCGACGTCCGACTACCACGCGGCGTGCGGGGCGGCGCGACACGCGCGGGCACACCAGTCCCATTAGAAAGTCGAATGTCGACACTCGAAGAACGAATCAAATCCGAAGGTCGAATGGCGAATGTCGAAACCGGCACCGGTGTTCGGCGCCGGTCCGCTTCGTCATTCGTCCTTGGTCATTCGTCATTGATTCGAGCTTCGAATTTCGTCCTTCGTCATTTCGACTACGGCAGCACCTTCACCCGGATGTTCCGGATCCAGACCTTGCTCCTCGCATCGTGCGACTGCAGGGCGAACGCGCCGGTCGACACGACGCGGCCCTCGCGCCCCCTTTTCCGCACGACGGGCTCGGGCTCCATGTAGTCGACCGTCACCTTGCCGTTGATCGAGAGGATGACGCGCTTGCCCTCGACGCGGATCGTGTAGGACGTCCACTCCTCGTCATTCGCCGGCGACGTCTTCACGTCCTCGACGTCGTAGAGCGAGCCGGTCTTCTTCGGGTCCTTGGTGTACGAGTCGCCGCAGATCTGGCACTCGTAGCCCTTGAGCAGCTTGCCCTTGGGGCCGGGGTTTTCGGTGTGGAAGAAGATGCCGGAGTTGGACGACGGGGCCATCTTGAACTCGGCGCGGAGTTCGAAGTTCTTGAACGTCCCGTCGTTGACCTTGCCCGTATAGAACAAGTGCGTGAACGGCCCGCCGCAGAGGATGGCGCCGTCGTCGATTTTGAAGGCGTTGGCGGCCGGGTCCTGGGGCGTCCAGCCGTCGAGGGTCTTGCCATCGAACAGGGAGACGAAGCCGTCCTCGTTGGCGGCGGGGGGGGCGGGCTTCTCGTCGGCGACGAGCGGGGCGACGCAAGTGATAGCGATCAGTGCGATGAGGGTGAGGAGGGTTCGCGGCATGCGGAGGATCATCACGGCCACGGCGACGGGGGGCAAGAGTGGACTCCCCGACACGCGGGCATCCGTCATTTGACATCCCCCCGCGCGCCCGGATCATCCGGGGCGTGCCCCGTTCCCGCCAACGACTCCTGACCCTTGCCCTCGCCGCGATCGCGTTCCTGCCGCTGCTCGGTGACCGCGACGTGATCACCTCGCACGAGGCGCGCGTCGTCCAGACGGCCCGCGCGATGGCCGCCGCCGGCTGGCCCTGGGCGGCCAAGTCCGTCGACGTCGCCCCGGTCAAACTGTTCAATCGGCCCGGCGAGGCGCTCGACCTCCGGGCCGACCCGGACGCGCCGACGTTCCCCGTCAACCCGTGGCTGGTGCCGATTTTGAACGGCGAGATCCGCCTGCAGAAGCCGCCGCTGCCGTACTGGTGTTCGGCGATCTTGTTCAAGGTCTTCGGCGGCGAGGCGGGGTGGTCGGCGGCCCTGTCGCGGCTCGCGCCGGCGCTGCTGGGCTTCCTCGCGACGTTCTTGATCGCCGACCTGGCGCGGCGGACGATCGGGCGGCGCGCCGCACTACCGGCGGCGCTCGTGTGGGCGTCGCTGCACTTCGCGTCGGACGAGTTCCGCAAGTCGATGGCGGACCCGTACCTGGCGTTTTTCACGCTGGCGACGCTGTGGGCGTGGGTGGCGGCGTCGTGCCCCACTGAAGTGGGCACACCGGCCGGTCGGGGGAAACATTGTGGGCGCCAATGGGGGTTCACTCTGCTCGCGTACGTTTCGCTCGGGTTGGGGCTGATCGCCAAGGGGCCGCCGATCTTCATCACGCTGCTGCCGCCGCTGGTCGTGTACCACGCGCTTTACCGGAAGCGCGGCGCGCGATTCCCGCGGCCGTGGCTCGCGCACGTCGTCGGGGTCGCCCTGTGCCTCGCGATCGCCGCCCCGTGGACGTGGTACGTGTTCAAGACGGTGCCCCACGCGTGGGACATCTGGCGGTTCGAGTCGATCGGCGAGGTGACCGGCGAGAACACGAACAACGTGCGGCCGGCCTTCTATTACGGCCCGATTTTGTTCGAAGTCGCCCTGCCCTGGACGCCGATCTGGATCGCGGCGCTCGTCCTGCCGTTTGCGCGGCGCAAGCGCGCGGGGCTGACGGCAGACACGTCGGGGCCTGCGCGCGATGAGCCTTCGGGCATGGGGGACGGATCCGGGGCGGCGCTTCGGGCGGAGCCCGTGCGCTCTGCCCCGGCGTGGGGGGGCGCGCCGGCGCGGGCCGGGCGCCGTGCGTCCGCCGATCGGCACCTGCTCTTCCCGACGCTCGGCTATCTGATCCCGGTGCTGCTGTTCTCGTTCGTGCACTTGAAGAAGAAGGCGTACCTGCTGCCGGCCGCGCCGATGATGGCGCTGATGGTGGCGGCGGCGCTGGTCACGCTGATGGCCGGGGCGCGGCGGTTCGGGACCAAGTCGTTCGCGTCGTTCATCCTTGCCGGGCAGGCACTGATCCCGCTCGCGTTCGCGATCGCGGTGCCGTTCGTCGTGTGGAAGGAGAAGCTGCCGGTCGGGCCGGCGCTGCTGGCGGTCGTCCCGGCGGCGATGGCGGCGGCGGCGCTGTTCTCGGCACGACACTACCTGCCGCTGACGGCGGGGGCGTGCGGGCTTGTGATCGCGGTCTTCTCGCTCGCGTACAACGGGCCGGGGGACAACCGCCGCTCGCCGCGCCCGGCGGCCGCGGCCCTGAGCGCCGCGCTGGCGGCCGACCCGCGCGCGGCGGTGGCCCCGGACGCGCTGCCGCCCGAGGCCACGTGTTACCTGCCGCTCGATTTGCCCACGATCGGCGAGCGCCCGACGGCGGCGACGCTGTACCACCTGGTCGATTCCCGCGACCGCGACCGCAAGCGGCCGGAGGCGGAGCGCACGCCCGCGTCGTTCGCCAACACGTATCCCCTGCTGAAGATCCGCGAGGTGGAGGCGATCCCGATCGATGGCGAGGGGCGGCCGCGGTACCGGCTGTTCAGACTGACGCTGGATGCGACGCCGCGAAAGGTGCTTGCGGAGTAGACGCGGGTTACGGGTGGGGGACGCGAGAGACGGTGCATTCCGGACCGAGCGTGGTGCTGTCATCCCGAGGTACTCCGAGGGATCTAGCCTCGAGCGTAAGGGCTCGTCCGATGGTGGCTCTTCGTGTTCGCGGACCGATCGCCAAAGGCTAGCGGACCCCGGCGCGCCGGCCAGATTCCTCGGAGTACCTCGGAATGACAGGTCCCACGTCCGTGCGCTTTACATTCGGCAGTCGGCAATCGGCAATGGGCAATGGGCAATCAATACCACCCGCCCGTCTCTGCGCCTTCCCCGCGATTCACGTAATAGTAGCGCAATGCGTCGATCAGGTGGTCGTGCACGCCGTCCTTGATGGGGAGCTCGCCGCCGCCGTCGGGGTAGCGGTACCCCTTGAGCGCCGCGATCAGCCGCGCGCAGCGCGGGTGGACGTGGAGCGTGACGGCGTGGGTGCCGCTGCGGAGGCCGAGGCGGATCAGTTCCAGGCCTTCGGTGATGCGGCTGGAGCGGCTGAGGACGCGCCACCCGGCCTGGCGGAGCCAGCTGACGTCGGACGCGGCGGTCTGGGTGTTGCGGGCGTTGCCGGCGGGGTCGCAGCCGACGCGCTTGATCAGGCCGTACGCACGAGCCCTGTGCCGGATCGCCTCGACGTGGTGCTCCATGGTCTGCATGGGCTGGACGTACTCGTCGACGACGAACGAGTGGCCCGCGCGGTCGCGCAGGACGAACAGGCAGACGAACGGCGCGTTGAAGCCGAAGTCGACGCCGAGGTGGAGGCCCGCGGGGGATCGCGGGTTGGGGATCGCGGATTGCGGATCGGCGGGCATCGCTTCGCGGACGTGGATGAGTGGGTCGAAGGTCGGGAACACGCACCCCTTGGTCTTCGGCCGCCGGCAGAGCATTTCCGCGTCCCACGTGTCGGCGCTGACGCGCGACTTCATGCGGATCGCGTCGTCGATTCGCAGGAACCCGTCGGACTTGATCTTGGCGATACCCTGGCACTCGGGGTGGAGCGGGCAGGTGGCGCACACGCGCTCTTCGGGGCATTTTTCGAGCACGTCAAGGATGCACCAGCGGAGGACAGCCGTGCCCTCGGAGTGGGCGCGGTCGATGACGCGTTCCATGAGGCCGCCGACGTTGTGGCAGGTGGAGATGGCCTCGACGGCGCCGCGGACGGTGCGGGCGTCGCCGTCGATCGGGCCGCGGCTGCGCGTGACGAGCTGGGCGGCCTCCCAGACGCGCGGGTCGAAGAGTTCGACCTCGTCGCAGCGGAGCTTTTGCACGCGGAGGCCGCGGACGGCGCGCTGGGATTGGGTGACGACGCCGGCGGACGCGCCGGTGTCCATCGTGACGCGGGTTCCGGTGAGCTTGCCTTTCACGTGATCCTTAGCCAGCCGCTCGAGGTCCGGAAGCAGGTGCTCCCAGACGCGGAGGGATTGTTCGAGGGATCCGCCGAGGATGCGCACGGCGGTCTGCGGCTTGTGGAGCAGATCCAGGAGCGTGGCGGCGGCGGCCATGCGGGTCTTCCCGCCGCCGCGCGGGGCGACGACGACCAGGTCCGCGCCGGGCTCGAGGTAGGCCTTGGCGAGGTAGTCGAACGGGGAGCAGTGGCCGGGGCACACGCCGGTGCGGGGCATCTTCAGGCCGAGGTGGCGGGTGATCCAGGCGTAGAGTGAATTCGCGTCCACACAGGGGGTGAAAAGGTCGGTATCGATCACCCGACTGATTCGGGTTGCCACCTCCGGCTCGGCCACCGCCGGGGTTTCCGGCGCTTCCGGATCGGCGAGCTCCGTGATTTCCTCGCCCTTCATGGCATTCGCCGTATTCGCTTCATTTTTCACATTCGCGTCGATCACCGCATCCGCAGCGCCCGCCTTCGTGTCCATTGCGGCCTCCGTTTTCGCCTGCTTCACGGCGGCGCGCCATCGCCGCTTTCGCTCCCGGTCGTACGTCCGCCGCGCGTCGCGATCCGCCGGGTCCAGGTCCGCCACTTTGGTCTGCGTCTTCTCCATCCGACACCCCCAGTCAAGTTCGAGTTCGTCCTCGGCCCGCGGAACCGCTCCGCGGGCCCGCGCTCATTTCGGCCGCGCCCGTCCGGGTGCCATGCTCAGACCCGCCGCGAAGGGCGCCGGTCGCGCTGAGGTGAGGCCGGCGGGGATGAGCATGCGGCCATCGACGCCTCTCGACGTCCGGCATGCTCATCTCCGGCGGCCGCACGACCGCGCGTGGCACGCCGCGCCGGCCGGATCTGAGCATGGCACCCCCGACGCGCCCGCACGTGCCGGGCGCGCCCCTACCGCTCCCCCTCCCGGTCGAACAGGTAGTACACCACCCCCTTCGGCGTCACCCCGACCTCGCGCATGCCCCCGCGCGCGAAGAACGGGTGCACGCGGCCCATCGCCGCGAGCGCCTCGACCCACCGCACGCCGGCCCGCGCGCACATCGTGCGAACGAGCCGCGACGCCAACCCCATCGCGCGGAACTGCGGGTGCACGACGACGCGCGAGATCGTCCGCACGTTGGCGTTCACGAACCGTAGCCGCTCGCGCGCCCCTATGCGCTCCAACCCGAGCGCACGGTCGCGCGCCGCGCCGGCCACGCACGGGTACGACAGCACCCCCACGGCGACGACGCGCCGCGCGCCGCCGTCGACGTGCCGCACGACCCACACGCCCGCCCACGTCGCCGGCCGGCCGGCGCGGTAGTGAAAGCGCTCGAGGGCGAAGTAGTCGGCGGGCGTCCCGCGCGCGAGTTCGAAATGGCCCGGTAGATACGTCGTCCAACGCATGTGATCCCCCTGTTCTTCTGAGATCCTCAGTGGGGCAGACATTCTCGTCTGCCTGAGCGGGCGAGCGGGGGCATTCTTGTCCCCCGAGCCCTCTCATCTGCGCGGCGTGCGCGTCGCTTCACCTCGCGTCGCTCGCGAGTCGCGCAGCCCGAGCCAGTCCAGGGCAGACGAGAATGTCTGCCCCACTTAAAACCGGGTTTCGGTGACCCGCCCGAAGTCGCACCGCACGACCACGTCCGGCGCCAGCGCCTCGATCAAATCCTCATGGCTCGTCGCGACGACCGCGCTCAGGCCCGTGCCCGCGACGGCCCGCCGCACGCACCGGGCGACGACGCGCGCGGTGATCCGGTCGAGCAGCGCCCCGAACTCGTCGGCGGCGAGGATCGCGCCGCCGGGCCGGCGGTCGGCGCGGGCCAGCCCGACCGCCAGGCGCAGCCGCCATCGCTGGCCGTCGGAGAGTTGGGTCGGGTGGCGCAGGTAACTCCACACCTCGCCTAGGCCGACTCGGGAGAGGGATTCGAGCGCGCGGATGGTGAGCGCGTCGGCGTCGGCGATCGGCGTCGCCAGGCGCGCGTCGCACGCGGGGCGGTGGCCGGCGGCGAGCGCGTCGGCGACGACGTCGACCGTGGGCCGGTCCGGCAGGCGCAGGCGCGCCAGGTCGATCCAGAGGCCCTCCGTTCGCCGGTGGCGCTCGCGCAGCGCGCGGAGCAACGTCGACTTGCCCGCGCCGCTCGGGCCGGTGATCAGGATGAGTTGGCCGGGGGCGGGGGCGAAGTCGGGCGGGAGCTGCGGGTCGGGCGGCGCGGCGAGGTGGGCGGCGACGTCGGTGGGCGACAGGCCGAACCAGTCGGCGACGCGGTTGATGCGCGGCGAGTGAACGGTGGCGGAGGACATGGAAACCCCCTGGGGTTGAGTGTGCGTGTGGTCGAGATTCGCTGGACGCGCTGGGCAAGCCCGGCGGCTAAAAGAGGATGTCGCGCGGTTTCCGGCGCGCGATCGCTATCGCGCGGACCGGCGCGCGGCGTGCCAGCCCTTGATGTACGTGAGCACCTTCCGCAGCGCGTACTCGGTCACCCCGTACTCCCGGCAGATCTGGGTCGGGCCCCAGCGGCGGAGGTAGTAGGCTAGGCCCAGGTCGCGGTGGCCTTCGGGGAGGAGTTGGCCGTGCTCGATCAGGGCGATGACGAGCGGGTCGTGCAGGCGGGTGACGATGCGGATCATCCGCCGGGAGACGGTTTGGATCGGCACACCGGTCAGGACGGCGATCTCACGGCGCGACATCCGGCCCGACAGGACCATCTCCACGAGTTTGCGTTCGGCCGGGTCGAGATAGGCCAAGCCCTTGGCGGCGATGGGGCCGATCTGGACGCCCGCGAAGCCCTTGGTATGACGCTGTTCTAACAGGTCCATAACTGCTTCCCTCCCATCAAGTTAAGCCGTGCTGGCAGGGGCCGCGTCCGTTCGACCGTGTTTAACGCTCGATAAACTTCGCCCCCTAGTATGTGCCGATGTTCGGGTTTTGTCAAGGTTGTTCATTGCATTTCTTGTTTGGACGCAGTATGAATAACTCTTGCCGAACATAAGCTGAACCACCGAGGCACGGATGCACGATTAAGAGAGACGGATTTCGGCGCGGTCGTGGGTCAGCGCGGAGACGTCGTCGTGTCGCGTGCTTTTCGTTGGTTCAACCTGATCGGGACGTGTCGCCATGGACAGCATGGGTGCCAAAATCCGCCGGATGCGCCGCCGCCTGGGCTTTACGCTGGACGAGCTGGCGGCCAAGACGGGCATTTCCAAGCCGTACCTCTCGTTGATCGAGACGGGCCGGGTCAACAACCCGCCGTCCGACGACAAACTGCGGAAGCTGGAGGAGGTGCTCGGGTTCCCGGCGAGCGAGCTGGTGACCGAGGCGCATTTGCAGCGCACGCCGCGCGACGTGCGGGCGATGCTCCATCAATTACTGACGGAGTCGGGAAAAGCGAAGAACGGCGGCGCGCCCGCGCCGGCGAACGGGGCGAAGCCGGCAAGCGGCGCGGCCCAGCTTAAGCCGGGGTTCGCGGGGGGAATCAACCTCGACGCCGCCTACCTGTCCGGCGTGCTCCAGCAGTTCGTCGACCAGTCGTCGCCGAACGTCGAGCGGGTGAGCACCAACTCCGTGCCGGTGATCAACAAGGTCTCGGCCGGTTACCCGAAGGACTTCACGGACATGTCGTACCCGAAAGGCGTGGCGGACGATTACGTGGGCTGCCCGGACCTGCAGGACCGCGACGCGTTCGCGGCCCGCGTGCACGGCGACTCCATGACCCCCAAGTACCGCGAGGGCGACATCGTCATCTTCTCGCCCGCCGCGGTGATCAAGAGCGGGGACGACTGTTTCGTCCGCTTCGAGGACGGCACTACGACGTTCAAGCGGGCGTTCTTCGAGAAGGACGAGGCCGGGGCGGAGGTGCTGCGGTTGCAGCCGCGGAACGAGCGGTACCGGCCGAAAGTGGTGGCGCGCGAAGAGGTCGCGGGAATGTACAAGGCGGTGTACCGGTACCAGCGCGTGGACCTGGCGGAGGAGGAAGGGTAGGGGATTGCCGATTGCCGATTGGTGATACGATCGCCGCGTGCAGCAGGAGCCGCGGGTGATCGTGATGGGGTATTCGGAGGCAGGGATGTTCCTGCGCGCGGCCGGCGCGGCGGAGGTGGTGGGCGTCGCGGCGATCCACGGCCGGCGCGAATACGGCGTCGAAACCGCGACCGGCGTGCCGCGGCTCGATCTGAGGTTCGATGACGTGGACGTGCCGATGCCGGGCGATACCCGCGCGTGGGCGGAGGCGGAGTCGCGCCGGCGGTGGAACGCGGCGAACGGACTCGTCGAAGTCGCGCCGACGCCCACCGACGCGCGGGCGATCGTCAACTTCGCGGAACAGATGCGCGGTCGTGCCGGCGTCGTGCTCTGTCACTGCGGCGGCGGCATGAGCCGGGCGCCGGCGGTGGCCGTCATCCTGCTCGCGGCCTGGCGAGGACCGGGCGCCGAACGCGAATGCGTGCGCGAGACCCTGGCGGCGAGGCCGGGTGCCGCGCCACACGAGGGACTGGTGCGGATGGCGGACGAGGCGATGGGCCGCGGCGGGCGGTTGGTGGGAGCGCTGCGGGCGGGCTAAATGACCTTGCGAGCTGACGGGCCATCACGCCGGGTGCGGAGCCTGAGGCGACGCCCCGGATCGACCGACCCGCGGCGATGCGGGCGTTCCGCGAAACGTCCGGACAGTCGCCGATCGGGTCGATGACGCGCGTCGTGGCCGCCGACGAGTCGGGCATCGCCGTCCGCGTCTGCCGGGACAACACCCGCCCGCCGCAGCGCGACTGGGTCCGCGTCAGGCCCGACGGGACCATCGCTGGCGTCGATTGGGCGGGGGCGCGGCTTCTGGGCGAGCAGCCGTGGCGCTCACCGGACGGGCGCGAGCGACAATCAGCGATCGCCACGATCCCCCTGCCCCTTCGGCGCCTTGGTCTTCGCCTTCGTGCGCCGGTCCGCCGCCAGCGACCGCCCGACGTCGTCGCTCTCCTTGAACTTGCCGTCCTTGTCGCGGCGGACGTAGCGCTTGTCGGTCCCGGTATCGATCAGTTCGCGCTTGGAAGCGGGCATCGGCAACACTCCGGTTAGAGACTGCCTCAGCATTGCAAACCGGGTGCCGCCCGAGCGCTCGGCAACCGCACATATCATATCGCCCTCACGGTTTAGCCGTTGCGGCCACGCGACGTTCGACCGCACGTCGGACCCGTGCGCACCGCGACGATGCGGCGCACCCCTTCAGCGACTCCTGCGACCCCAGCCCGCGGACTTAGACTACCCGATCCGCACGAGCCCCCCGCGACCACAGCCCGAGTCGAGCGGGCACGTGAGTTGCGACCGGCAAGCCGTGAAGCCAACCACACCGCGCGGGAAGAACAAACCCGCCAAGCGCACCAAAACCCAATCCCACACGGCCCCCGAACCCGTCCGCCGGGGGAATACGGATGGACCCGCTCGCGCCCGCCGGCCCGCCCCGCCCTCTGCCGCCCGCATCACCCGCACCGCCCGCGACAAACTCGGGTTCGAAAACCTGAGGCCGGGCCAGCTCGAAACCATCCGCCTGATCCTCGCCGGCCACGACGTCCTGTCCGTCATGCCGACCGGCGGCGGCAAGTCGGCCATCTACCAGATCGCCGCCCTCTTCATCGACGGGCCGACCGTCGTCGTCTCCCCGCTCATCGCCCTGCAGAAGGACCAGCTCGAGGCCATCCGCGCCTCCAGCGTCGCCCCCGCCGCCGCCGTCAACTCGTCGCTCACGGCCGGCGAGAACCGGGCCGCGTTCGACAAGCTCGAAAACGGCAAGCTCGAATTCCTCTTCGTCTCGCCCGAGCAACTCGCCAGCCCGCAGACGCTCGAGAGATTGGCGAACCTCCCCGTAAAGCCCTCGCTCTTCGTCGTCGACGAGGCCCACTGCCTGTCCGAGTGGGGCCACGACTTCCGCCCCGAGTACGGCCGCCTCGGGAAGTTCGTCGCCGCGCTCGGCGGCCCCCGCGTGCTCGCCCTTACCGCCACCGCCAGCCCCCAGGTCCGCCAGGAGATCGTCGACAAGCTCGAGATGGCGCGCCCCCGCACCGTCGTCTGGGGGTTCGACCGGCCGAACATCCGCCTCGCGGTCGAACAGTGCCCGGACGAGGCCACCAAGAAGCGCCTGATCGTCGACCGCGTCCGCGACTTCGTGCGCGAAGACGTCGGCGGCCCCGGCATCGTGTACGTGGCGACGCGCCAGCACGCCCAGGACGTCGCCCAGTGGATCCACGACGAGACGCGGCTGCGCTGCGCGTTCTACCACGCCGGCATGAAGCGGGACGAGCGCACCGCCGCCCAGGACGCGTTCATGGCCGGCGACCTCGACGTGATCGTCGCGACCAACGCGTTCGGCATGGGCGTCGACAAGCCCGACGTCCGGTTCGTCGTCCACTACGACATCCCCGAGTCGCTCGACGCGTACTACCAGGAGGTCGGCCGGGCCGGCCGCGACGGCGGCCTCGCCACCGCCCTGCTCCTTTACCGCCCGGAAGACGCCGGCGTCCGCCGCGCGATGGCATCGTCCGGCAAGCTCGACACCGACCAGGTCGGCGCGGTCATCGACGCCGTCGCCGCCGCGGGCAAGGCCGGCGTCGACTTGCGCGACCTGGCGGCGACGCTGAAGGAGAATGACGAGGTCGCGTCCGAGGCGAAGGTATTCAAGGCGATCAACCGCCTCGAAGGCGCGGGCGTCGTCGAGATGTCCGCCGCCGGCGTCGTGCGCGCCACGGACACCGCCAAGCACCGCCGGTTCGACGCCGGCGCCGCCGCCGAGCGCGCGGTCGAAGAGCAAGAGGAATACCGCACTTACCGCCGCGGCCGCGTCGACCTCATGCAGGGGTACGCCGAGACCCGCGGGTGCCGGCGGTGGTACGTCCTGAACTACTTCGGCGAGCCGGCGGACGCCGAGTGCGGCCACTGCGACAACTGCGAGACGGGCGTGTCGGCGAAACACGCGGGCGAGCAGGCCAAGGCAACCGGCGGCGCCGACGCCCCCTTCCCGATCAACGGCAAGGTCACGCACAAGAAACTCGGCGTCGGCACCGTCATGCGCTACGAGGACGGCGGCGCGAAGATCGTCGTCCTGTTCGACACCGCGGGCTATAAGACGCTCGTGGTCGAGGCGGTCGTGAAGCGGGGGCTGATGAAGTGAGCCGCGGCGCCTCCGACTCGCGACGAACCACCGTCCGACCGCGCCGTCTCCCCGCGTTCACGCAGCCCACTCTCACAGTCGAAGGCCGTACTTAGCGGTCGCACCGAAGGTGCACGGGAGCGCGGCCCCGCGCGCCGCGCTGCGATCCGCGTCACGATCAATCGCGCCATCGTAAGCTCGGCGCGCGCACGCCCGTTAACGTTCGGGTGCGCCCGCGGCCATTCCGCACTCCGGGCACCGTTCCGGCGTCGCCCGCAGGTCATATCCGCACGCCGGGCACGCCCCTGGGTCGCGCCGGCGGGCGCGGCGGAACAGGGCACGAACCACCGGCCAGCCGACGCAGGCGGTCGCCGCGGCCGGGCACCAGTGCGGGACCACGACGTACCGGAGTTCGCTCGCCGCGCCGGGGGCCACGAACGACCCGGTGCCGCGCGCGAAGCCGGCGAAGGCCTCGCGGGAGTTCCCCCATCCGCCGGTGTCGACGGCCCACGGGCCGGGCGACCGGTACGCGTGGAAGATCAGCGCGGGCGGGGCCGGGCGTGCCCGCCCTTCGGGTACGCGTGTCTCGGTGTCCGTCACCTGGACCCACACCGACCCGCGCGACGACGAAACGACCACCGAGCGAGTGACCGGCTCTCGGCCCTGCCCCCGCTCCACGAACCCGGGCAGTTGGACGTACACGTGGTCCGCCCCGGGGTAGCTCCGCGCCCAGAACACGACCGTCGCGGAGCAGAGGATGACGCCGACCGAAGAGACGGCGAAAGCGAGCATGTGGAGCGCGCGGCGCACGGCGCGGGATCGTAACACAACCGAAGTTCGCCCACCCCGCGGCCCGGATCAGACGGCACCGCGCTACCTCCCGGTTCGCCCCGCGCAGGTCGCCCCACACTCCGGGCACCGCTCCGGCGTCGCGCGGCAGTCGTAGCCGCAGGCGGCACACAGGTTCGGGTCGCGGCGCCGGCGGCGGACGGCGAGCGTCAGGCGGACCGCCGGGAGGAGTGCGAACGCGACGGTCGGCATCCACCACGGGGCCCACACCCGGCGGTTCTGGTGGATCGGGTGCGGCGCGCTAACCCAGTAGCCGGCGCCGAGGAACGCGCGTACGTCGTCCCGGACGGCGAGCGGCGGGGGCGGGCGGTCGATCAGCCACTTCGACTCGGGCGGGGGCAGGGGTTGGCGGGTCGGCCCCCACGGCGAGTCCTGCGTGCGCGTCTCGACGGCGACCGTGCCCGCCGACGAAAGGAACCAGACGGCCGATTCGTGCACGTGGGGGCCGGACACGCCGCGCGGGATGGGGTCTATCGTCCAGCGGCTGCGGTACAGCCGGTCGCCGACCGTGTAGCTGCGGATCCAGAACGTGACCGATGCGACGAAGAGAAGGAGGGAGAGCGCGGTCAGGGCGAAGCGGATCGCGCGGCGCACGCGGGTCATCGGCGGC
>DASPKW010000371.1:0-18045 GCA_035627895.1 Tepidisphaeraceae bacterium | reverse complement strand
TGAAAGACCATCCCGCCCCCGCCACCGTCGGCCAGCTCCGCGCCACCGGCTACCGCCCCCGCTCCGTCAAAGACGAACTCCGCGCCAACCTCATCAAAAAGCTCCGCAACAAGACCGACCTCTTCCCCGGCATCGTCGGCTATCGCGACACCGTCATCCCCCAAATCGTCAACGCCATCCTCGCCAAACACGACCTCCTCTTCCTCGGCCTCCGCGGCCAGGCCAAGACCCGCATCCTCCGCATGCTGCCGGACCTGCTGGACGAGTGGATGCCCGTCCTGGCCGGCGTCGAGATCAACGACGACCCCATCCAGCCCATGACCAAGACCGGCCAGCGCCTCCTGCTCGAACAGGGCGACGACGCCAAGATCGAGTGGGTTCACCGCCGCGACCGCTACCACGAGAAGCTCGCCACGCCCGACGTGACGATCGCCGATCTGATCGGCGAGGTGGATTTGGTGAAGCACGCCGAGGGCCGCTACCTCACCGACGAGGCCACCATGCACTTCGGCCTGATTCCCCGCTCCAACCGCGGCATCTTCGCCATCAACGAGCTCCCCGACCTCGCCCCGCGCATCCAGGTCGGTTTGTTCAACGTGCTCGAAGAGCGCGACATCCAGATCCGCGGCTACCCGATCCGCCTCAACCTCGACGTCTGCCTCGTCTTCAGCGCCAACCCCGAAGACTACACCAACCGCGGCCGCATCGTCACGCCTTTGAAGGACCGCATCGGCTCCGTCATCCGCACCCACTACCCCGCCGACCTCAAGGAAGGCATCGCGATCGCGAATGCCAACGCGTACGTCGACCGCAACGAAGCCGCCGACGGCTCGCCCTCGGGCGTCAAAGTCCACGTCCCTCCGTTCATGGCCGAGGTCATCGAGGAAGTCGTCCGCCGGGCCCGTTCATCGCCGCACGTCTCCCAATCCTCCGGCGTCTCCGTCCGCACGAGTATCGCCAACCTCGAGACCGTGATCAGCTCCGCCGAGCGCCGCGCCATCCTCCAGGGCAAGTCCGACGTCACCGCCCGCGTCTGCGATTTGAACTTCCTCGTCGCCTCCTGCCGCGGCAAGATCGAGATGACCCTCGCCGCGGACGAAGACGGCGCCGAGGACAAGCTCGTCCAGTCCCTGATCGGCGAGGCCGTCAAACTCATCTTCACCAAGTACGCCGACCCCGACGACTACGACGCCATCCAGGAACAGTTCAAGGGCCACCTCACTTTCCCCTCCGGCGACGACCTCCCCTCCGAGGAGTTCACCGCCAACATGAAGCTCATTAAGACCCTCCCCCAAAGCGCCGCCAAACTCGCGACCGAACTCGGCCTAGACCCCGCCAACCCCGACCACCTCGCCAGCGCCGGCGAGTTCCTCCTCGAAGGCCTCTACGTCAACAACCGCCTTTCGAAGTTCAACAAACAAGGCAAAACCTTCTTCCGCCGCTAACCGCAGGGTGACATCGGTGGGGTAGACATTCTTGTCTGCCCCACCTCGCCTGCATCGAGTCCTCGCGCGCCACACCCCTTGTGGTGCACGCGTCCCGCGTGCCCGAACGGCGCTCGACCGCCAAACTGCGCGCGCCATCACCCCCCCGCCCCTCCCGAATCTTCGGCGCTGCACCCCGCCCCTTCCGACGCTATCATTCCCGACCGTTCGTCAGGCACCTCCGGCGCGCGCCGCCCCCGGCCGCGCCACATTCGTATCACGGAGCTCCGCATGACCGGTCGAATCGCGGCAATGGTGGTCGGAATCCTCTGCGCCCTCGCCTCGCCCGCCACCGCCCAACAGGACAAGCCCCTCGACGCCCGCCAAACCCAGGCGCTCAAGGAGGCCGCCGACTACGTCTCCCAGGCCGAGGCCGTCGTCCGCGCGATGGAGGCCAAGTCCGCCGGGTGGGCCGTCGGCGACCCGGCCGTCCCGATCAACGAGGTCGCCGCCCTCCTTCCCGAGCGCGAGAAGGCCGTCCGCTACCTGAACAACTGTGGCCCCCGCTTCAGCCGCCTCCCGGGCCGCCACCCCGCGGTCGCCGCCGAGATCAAGCGGTACGATGCGACCGCCGCCGCGCTCGCCGCCGTCCAGAAGAAACTGGTGGACGTCCACGCCAAGCTCAAGGCGAT
This sequence comes from Tepidisphaeraceae bacterium, assembly GCA_035627895.1. Taxonomy (GTDB): domain Bacteria; phylum Planctomycetota; class Phycisphaerae; order Tepidisphaerales; family Tepidisphaeraceae; genus DASPKW01. Next base: position 15,929 of record DASPKW010000371.1, on the reverse strand, counting down.
GCCCGACGCCGGCAAGACCCCCGAGTACGCCGCCGACTTCGACCGCCTCCGCGAGATCGCCCAGACCTACGCCAACCCCGACGACCTGCGCACCGCCCCCGCCCGCGCCGCCGACGCCGCCGTCCAACTCCCCGCCGCCAAAGCCGAGCGCGACCGCATCGCCACCAAGTACGCCGCCCTGCTCAACCAGCCGACCGCCGAGGCCAAGCAGATGCGCGAGGTCCTCGCGTTCGCCGACAAGCTGTTCCCCGCCTACGAGAAGGCCGTCGCCGAGTTCACCGCCGCCGCCCCGGGCGAGATCGCCAAGGCGGCCGACGACGTCCTCGCCGCCGCCCGCGAGGGCGTCGCCCTGAAGAAGCCCGGGTACTTCGGCCCCGACGGCGGCGTCCGCCAGAAGCTCGCCCACGCCGACCGGCACCTCGCGGTCCTCACCGCCATCGCCCCCGACGCCGACGGCACCAAAACCGCCCGCGCCAAGCTCGACACCACCCGCGCCGAAATCGCCCAGATCGAAACGTCCTTCCTCGACGCGATCGTTGCCGAAAACCGCGTCCCCCCGGACAACTACGCCGGCGCCGACCGCGCCGACCTCGTCAAGCGCCTGACCGACCACTGGGCCGCCGACGGCAACGGCGCCCCCGCCCTGAAAATCGGCGTCGTCGGCCCCGAGTGGCGCCGCGACACGCGATGGGTCTTCAACAAGTCGATCAGCGCCTGGGAGAAAGTCGACAAGAGCCGCGTCCAGGGCTACGTCGTCGCCAAACTCAGCGACACCCACGCCGCCGTCTGGCCCGTCAACTTCACCAAGGACCACCTCGCCGGCGACAAGATCTCCGCCGCCTACCTCACCGCCCCCAACGCCGCGCCCCCCGTCGCCTACCGCCTGCTCCTGACCAACGTGAAGTAGCCGTCGCACCCCCGGCCCCCGCGCGCGCCGAGCCACTGGCCGGCGCGCGTGCGATCGACACCGCCACGTATACCATTCACGAGCGATGCGACACCTCTACCCGCTCATCCTCTTCGCCCTCACCTTCCCCACCCCCGCCGCCGAGCCCACCCCCCTCCGCTCGGCCGCCCCGCCCACCCTCCTGATCGGCACCGCCGCCGACCCCCACCACCTCGCCGACCCCGCGACCGCCGCCCTCATCTCGACCCACTTCAACGCCCTCACCCCCGAAAACGCCTTCAAGCCCGCCGCCCTCCAGCCTAAGCCCGGCCAATTCACCTTCGCCGCCGCCGACCAACTCGCCGATTTCGCCGCCAAACACCGCCTCGCCCTCATCGGCCACGCCCTCTGCTGGCACGAGCAATCCCCCAAGTGGATGTACGAAGACTCGGCCGGCAAACCCCTCCCACGCGACGCCGCCCTCGCCAACCTCCGCACCCACATCACGACCGTCGCCGCCCACTTCCGCGGCAAAGTCCGCGGCTGGGACGTCGTCAACGAAGCCCTCGCCGAGCCCGCCCCCAACCTCCGCCCGGCCGACGACAAAGGCCCCGCCGACCTCCGCGACACCCCCGCCCGCCGCGCGATCGGCGACGACTACCTCGCCCACGCCTTCCGCTTCGCCCGCGAGGCCGACCCCGCCGCCGAGCTTTACTACAACGACTTCAACATCGAGCTCCCCGCCAAGCGCGCCCGCGCCGTCCGCCTCCTCCGCACCCTCAGGGCCGCGGGCGTCCGCGTCGACGCCGTCGGCATCCAGGCCCACTGGCACCTCGATCACCCCAAACTCGCCGACATCGACGCCGCCATCACCGCCTTCAAGGCCGAGGGCGTCAAAGTCATGCTGACCGAACTCGACATCGACGTCCTCCACACCACCCACACCCCCGGCGCCGACCTCCAGGCCACCCGCGGTCACGGCCCCGACCCCTACCGCGCCGGCGCCCCGCCCGCCGTCCTCGCCGCCCAGGCCAAACGCTACGCCGACCTCTTCGCCCTCGTGAACAAACACAAGGACACCGTCACCCGCGTCACCCTCTGGGGCACCCACGACGCCCACTCCTGGCTCAACCACTACCCCGTCCGAGGCCGAACCAACCACCCCCTCCTCTTCGACCGAAAACTCCATCCCAAACCCGCCTTCGACGCCGTCCTCAACGCCCTCCGCGCCCCCGACCCCCAGCCGCGGAGCGGCGAAAGAAAGTAGCCCAGGGCGCAAGCCCTGGGTCCTCACAAACGCAATACACAGAGCCCCGGAGGGGCGACAGTCGGACCCGCGCGTTGTAGCAAGCAAAACCTTCTTACGCCGCGAATAACGACTTTCAGCACCTCCCAAAACCTGATATCATTTTTGCAATGACGCATTGCCTATTCCTAGGACTATCTAGCGATGTTAGCTGGGCTGACGTTGTAAGTGTGACCCTGGCTTCGTGCAGTTTGGTCACCGCATATCGAGTGTTCCGCCTACAAAGGCGACTGTCGACGGAGCAAGCACGACTTAGCTGTACGGTAGTCGACGATATCTTGAAGGACGGGAGTCATCGATCACGGGTAGAAGTGACGTTTCACAACGTCGGCACCATCGCCCTTACACTCGAACAGTTGGGTCTAAAAACCATAGGGGGCAGCCCAGACCTCCTCGCTCCCAAATGGGAGGGAAACCGTACGAACTTGCCCGCTCGGTTGCAGCCGGGGGAAAAGGCTTTCGCAACCTACTTTGCGGACGAAGTCGAACTGGAACCGCGTCACACGGGTGTGATCGCAGCCGTAGCAGTGACTCAGGGAGGGAAGACTTTCATCAAAAAGGGAAGCTTTGCCCACCGTTGGGCAAGAATTGCGACTAATGTGAAGCGCTCGACTTCCCTTTAGGACCACCTTCACCTTCCTCGGCACCCCGTAATGCCGCTTCAGCACGTGCTTCCGCCTTCCGGCGGGCCGCCTCGGCACTGGTCATCAGATTATCCCGCTGCTCTTTCGAGAGCTCAGTCGGAAGTTTCGTTCGATCATCGATGATGGCCCACGCAAAAGCCGCCCCAGTGACACGGGCGTCACTCAAATCTGCGCCGCGCAAATCGACATTTGTCAAGATCGCATCGTCCAGCCAAGAATTTCGCAGATTTGCGTCAGCCAGCTTAGCGCCGTCGAAGTTCGAGCCTGAGAAACGCGAGTTTTCCATATTCGCATTACTAAAATCCACTTCTCTGAATGAACATTTTTGACCTCGCGCGCCTCCTAACTCAGCCGATCGCAGACTCGCGCCAACCATCTGCAGTCCGGTTAAGTCGCGAATAATACATTTGTGAAGTTTCGCGCGAGACAGGTTAACAGTGCCCATGACGCAGACGGTCAAATCTTGACCGGTGAGATCGGTACGAGACAAGTCGGCGAACGAGAAGTCTGTGCCCGATATGTCAGCACTCGTAAAGTCAGTTGACTCCATGTTCGCGTACTGGAAGTTTGCATTAGCAAGGTTTGCGTTTCGGAAACTGCTCGTTCCGAATTGTCCCTCCCTACCGACTGCCCGCCGAAGATCCGCGGCGGAGAAATTTGCCCCTTGCGCCTTTGCGTGCGTCAGATCAGCACCAACCAACGAGGACTCGGAGAACGTTACGCCATCCATGACTGCACCAGCAAATACGCAATCATTACATTGCGCCTTCCTGAATGACGCGCCGCTTAGACTGGCCTTTGAAAATACAGTGCCCCCAACGTTTGCTTGTTCAAAATCTGCGTGGGGCGCAATAACACCGGTGAGGTCGTGCCGCTCCAAACGCGCGTTGAAAAAGCGAGCACTGCTGAGCAGCATCGAATTGACCCGGCAGTCCTTAAAATCAGCGCGAGCGAAGTTAGCTAGTGTCCCGTCGACGGTATCGAACGTTATACATGAAAGCTTGCAATCCGCAAACGATACCTTCGAGAGCTTCCCACCGCGGAAGTGACACTGTTCAAACTCTGAGTTGTCAAAAGCCGAGTCGACAATGGTAGACCCCTCGAACGATACCCCGGTTAAGCTCGTCTTCTTGATTCGTGTATCCGCGATGGTCGAGCCGTCAAACTTAGTACCGTCAAGTTGGATGCCGGCAAGGTCGCACTCGGAAAGCGTCACTTGATTCAACACTTGGCCCGACAGGAGCGCACCTCTCAGGGAACATTCCCTGAAAGTCACGCCTTGAAGTTCGGCCGCCGAGAAATTTGCCTTGTCGAGCTTGCAGGCGTTGAACTTCGCACCCCTTAGGATTGCGCCGTTGAACACAGAATTGCTCAAATCCGACATAGACATGCCAGCATTGACAAGCAGCGACCTACGTGCATCGAGGCCAGGTAGATTTAATCCATTGATGGCAATCCCACCAAGATCGAGATCGGCGATCTTTCTATGTTGATGAAACTGAAGATTGTCCAGAATAAATTCCTGTATTTGATCGCTAGTTCGAATGGGCCTCGGCTTCTTCAAAAGCGATCGGGCGACGAAATATTCAAGCATGGACTGATGCGCAAATTTGTAGCAGCCATCTGAAGTCCTATGAAGCAGTGAACGACCTTCCACAGACATCGCTTCCAGGCTTCGAGTATCAGGAATGCTATCAGCAATCTCCGTCAGTTTGAGCGGCTCGATCACGCGAAGTTTTTCGTCAAAAAGGTATTGTGCGAGTGCGGTACAAACCTCGTAGAGAGGAACTTTGTCCTTGATCACTCCCTTCCTCAATTCACGGTTCAACCATTCGTCTACAAGCGCGGCGTAAAGGTCGTAGGCGCTTTCATATGTTTCTTCCCGGTCGAGTAGTAGGTCGACGTATGACAAGAGCATCGGTCGAAATTTTAGTGAGCGCATCTTCCGAACGATGTTTTGAGCCTTGTCCTTTGCCGTCTTTTCGGTGAACCGCCTGTTCAAATATTCATCGACTTGGTCATCGTCGAAGGGTGACATGAACACCTTTGAACACGGAAAACCGTGGAGGACGACCACACCAGGGTTTTGGCCGTCCTTTTCATGTTGCTGCGGTATGAACTGGGTGCGACAAGTTATTATCACTTTCCGGAAGTGCTTAGTGAGGAGAAGGAGTTGCTGTAGACGAGTATAAAGTCCAGCCCAAGCTTCAGGATCCTCATCCAGAGCATCGAGCAGTAGAATGGTGTCTTCCCGTGATGCAATGTCTGTGATCTGTTGCTCGCTGCTACGACCGAGCTTCAATATTATTACTTTGAATTGCGACTTAACTAGGTGATCGAGATATGCTAAGTAGGTAGTGAGGAGCAGTGAAGTCTTCCCCATCCCGGCATCCGAAAGCACAAGGGCGTGCGAGAATCTTGGATCACCTCCGAGAAACTTGTCGAGCATCTTGAACACATTCTCTCTGCTTACAAAACCGGTGTCGTCCTCGGGTAGGTCGGCCGGGTTAAGATTCTGCCCGTCAGGGGTGACGTAATACGCAACCAATTCCCGAATCCTTCCAAACACACGCTCTAATTCAGCGATCTGCGTGCTAGCGTGCTTGACGAGCTCCGAATAATCTGTGCGGAGACGTTCGGACACACGGTCAGGATTAACTGCGAAAAAGTGTGTGTGCATTTTTCTCTGGTTAGTAGGCAGATTTTGACAAGGATCAAGAATTAATAGCCCACGGCCGAGTAAAAGTACACACAACCTTCCGTAGCTTGGGTCTGCAACTTTGACGACATAGTTCGTTGCCTGTCGGGGTTCTCGACTTCACCTCGCCCCTCGCGCGCCTAATACGCCGCCCTATCGGAAGGCTTTGTCTCGTGAAACAGTTGAAATGACGATGTCGCCGCCCACGACGTCGCCCCATTTCTTGTTTCCACCACCACACCCCCCCGGTTAAGCTCGCTGACCCCACATCCCCACGGAGGTCCGCCCATGCCCAGCCCGAGCGCCACCATCCACCCCCTCGAGTCCCGCACCCTCCTCGCCGCCCACGCCCCCCCCGGCGACGTCGTCCTCGACTGGAACGACCAGACCCTCGCCGCCATCCGCGTCGCCAAAACAAACCCCCCCGTCGCCTCCCGCAACCTCGCCATCGTCCACCTCGCCCTCTTCGACGCCGTCAACGCGATCGAGCGCAAGTTCGATTCATACCTCCCCCAAAACGCCGCCGCCGACAAGAAGGTCAAGCCGTCCAAAGTGGACCCCACCGCCGCCGCGGCCGCCGCCGCGCACCGCGCGCTGTCCGCCCTCTACCCGACCCTCGCCGCGCAGTTCGACGCCGCCCTCACCGCCTCCCTCGCCACCGTCAAAGACGGCCCCGCCGAGACCGCCGGCGTCGCCCTCGGCCGCGCCACCGCCGACCGCCTCCTCGCCGCCCGTGCCGCCGACGGCTCGGCCGCCACCGTCCCCCACACCCCCGGCACCGGCCCCGCCGACTGGCAGCCCACCGCCCCCGCCTTCGCCCCCGCCCTCCTCCCACAATGGGGCGCCGTCGACCCCTTCGCCCTCGCCGCGCCAGACCAGTTCCGCCCCGCCCCGCCGCCCGCGATCACCTCCCGCGCCTTCGCCAGATCGTTCGACCAGGTCAAGTCGCTCGGCTCCGCCACCAGCCCTGCCCGCACCGCCGACCAGACCCAGATCGCCCTCTTCTGGGCCGACGGCGCCGGCACCGCCACCCCGCCCGGGCACTGGAACGTCATCGCCCAGGACGTCGCCGACCAGCGCCGCACCACCCGCGACCTCGCCGATACCGCCCGCCTCTTCGCCCTCCTCAACGCCGGCCTCGCCGACGCCGCCATCGCCTGCTGGGACGCCAAGTACGCCTTCGACCTCCTCCGCCCCATCACCGCCGTCCGCAACGCCGCCGCCGACGGCAACCCCCTCACCCTCGCCGACCCCGCCTGGTCCCCCCTCATCGCCACCCCGCCCTTCCCCTCCTACACGTCCGGCCACAGCACCTTCAGCGCCGCCGCCGCCACCATCCTCTCCAGCTTCTTCGGCACCGACCGCGTCACCTTCACCACCACCAGCGACGGCCTCGCGGGCGTCACCCGCACCTTCAAGTCCTTCTCCGCCGCCGCCGCCGAGGCCGGCCTTTCCCGCATCTACGGCGGCATCCACTACGACTTCGACAACACTGCCGGCCAGGAGTGCGGCGAGCAGATCGGCAAACTCGTCACCCGCACCCTCCTCCAACCCGACCACCCCGGCCACGGCAACGGCCATCACGCCCCCCGCTGCCCCGCGCTCCCGGCGCTCAAGATCCTCGGAGCCCTCTTCTCACTGAAGCAGATCGCATCCGACCGGTTCGCGCTGGACTGACCCCGGTCCGCGTTCGTGGCGACGTAGGGTGGGCTCCGCCCACCGCTCGCCCGATCGAGCCACGAATCTCATTCCCACGGCAGCGCTAACGTGCACATTCGGTGCGACCGCTAATTTCGCCCGGTACGCATCACCCTCGATTCGCGACCCCGCGCGGAATACACTCCGCTCTGACTTCTGACTTCTGACTTCTGACTTCTGACTTCTGACTTCTGACTTCTGACTTCTGACTTCTGACTTCTGACTCGCAACTCCTCCCGTGCCCAAACGCCTCCCCATCCTCCCTACGGCCCCCGCGACCGAAGACCCCTGGTTCGCCGACGGCCTGGCCTTCTCCTGCACCTGCTCCGGCAACTGCTGCACCGGCGGCCCCGGCTTCATCTGGGTCGACGACGACGAGATCGACAAGCTCGCCGCCCACCTCGGCCTCTCGCGCGAAGAAACGCTCCGCAAGCACTGCAAAAAGGTCGGCCGCAAGTGGTCCATCAAGGACCCCCGCAACGCCCGCGGCCAGCACGACTGCGCCTTCCTCACCGAGCTCGAACTCACCCCCGAAGACAAGGCCGCCGCCAAGGCCGAGGGCCGCGTCGCCCTCCGCAAGCGCGTCTGCGGCATCTACCCCGTCCGCCCCCTCCAGTGCCGCACCTGGCCCTTCTGGGACGGCAACCTCATCTCCAAGGCCGACTGGGCCCACGCCGCCAAACGCTGCCCCGGCATGAACCGCGGCCGCACGTTCACCAGCGCCGAAATCGTATCCCTCCGCGACGCCACCGAATGGCCCGAAGACGGCCCGACCTCCGGATGACCTTACGCCGCTCGCGGCTGGAGCGATCGACCGAACCGAGAAAGGGGGCGACACCGTGACCAACGTCCGCGACGTCGATTCACTCGAGCAACCCGCGCGCGTCACACCTCACTCCCTTACGTCTTTTCGTCTTTTCGTTTTCCCTCGCGCACGCCCTCAGTTGTCCCGCGCGAACAGCAGCGTGCTCTGGCCCGACGTCCACCCGCCGTACGTCTTGTCGTTCGGCCGGCAGTACAACTTGCTCGGGCCGTAACTCAGCTCCTTCTCGAACTCGCTGACCGGCCACGCCTCGGCGTGCCCGTCGAGGAACCCGACCGTCGTCGCCCGGTTGTTGTGCCGCACCGTGATCCCCTCGTTCGGGTGGTTCGCCGCGTCGTGCGCCTCGCCCCCGCTCGCCACGCTCCCCAGTTCCCAGAACATGACCGCCGACGACCCCGTCCCGAACTGGTTGATCTTCGCCTGCGGCTGGCTCCCCCACCCGCCCATCGCCCCGTTCCCGCAGTACGTGCTCATCACCGTGTACAGCTTGTCGTTCGTCCACGGCCCGATGTCCAGCGGGCACCGGTACACCGCCCGGGTCGTCAGGTACTTCCACAGCGCCCCGGTCTCGACGTGCTCCTCGGCGAACTTCCCCGCCGCCTTCGACACCTCCCCGTCGTGGCACCAGTTCGGCACCTTCTTCGACGCCCCGTTCGCCAGCGTGTCGCTGTACCCGCTGTACGGCAGGTAGTTCTTGTTGTCCCCGGCGTACATGATCGTCGCCGTCATGATCTGCTTCATGTTCGACATGCACGCGACCCCCGCCGCCTGCTTCCGCGCCTTCGACAGCGCCGGCAACAGGATCGAGATCAGCAGCGCGATGATCCCGATCACCACCAGCAACTCGACCAGCGTGAACCCGCGACGACCGGTGGACCGAACGGACGACGAATGGTGAGGCATGAAACCCTCGAATGGAACGGACGGCGCAGACGCGCGACGTGCTTGCTCGTTCCGTCGGCCGGGGCCGACGGCCGACTTCACGAACTGCGGGCTCCCGGCAAAGATGTGACGGCCTGACGACCGACCGGGAACGACCGAGCGAACGGGGCGTATCCTACAACGAATTATATGTTCTGTCCTGCGGAAACCGCGCACGATGTGCAGTGCCCCACGTGATCCGTAAACGAGGCATTCGACAAAACTTACCCGCGACCGTGCGCGGCCCTCACGTCCGGTCGCCAAAAAGCTCACGCCCCCGGCGCGATCTTTACGGTGGGCGCCCCCCGCCTTCCGCCCCCGCTTGACGCCCGACACACCCCCGCGCCTACTCAACCCCCCATGCCCGACCGCCCCAGGCGCATTTTCGTCACCGCCGCCGAGGTCAGTGGCGACCTCCACGCGTCCCACCTGATCGAGTCGCTCCGCGCGATCGACCCGACGCTCATCATCGAAGGCCACGGCGGGCCGCGCATGCGCGCCGCCGGGTGCACCATCCACCAGGAAACCACCTCGAACGCCGCCATGGGCGTGGCCGCGCTCGGGCGGGTCAAGGAGATGTTCGCCCTGCTCAAGCGCACCCGCCTGCTATTCCGCGAGACCCCGCCCGACCTCCAGATCTGCGTCGACTCGCCGTCGCTCAACTTCCACTTCGCCAAGATCGCCAAGACCGCGCCGGCGACCCCGGTGCCCGTCCTGATGTACGTCGCCCCGCAACTCTGGGCCTGGCGCGAGGGGCGGATGAAAAAGGTCCGCCGGTGGATCGACCACCTCGCGTGCATCCTGCCGTTCGAGGAGGCCTACTTTCGCTCCCACGGCGTCACCGCGACGTTCGTCGGCCACCCCCTGTTCGACGAGGTGCGCCCGGGCGCGACCGACGCCGCGGAGCGGACGAAGCGCCTCGCGGAACTCGGTCTTACGCAACCTCACGCCGGAGGCGGAGCTGAAAGCGCCGCCCCGGATGCGTCCCGCGCACCCATCATCGGCCTCCTCGCCGGCTCGCGCCGGTCCGAAGCCCTCAAGAACTTCCCGCGGATGCTGGAGGTCGCCGGGCAGGTCAAGCAAGCTTTCCCGAGCGCCCGCTTCCTCCTCCCCACGACCGCCGCCACCGACCCGATCGTCACGTCCTCTCTTGATGCCCTCCCTCCATCTTCCACCCTCCGTTCTCCATCCTCGTTCGTCCGGCAACAGGACGCCTTCGACCGGATGGTCCCCCTCTGCGACCTGGCGATCACCGTCTCCGGCACGGCCACCCTGCACGTGGCGATCCACGGGACGCCGATGATCGTCGTCTACCACGGCAGCCCGGTGACGTGGAACCTGCTCGGCCGGTGGATCGTCAAGACGCGGACGTACGGCCTGGTCAACCTGCTCGGCGCCGACCCCGCCGCCGCCGCCGGCGGGCGCGTCACGCCCGACATGCACCTGGCCCCCGAGTACATCCCGTGGTACGGCAGCACCCGCCCGGTCGCCGACCACGCGATCGATCTGCTGAAGGATCCGGCGAAGTTGGCGGAGCAGCGCGCGCGGCTGCGGGGGATGGTCGACAAGCTGGACAAGCCCGGCGCGAGCGAACGGACGGCGCGCATCGCGATGGGGTTGATGGGGATGCCCCGCGCCATCTGATCACCCCGTCCACTCACGGGTCAGGCGAGCGGGAGGGCGTCATCCACCAAGAGGACGCCGACCTCGCGGCTCTCAATCATCACGGGAACCGACTCGCCGACGGCATACCGGCGGACGATCCGGTAATCGGGATCGGCGGTGGCCCCGGTCGGGTCCGCGTACACGTCGATCACACGCTCCGGAATGCTGGCCACCCAGTACTCAACGATCCCGACGTTCGCGTACGCCCGCTTGCGCCGACCGCGGTCGTAATTGACCGATGTGTCGGCGACCTCGACGATCAGGGCGATCTCGTGGGGGCGGGGGTGATGATCCAAATAGCGGGTGACCGGGCCGCGTGCGATGACGATGTCCGGCTCGGGTTCCTGCTCGGCGGCGCTGATCGCCGACTGCACGCGAACCCGCCATCCCGACGCGATCGGCCGGAGCAGTTCGGCGATCGCGTCGACCACCGCGTCGTGACGAGTTCCCTTGGTCATCTTGTGCCTCAGCGCGCCATCCACCAACTCGATCGCCTCCCCTTCCCGGAGAATTCCGACGTCGAGCATGCGGTGGTATTCGTCGAGGCTGAATCGCCGGAGGCGCTCCGACGCTTTCAGATGGACGACGCCATTGATTAACTCCAACCCTCTCTCGACCAATATGCCCGTCTCGTAGAGCTCGTGATACTCCTCGAGGGTGAACGTCCTGACCGGGGGTTCGAGCGGAAGCCCGGGCAGCGGCGAATTCATGACGGAATGGGCAGGTGCGACCGACATCCGGAATGCCTCCGCTCGGATTATACCGCGCCACTACCCCACCAGCGCCGCGATCTCGGCGAAGCGGTCCTTCAGGTCGAAGTAGAGCTTGCGGTAGACGCTGTAGTGACGGTCGTAGAGGGCGGCGGTCTTGGGCTTGGGGGCGACCTTTTCGACCTGGCTGATGGCGGCCTTGCAGGCCTGGGGGACGTCGGCCCAGACGCCGGTGCCGACGCCGGCGAGGATGGCGACGCCGTACGCCGGGCCCTCGGCGGCGTTGGTGACCACCACCGGCTGCTGGTAGATGTCGGCCTGGAGCTGGCGCCAGAACTCCGAGCGTGCGCCGCCCCCGGAGGCGCGGACCTGGCTGACCGGGATGTTCATCGACTTGATGATCTCCAGCGCGTCGCGCATGCCGAACGTGACGCCTTCCAAAAGCGAGCGGACGAGCATGGCGCGGGTGGTGCGGCTGGTCGCGCCGATCCACCCGCCGCGGGCGGTCGGGTCGGCGTGCGGGCAGCGCTCGCCGGTCAGGTAGGGCAGGAAGAACAGACCCTCGGAGCCGGCGGGGGCGGTGGCGGCCTGCTCGACGAGGAGCTCGTACGGGTCGACGCCCTTCTTTTTCGCCTCGGCGACCTCGTCGCCGGCGAGTTGGTTGCGGAACCACTGGAACGAGCCGCCCGCGCTGAGCATGCACCCGAACACGCACCACTTGCCCGCGACCGCGTGGCACATCGTGTGAACCCGGCCCTGGGGGTCCTTCACGGGCGAGTCGGAGTGGGCGAACACGACGCCGGACGTGCCGAGCGTCGCGCTGACGACGCCGGCGGAGACGATGCCGTTGCCGACGGCGCCGGCGGGCTGGTCGCCCGAGCCGCCGACGACGGGCGTGCCCTCGGCCAGGCCGAGGAGGTCGGCGGCCTCGCGGGTGAGCTGGCCGGTGACGACGTGCGATTCTTCGACGGTTGATGGGAGCAGGGCCTTGTCGATCTGCAGGATCGAGAGGAGCTCGTCGCTCCACTTGCGGTTTTCGACGTCGAGCAGGAGCGTACCGGAGGCGTCGCCGACCTCGGTGGCGTACTGGCCGGTCATGCGATAGCGGATGTAGTCCTTGGGGAGCAGGATGTGCTTGGTCTGCTCGTAGATTTTGGGCTCGTGCTGGCGGACCCAGAGGATTTTGGGGGCGGTGAAGCCGGTGAGGGCGGGGTTGCCGACCATGTCGATCAGGCGGTCGCGCCCGCCGGCCTTGGCGGTGATTTCGGCGCACTGGGCGGCGGTGCGCTGGTCGTTCCAGAGCAGCGCCGGGCGGAGCGGGCGCGGGCCGTCGGCGAGGAAGACGCTGCCGTGCATCTGCCCCGACAGGCCGATGCCCGAGACGTCGGTCGGCTTGACCTTGGCCTTCTTCAGCACGGCCTTGGTCGCGGCGATCGTCGCCTGCCACCAGTCCTCGGGGTTCTGCTCACTCCAACCCGGCTTGGGCGAGGAGATCGGGTGCTCGGCCATCGCGGTGGCGAGGACGACGCCGTCCTCGTCGCAGATCAGGGTCTTGGTACCGGACGTGCCGATGTCGATGCCGAGGAGGTGGGGCATGGTGGGTTCCTTAGGTTGGGCGGCGAGTATACGGACCGGGGGGAAGGTTCACCACGGAGGCACGGAGACACCGAGGAGGATCAGGGAGAGGGAGTTATGGCACGGGTGGGTTCGTTTTGTAATTTGGGATCGGGGAGGGGCAGTGGGTTCGTTTCGTAATTCGTGTTTGGGGCCGCTTCGGTGGGTTTGTCTTGTCATTCGTGGTGGCGGTCGCGGTGGGTTCGTTTTGTAAATTGCGCTGGCGGGGGCGGTGGGTTCGTTTTGTAAAATGATCATGGGGGTTGCGCGGAGTTGGGGGGTCGGTCGTCACGAGGCGCACGGTGATGTCCAATTAACGGGTGGTGTCACGCGGGCGTGGTGATCGGCGCGCACGGGTCGCGGGTAGGGCTGGCTAGAGCGGGGGTATCGGATCGGAATGAGGGTGGACGCCCGACGGTGTTGGGGCGGGGGCGCATCGAACGAGGGGCGGGCGTGGTATGATGAGGGGATGGTGCGCGCGATCAGAGAGATCGTAACGGTCGGCGAGGACGGGAGCGTGAGCGTCAAGTCGCCGGAACTGCGCGCGGGGGCGCGGGCGGAGGTGATCGTGCTTGTGGAGGGGGGCGTGGCACCGAGCGCGGCGGAGCGGTTGGCGGCGCTGGAGGCGCTTCAACGGAGCCTGAGCCTGACGCCGGAGCAGACGCAGAAATGGCTCGACGAGTCGGCGGCCGAGCGGAAGGCGTGGGGCCCATGATTCATCGGGACACGAACGTATTGATCCGGGCGGTATCGGGCACGCCGCACGTGACGGCCCTGTTGAACGGGTGGCTGGTGGCGGGCGAAACGGTCCGCGCGGACGCGATCGCGTGGGCGGAGTTTCATTGTGGGCCGCTCACGGCACAGGATGCACAAACGGCTCGCGTGCTGGTGCCGGACGTGGTGACCGTCGAGCGGGTCGACTCCGAGCGTGCCGCCGTGCTGTTCAACCAGTCCGGTCGGCGCCGGGGCAGTCTGGCCGACTGCCTGATCGCCGCCGTGTGCCTGCGTACGGGTGCGTCGATCGCGACTGCGAACGTCGCGGACTTTCAGCCGTTCCAGTCCGACGGCTTGACGGTTATCAACGTCTGAGCCGCGCGGCGCGGACACGACCGTGATTCCGAGCGCGGTGATCGGGAGAGTTCGGGCATGGAGACGTTGTCGTACGCGCGGCCGGGGACGGAGAATCGGGGGGAGCCGTGGGGGCCGGTGGGGATTGGGTTGTCACGGCGGTCGGTGGGGTGGGTGGTGGTGTGCGTGACGGCGTGGGGTTGGGTGTGGTGGTGGCCGGGGGCGTGGGTGGAGTCGAGGCGGTTTCGGGTGGGGCCGGACGCGGCGTCGAGCTGGCCGCCGACGACGTTCGAGGTGACGGACGGGGGGCGGTTGGTGGTGGATCGCGGGCGGTTGGAGGTGTGGGACGTGCGGGCCGGGATCCGGCTGGCGGATCTGGACGGGTATTCGGTGCCGTCCACGGCGCGGAGCGGGGCGCTGATCGGCGGGGGGCGCGAGTACTTTCGCGTGAGACCGCTGACGAGCGTTGCGGAGGTGATCGACCTGCAGGGCGGGCGGGTGGTGGCGGAGTTCGCGCTGCCGGCGGACGCGGACCGTGGGGGGTGACGGCGGGGAGCGCGGGCGCGCGGCGCGTGATGCTGTCGTGCGTCGTGCTGCGGCCGGGTGCGGGGACGCACACGGAGAATCGTGTTTACGATCTGGAGTGGGATGAGGGGGCGGCGGGCGGGGCGATGGTCGGCCGGCTCAAGCCGGTGTGGACGATTCCGGCGACGCGGACGGCGGGGTTCTCGGACGACGGCCGGCGGGTGGCGGTGCAAATGGGCCCTGGCGCGGTGGGTGAAGGCTGGAACAGCACGACCACCGGGGCGTTCGAGGTCGGCAACCCTTCTCCATTGGAGACCTGGACGCGCACCTTCTATGGCCCGCGGATGCGGTTCTTCGGGAACGACCTGGTGGTTTACGACGACCGGGAAGTGGCGCGCTTTGACCTGGGCGCGCGTGCCGAACGGTTTTCGTTCGTCCGCCCGCCGGGCGCCATCGGCTGGGCGTTGTCGCGGGACGGCGAACACCTGCTGATGCACGAGGGGACCATAGCTACGACCGGCAAGGGTCGGAACCGGTACAGTCACGTGGTTTCGCCAGCGTGGACCAGAGTGGTGAATGCGCGGAGCGGGGCGGCGTCGCCGGCGGCGAGTCCGGCTATCGCCACGGCTGTCGCGGTCGTACCGCTCGGTCGCGACGCGTTCATCGGCCCACCGCCCGAGGGCTTGGGCGGGCATTTCGTGACGTACGACGGGGCGAGCGGGCGGCGACGGTCGCTGGTGCTGCCTCCGTCGGTCAAGGTGCAACCGTTCGGACAGACCGTCCCGGTGCGTGTCGCGGCCGCTCCGGGTGGGGGAACGTTCGCGGTCTTGCAGAACGATACGGTGACGGTCTACCGCCAGAAGGGACCGGATACTTCGTGGGGCGCGTTTGGGTTGCCGTGGGTGTGGCCGGCGGGGGCGTTGTTCTTTGCGGCGGCGGGGTCGGTGTGGGCGGACGCGCGGGCGCGCGGGCGCGCGGGCGGCGGGCGGGGGTCGTGGAGCGGCGGGTGTTTGGCGTTCGCGTGTCGGCGGTGGTGGTGTGGGGGGCGGCCCGTCCAGCGCGAGCGGATGTCGGCGACGGTGAACTGGCTCGCCGCGGACCACGCACCGCGGAACACCTCACGATAGACGTGCGCGCCCGTGGCCGAGTCGATGCCGGCGTACTGCACCGGCGTCGAGTTCTGGTTGGTGACGAACTTGACCACGCCCCACTCGTCGTTGACGAGGTTGAGCAGGTTTAGCACGTCGGCGGTGACCTCGGTGCGGAAGCGGCCGAAGCCGAGGCCGACCGCGTAGTGGAAGTCGAGCTGGCGAGTCCACGGCTCGGTGAATTCGTAGCGGTCGAGGATGCGCCCTTCGGTCGGGCTGATGC
>DASPKW010000370.1:0-8533 GCA_035627895.1 Tepidisphaeraceae bacterium | reverse complement strand
CGTCGACCCGCACCCCGAATAGCACACCCCCGAAAGGAGCATCCCCATGTTCCGTCGCATCACCGTCCTTCCCAATCAGCGCCTCACCCTCCAGGACGCCCACGGCCGGGTCACCGTCGTAGACGGGCCAGCCCGGGTGCGCGCCGGGTCGCAGGTCGTCAGCTTTCTCGAGCGGCAGACGGCCGGGCCGACGCAGTACCTCGTGGTGCACTACCTCGACGGGCGGATCGAGCACGTGCGCGGGCCGGCGAGCGTGTGGGTCGACCCGCTGGTGCACCGGGATGTCGAGACGGCCGACGCGACGCCGCTGGACGCCAACCAGGCCGTCGTCGTGTACCGGCAGGAGGACGGCGGGGCCGTCGCCCGCCGGATCGTCCGCGGGCCCGAGCTCTTCGTCCCCGGCGAGCGGGAGTGGCTCCACCAGTTCTCCTGGCACGGGGCCGACCCGACGTACCCCGGCGGCGGGCGCAAGATCGCCCACGCGCTGCGGTTCACCAAGCTCCGCATCATCCCCGACCAGATGTACCTCGACGTGGAAGAGGTGCGGACCGCCGACGACGCGCTGCTGACCGTCCGCCTGATGATCTTTTTCGAACTGACCGACATCGAGCGCATGCTCGATCGGACGCACGACCCGGTGGCGGATTTCGTGAACGCCGCGACGGCCGACGTGCTCGACTTCGCCGCCGCCCGCACGTTCGAGCTGCTCAAGACCGACACGGCCAAGTGGAGCGAGCTGGCGGCGTTCCCGCAGCTCGTGACGCGGTCCGAGTCGATCGGCTACCGCATCGGCAAGGTCGTCTTCCGCGGGTACGCCGCGGGCGCCAAGCTCCAGGCCATGCACGATGGGGCGATCGAGACGCGCACGCAGCTGCGCCTTGCCGCCGAGACCGAGCGGCAGGCGCAGGCGCTGGCCGACTTCAAGCAGCGGCGCGAGGTCGAGCGGGCCGAGGAGCGCCGGCAGGCCGAGACGTCGGACGCGGAGCACAAGCGCCGGCTGGCGGCGGCCGAGCACGAGGACAAGCGCCGCCGGGTGAGCGCCGAGCACGAGGACGAGCTGACCCGCGCCCGCGCCCAGGCCGAGGCCCGCGCCGCCGAGCGCCGCCACGCCGACGCCGCCCGGGCCGAGGCGCGGCAGGCGGCCCACCGCGACCGGGCCGCGTTCCTCCAAGCATTGGCCGCGACGGGCGTGGATTTGACGCGCTACCTCACCGCCGGCAAGGCCCGCGCGGACCGCACGATCCGCATCACCGGCACCGGCGGCCGGACCGCGACCCCGCAGGTGCACGTGCACGACCGCGCCGGCAACGGCCGAGCCCGGTCGGCGGGGTAGCGAGTCCGGCGGCAGGATATGCGATTATTGGCCGCCGCATTTTTACACGCCGGCCCCGGGGCGCGGGTAGATTGAACGCGGAGAGTGATGGGCTCGTACCTGACATCGGCCTCGCGCTAACGTCCGGCGCGGGCCCGCTCGTCCGTGGAGGAACCCTGCAAATGCCCCGTCCCCGTGTCGTATCGGCCGCGCTCGCGGCGGCCCTCACCATCGCCGCGCCCCGGCCCGCCCACGCGCTGACGATCGTCGTCGACTTCAAGTCGATCGGCGAGCCGAACACGACCGGCCAGTACACGGATACCGTCTCCGCCTTCAACCACGCCGCGTACGGCTTCACCGACGACCAGCTCCCCACGCTGATCTCGTCGATCATGACCGAGCTGAACCGGGACTATAAGGGCATCCCCACGAAGGCGACGCTCCCCGCGAGTCCGATCAACGCCGGGTTCGAACTGAACATCGACTTCGTCGTCGGCAACATCGGCCAAGCCCCGTCGAACGGCGACGCGGAGTACTACTACGCCCAGATCGGCACCTACGCCGGCCCGGTCGGCGGGACGTTCCAGAACGCGCTGGGCGTCGCGGCCCCCAGCTCGGTCCGCAACTCGAACGGCACCGACGGCTTCGTGGGCATCGGCGCCGTCGTCGCCTCCATCTTCACCAACAACATCCGCAACCTGCCCACGCTGACCCCGTCGAACGCCCTGACCAGCGGCGACCTGACCTACTCGACCTACGCGATCGAGGGCACGCTCGCCCACGAGATCGCACACACGTTGTCGCTCGACCACATCAACAAGGCCGGGTCGGTGCAGCCCAACGGCCTGCCGCCGCTCATGGGCACCGGCGTGATCGACCTGCCGAACCAGGACCGGATCATGGACCGCGAGTTCTCGCTGTCGGGGATCAACGGCGAACAGGGCGGGGCCGCCGAGCCGCAGATCGCGCAGCTCGTGGCCGCCGTGGGCGTGCGGGCGGTGGTGCCCGAGCCGGGGGCGGCCGGGGTGCTCGTGCTGGTCGCGGGGGCGGCGGTGGCGCGTAGGAGACGTCGTTGTGCCTGATCCGGAACGTAGCTCAACATTCCGGTGTTGAGGGACGGCGCTCGAAGACTACATCGCACTCCTGCACATCAATGGGCACCGTGATTCCAGCGGTGCCACGCTCTTCCTCGACATCGGAATGTTGAGCTACTTGGTCGCGCTCCGCGGATTCAAATTTCACCGTCCCATTTCCCCCGCGCCCGGACGAATTTTAAAGAATTCTCCGGACTCGACTCAAGCCGCGGGCGGGGGCGGTCCGATAAGACTCTCACGCGCCTCGGGCCACGGACGGTCCGCGGCGGGGCACCCGTCAGGACGACGCCCGGCCCACCCCAATCACACAGGAGACCCGGCGATGACCGCCAAGCAGATCCTCGCGACCTCGATCACCCTCACGCTCGCCGGCCTCGTCGGCTGCGCCAAGAAGGACGCCGCCGTCATCACGGCCCCGCCGACCGAGCCGGTCGCCCCGGTCGTGGCGACGCCGATCCAGCCGATGGCCCCGATCCAGCCGGTGTCGGACGCCCCGATCACCGTCGCCCCGGCCGCCGAGCCGATCGCCCCCGCGGCCCGCGCCGCCGGCCGCACGTACACCGTGCAGAAGGGCGACACGCTGTTCAAGATCGCCCGCAACCAGTACGGCGACGCGACGGCCGTCCGCAAGATCAAGGACGCCAACCCCGGCCTCAACGCCGACCAGATCAAGGTCGGCCAGAAGCTGAACCTGCCGTAAGGCGCGCAAGACAATTCGATACAGCCGGGACGCCCCGGATCGCGGAGCGATCCTTGTCCCAGGCCAAGCCGAGGCACGACCCCGCCTCGGCTTTTTTGTATTTTTGATTGCGCGTGGGAGGGCGAGGCTCCGTCCGAGCCGTTGGCGCGCGGGCGCATTGAGATCGATCGCAGAGGACGCAAAGGCGCAAAGGCGCAAAGGCGCAGAGAAGACAAAGATGAATGAGGGTGGGTCTTTGGGTGGACCCGCACAGTTGGGGGGTGGCGCGCCCTGACCCTGTCCTCTCTGCGTTCTCTGCGCCTTTGCGTTCTTTGCGGCAGAACGAAACCGCGCGGCACGGGGACCGGCTCGGACGGAGCCTCGCCCTCCCGGAAACGCCCGCCCCGCCGTACGACCCGAGTCCCATCGAATCGCACCCCTCTCGTGTGGTTGGATCTCGTGCGCGCCGATTTCGCGCCGGAACGCGCTCGCGCGCGCCGATCCGAGTTGTAGGATGACGCCCTGCGTCAACCGCGCGGAGGCACGCGATGCCCGACGAGGTCAGCGGCAACACGAACGGGACAGTACCCCCGGCACCCCCGGCGCGGGCGCGCCGCCGCGGCCGCAAGCGCCGCCTGCTCACGCGCGCCGCCAAGGTGCTGGCGGTCATCCTCGGCATCTTCGCCGGGATCGGCCTCTACACCTTCACCTACGGCAAAGGCTTTAGCTACTTCAGCACCGACCCGGCCGCGTGCGCCAACTGCCACGTCATGCAGGACCAGTACGCGTCCTGGCAGAAGGCCCCACACCACGCGTCGGCGACGTGCGTCGAGTGCCATCTGCCCCACGACTTCATCCCCAAGATGATCGCCAAGGCCGACAACGGGTGGCGGCACTCCAAGGCGTTCACGCTGATGGACTTCCACGAGCCGATCCAGATGACCCCGGGGAATCACAAGATCCTCCAGGACAACTGCGTCCGGTGCCACCAGCAGTTCGTCGACAACCTCGTGCACGGGAGCACGTCGGCCCCGGACGCGGTCTCGTGCATCCAGTGCCACCGCGGCATCGGCCACGGCGCGCGGTGGTGACATCGGCGAGCCCGCTTCAGCGGGCGGGTCGCGAAGCGAGAAGCGAGAAGCGAGAAGTCAGAATCGGCAGAGGAACACACATCGCACGGGACAGGAGCAAGCGATGGCAGACGAACCCACCAAACCGTCCGACGACAAACCCGCCCCGGCCGACAAGCCCCGCCGCCACCCGGTCTTCTTCGCCGTCGTCGTCCTGCTCGTCGCCCTGGCGACCGCCGGCGTCACCGCGCTGCTGGTCAACATGTTCCAGCGCAAGGCCGAGGCTAGGCAGCAGTTCGTCCGCGTCGTCGACGTGACCGAGTCGCACACCGACCCGTCCGAGTGGGGCAAGAACTGGCCCCGCGAGTACGACTCGTACAAGCGCACGACCGACAACGAGCGCACCCGGTACGGCGGGTCCGAGGGCATGCCCGAGCAGCGGCTGGACCGCGACCCGTGGCTGAGGCGGATGTACGCCGGGTACGCGTTCGCCATCGACTTCCGCGACCGCCGCGGGCACGCGTTCATGCTGTACGACCAGGAGCAGACCGAGCGCGTGGCGCAAAAGCCCCAGGGCGGCGCGTGCCTGCACTGCCACGCGTCGATGACGACGACCTGGCGGCGCGTCGGGCTCGAAGCGGAGGGCAAGTCGCTCGCCGACTCGGGCCCGCACGACTTCAACTGGCCGGCCGTCCAGCGTGGGTTCGAGCACATGAGCAAGATGAGCTACGCGCAGGCGCACGCCGAGCTGATGAAGACGCCCGACGGCACCCCCGACACGAACACCCCGTTTAGCCGCGACCCGAAGGGGGAGCCTCAAGCGACCCCGAAGGCGAGCGCGTCGACCACCGGAACCGCCCCGACCACGCGCGAGGCAATCGCCGCCCACGCCGGCCAGGCCCACCCGGTATCCTGCATCGACTGCCACGCGCCCGCGTCGATGGAGCTCCGCGTCACCCGCCCCGGGTTCGTCAACGGCATCCGCGCGCTCGCGAGCAGCAAGGAGCCCACCCCCCACATCCCCTCGATCGAGCGGTGGCGTAAGGGCAGCAGGGCCAAGCCGTACGACCCCAACGTGGACGCCACGCGCCAGGAAATGCGGTCGTTCGTCTGCGGCCAGTGCCACGTCGAATACTACTGCGCGACCCGCGAGACCCTCTTCTTCCCGTGGGGCGACGGGCTCAAGGTCGAGCAGATCGAAAGCAACTACGACAAGTTCAAATTCAAGGACACCGGCGAGCGGTTCTACGACTACAAGCACGGCGAAACCGGGGCCGAACTGATCAAGGCCCAGCACCCCGAGTTCGAGCTCTGGAGCCAGGGCACGCACGGCAAGGCTGGCGTGTCGTGCTCCGACTGCCACATGCCGTACGTCCGCGAGGGCGCGATGAAGGTCAGCGACCACCAGGTCCGCAGCCCGCTCCTCATGGTCAACCGCTCGTGCCAGGTCTGCCACCCGACCAGCGAGAAGGAGCTGACCGACCGCGCCCAGACGATCCAGAACCGGACGCACACGCTGATCAACCGGTCGAGCGTCGCGCTGATCGACATGCTCGACGCGATCAAGGCCGCCCGGCAGGCGGGCGTCACGCTCGACCAACTTAAGCCGGTGCTCGAACTGCAGCGCAAGGCTCAATGGCGGCTCGACTTCATCGCCAGCGAAAACTCGATGGGCTTCCACGCCGCCCAGGAGGCCGCGCGGGTCCTCGCGGAGTCGATCGACTACTCGCGCCAGGCGGTCAGCGGCGCGCAGGCCCTGCACCTGGCCAAGACGGGAACGCCGGTCGTGCTGCCTGCCACGCGGCCGATCGAGGGCGTCACCCCAGCCGACAAGGCGCCGCCCGCGCCGTACAAGCCGATTGCGGTTCCGGTCCCGCCGGAACAGCGGTAGTCCGATGCGACGCCTCGCCGCCGATCCGTCACCACGCCGACCGCGGCGGAGTCGGACCGGTGCCGCGGGAGCCGGAAACCCGTGATCCACCTGACGTCCGCCACGGCGCGCGCCCACCCCTTCCCTGACCCCCCGTCATCCTTCTCCCACCCCCCGCTCGGGCGGCACTCCGGTTGTTAGACCGACCGGCACGTCCGGCCGGGGCCGGCGACCCGCGCGGGTCGCGCCGCCGGCGGCGCAACGTCTCCCACCTTGGAGCCACCCGCCATGATCCCCTCCCGCACCCACGGCATCCTCGATTACCTGATGGGCGTCCTGCTGATCGCCGCCCCCTGGATCATCGGTTTTTCCGACGACCGGGCCGCGACCATGGTCCCCGTCGTCCTCGGGGCCGGCGTGATCCTGTACAGCCTGCTCACCGACTATGAGCTGGGCGCGTACCGCGTCATCCCGCTCCCCACCCACCTGGCCATCGACGTCGTGGGCGGCATTCTCCTTGCAGCCTCCCCGTGGCTGTTCGGGTTCGCCGACCGCATCGTCTGGCCGCACGTCACGTTCGGCCTGCTCGAGATCGGCGCCGCGCTGCTGACCGCCCGCCGCCCGAGCACCGCCGCCGACCACGGCCACGGTCGGCTGGCCCACCGGTGAGTGGACGCGCGACGCCACCACGACGACCCTGCGCATTTGTCCGCCACGACATTCACGAGGGACCCCCGATGCGATTCATCTCCACCAAGTTTCACGCCGTCGAAGACTACGCCACCGCCCTCATGCTCCCGATCCTCCCGCGCAGCCTCGGGTGGAGCGACCAGGTGACGAACCTCATGGACGGGGCGGCCTGTATGGTCGCCGGCCAAAGCATGCTGACGAACTACGAGGGCGGCCTAATCCGCGTCATGCCGATGAAGGCCCACCTCGCGGCCGACGGCCTGCTCGGCGCGACCCTCGTCGCCGCCGCCGCCGTCATGGACGAAGAGCCCACCGAGGTCCGCGCCACCCTCGTCGGCCTGGGCCTGTTCTCAATCGCCAACGCCCTGTTCACCAAGACGCGGCCGGGCTCGGCGGTGGCGGCGTCGCGCGAGTCCGTCAGGCGGTTCGAGCGCCCGATGGACCTGGAACGCCTGCGCACCGGCAGCCGGGGCGAGGAAAACGGCGTCGCCCCGGGCACCGAATCCCCCGCCGCCCTCAACCGCCTGAACAGCCAGGCCCCCGGCTTGGGAACCCTGGCGGACCAGGCCAACAAGGGCAACCTGACTTGAGCGCTGGTCGAGCGCCCGTCGGATCAGTGACCCGCGCACGTATTCACCACGAACTCGGTTTCCGCCGGTCACAATCGAATCATGCCCGCTAGGCGCGTCCGAACGTTCGGACGCGCCTCGATTTACGCGCCGCCCGGGAATTTCCTCCGCCCGCCGTCTCCGCTCCGCCTAATCTCGTCCATATCCTTTATGGGGAGACGTTGCGCCCCGGGGCCGGAACAATCCGCCCCTCCGCATCGTTGATAACGGCGTCGGCCGGTCAGTTTGGGCGCGAGAGTGACGCGCGCCTGCCAGCGCTAAACGCGTCTCCCCCGGTCCTCACGGACGAGGGCCGCCGCTCTCGGGCCTCGCAGATCAGCACCACGGATGACCCCACCCCCCTTTCAAGCCGAATTCGTCGGCAGCGCGACGTCGAGCTATCGCGAGGCGTCCGTCGGCGTCGCCGCGCGCGAAAGCTTCGACGCCGACGCCCGCGCCGACGCTCACGCCGACGACATGCGCCTGCTCCGCCGGTACGTCGACCACGCCTCGCAGGCCGCGTTCGCCGATTTGACCGCCAAGCATCTGCCGTGGGTCTACGCGATGTGTCGTCGGGCGCTCCGGGACAAACATTTGGCCGAGGACGCGAGCCAGGCGGTGTTCGTGCTGCTGGCGCGCCGGGCCGCGACATTGTCCGACCAGACGCGCGTCGCGGGGTGGCTGTTCAACACGACGCGGTTCGTCCTGAAAGACGTCCGCAAGTCCGAGGGCCGGTTCCAGCGCCGCCAGTCGGTCGCGCGCGAGCAGGCCAAAGAGCGGATCATCGACCCCGGCCCGGCCGACCCGGCCGACCGCATCGACCCGCGCCTGCAGCAGGCCCTGGACGACGGCCTGGCGCACCTCGCCGAGCGCGACCGCCAGGCGCTGATGATGCACTTCTACGAGGGTCTGACCCTCCCGCAGATGGCCGACCGCCTCGGCATCTCGCGCGACGGCGCCAAGAAGCGCGTCGGCCGGGCGCTGGCGCGCCTCCGCCAACTCCTGGGAGCGAAGAAGAGGACCGGCCTGTCCGTCGCCGCGCTCGCCCTGCTGTTGCGCGGCCGCGACACGCTCGCCTCGCTCCCGCCCGATTTGTACGCCTCGACCGTCGCGGCGGGCACGGTCCCCGGCGCGGCCCCGGCGCTGGTCGAGCAGATCCTGTCGGGCGTCGCCAAGGCGATGGCCGCCGCGTCGCACAAGTTGCTCCGGG
>DASPKW010000369.1:0-2716 GCA_035627895.1 Tepidisphaeraceae bacterium | reverse complement strand
GCGCTGGCGTCGCTGCGAGAGATCTCCGTGACCGCGTGCCCACCGTACAGCGCCGTCGCGGCCTCGATGATCGTCGGCGTCGGGCAATACCGGCCGGCAGACCACGCCGCCGGATCGAT
The DNA here is from genome assembly GCA_035627895.1 of Tepidisphaeraceae bacterium. GTDB lineage: Bacteria > Planctomycetota > Phycisphaerae > Tepidisphaerales > Tepidisphaeraceae > DASPKW01. The sequence goes on along the minus strand of DASPKW010000369.1, from coordinate 2,597 downwards.
GGGCGGGGCCGCGACGTACGCGAGCACCGCACGGATCGCATCGCCGAGCGTCTCCGCACTGGCGCGAACCGGGTGGAGCAGGCCGTCCGGCGCGCCGGCGATCTCGGCGTCCGTCGGCGCCTTTGCCGCCGTCGCGATCAAGATCGGCGCAATTGCGGCCGCATGACTCGACTCGTGGAAGTTCTTCAGGTCCAGCGCGTAATCCCACACCTGGTCAATCGCGTGGGCCGCAAACGTCCGCTCACCGACCTTGAATTCCAGCACGAACACGACCGGCCCGAGGACCAATACGACGTCGATGCGCTTCCCGAGGCGCGGGATCGCGTACTCGAACCCGACCGTCGCGCCACACCCACGGTGGTCGGCTAGCACCCTTCGGAGGGTGTCGACCTGCGCACGCCACGCATCGGTCTGTGCCGGGTCGAGCGTGAACTTGTGTCCGACGGCCAGCGCACCGATCACGCCATCGGCGTCCGCGGCGAGAAAGCCGTCGACCGTGTCGGAGTAGTACGCGCGGTTCATGCGTCCTTCGCCGTTCGCATCCGGGGGTCGCCCCCGACGTACTCGATCACAATACGACTACCCCCGCCGCTTGAAATACGCCGCCGGGTCGCCGGACAGCGCGTGCTTCAGACGGTCCACGTGTGCCGCGTGCAGGTCGGCCGGCAAATCCGCCGGGTCGAAGTACCGCACGTCCAGCGACTCGTCGTCGTTCACGCGCGGCGCCTGCCCGTCCGGCATCGGCCGGCACCGAAACGTGGTGATCGTGTACTGCGCCCGGTCGCCGTTCGGGTAGGTGAGCACGGGCGTCGTGTACACCCCGGTGATCCGCTCCGGCTCGACGCGGACCCCCGCCTCCTCGAAGACCTCGCGGGCGACGCCGTCCGCCGGCTCTTCGCCCGGCTCGAGGATCCCACCGAGCAGGCCCCAACGTTTGAGGTCGCCGCGGAGTTGGAGGAGGACTTGGCCCGCGGAGTTGATGACGACGGCGCAAACACCGGGCAGGCAGAGGGTCGCGGGGCCGATCTGTTTGCGGAGTTCGAGGATGAAGTCGGGGGTGGGCATCCGGAGTGGCGCTTCGATCACGTGGGCGGCGGGGTCCCACTCCCGTCCCGGGGGAACGCGGGCGGAGGGAATTCGACCCGGGCATAAACCTCGGCCAACGGGAGCGAGACGCCCGTCGCCGGGATCGGCGCCGAATCCTCGAGCCGCTTGTACTCGCGGAGGTTCCACGACCCGTCCGCCTGCCGCTCGTACACCTCGACGTGCGGCGACTTCTGCGAGACCAGCACGTACGCCTTGAGCGACTCGATCAGTCGGTAGTTCTCGGCCTTAAACCCGCGGTCGTACGCCTCCGTCGATTCCGACAGCACCTCAAAAACGACGGTCGGGTTCATCGCGGTCTGGACGCCCGAGTCGTCCGGGTCGAACTCGAGCGGGCCGCAGTACACGCTCGCGTCGGGATACGTCCGCAGGCCCGTCGCCTTCACCCTGATTCGCAAGTTCGACTCGTACGCCGCGCACGGGCGGCCCTTCAACCCATTGCCCAGTTCGCGCGTAACGTTCGCCGTGATCAGACTATGGACGGCCGTGCCGCCGGCCATCGCGAAGATCTCACCCTTGTAGTAGTCGCTCTTGTACGTGGCAGCGCGCTCCAGCGCGTAGTACTCCGCCGGCGTGTACAGCTTCACGGGTTGAGGCAGGCCCATGGCGGTTACGATAGTCGTCCGCCGATCGGCCGTCTACGCCTACCCGATCTTCGCCACCACCGCGTCCCCCACCTGCCGCGTGCTCGCCGTCCCGCCCAAATCGCGCGTGTGGTTCGCCCGGTCCGCCACCACCTCCCGGCAGGCCTGGTTCACCGCCGCCGCGGCCTGGGGCTGGCCCAAAAAGTCCAGCATCATCGCCACGCTCAAAAACGTCGCGATCGGGTTGGCGTACCCCTTGCCCGCGATGTCCGGCGCGCTCCCGTGCACCGGCTCGAACATGCTCGCGTACGTCCGCGTCGGATTCAAATTCCCGCTCGCCGCCATCCCCATCCCGCCCTGAATGGCCGCCCCCAGGTCCGTGATGATGTCCCCGAACATGTTCGTCGTCACGATCACGTCGTACACCTTCGGCTTGGCCACCATGTACATGCAGCACGCGTCGACGTGGTGGTAGTCCGTCTCGATGCCCGCGTACTCCTTCTTCACCTCTTCGAACGCGCGCATCCACAAGTTGTGCGCGTACCGCAGCACGTTGGTCTTGGCGACCAGCGTGACCTTCTTCCGGCCGTACTGCCGCGCGTACTCGAACGCGTAGCGGATCGCCCGCTCCACGCCCCGCCGCGTCGTCACCTCGATCTGGTTCGCCACCTCGTGCGGCGTGTCCTTGTAGAGGAACCCACCGTTCTGACAGTACAGCCCCTCCGTGTTCTCCCGCACGATCACCATGTCGATGTCGCTCGGGGCCACCTTCGCCAGCGGCGTGGGCACGCCCGGCAGCAGCCGCGTCGGCCGCAAATTGATGTACTGGTCGAGTTCGAACCGCATCTTGAGGAGGATGTCGGTCTCGATCAGCCCTTGGGGGATCCGCGCGTTCCCGCGCGGGTCCGC
>DASPKW010000368.1:0-40609 GCA_035627895.1 Tepidisphaeraceae bacterium | reverse complement strand
ACGAACTTCTTAGCTTCCTCGCAGACTTGGAGCAGAGGTACAAGCTCACAGAGGCCGAGTACCTGTTGCTGCTCAACCGGGCGATCGCCGGCCGGCTCATCTACGTCGTCCGGTCGGAGCGTGACAAATAACAAGGCCGGGAGCTTCCGCCCCCGGCCCGTCCCCGCCGCCTCTCCCACGGCAAGGCTCACCAGCTTATCGAGCCGACGACGACCCTGACCTCGACGTTCTGATGGGCCTTTCCCTCCGGCATCCACTGCCCGTCCGCCTTGATCCACCGCCCGTCCATGCTCGACCAGATCGCGAACGTCACTTGCGGCGGCTGAATCGGCTTCGCGTCCTCGTCCCGCAGCGGCGTCGGCTTGGCGTGCCGCATGGCGAGCAGAGTCAGCACCTCGCGTAGCTCGTCGATGGTGTCGGCGCCGGCCCGACCTACCAATCGTTCTCCCACGAACACCTGCACCTTGTAGGCATGGCCGTAGGTCCAGTAGAGGGGATCGTAGACCGGCTCGCCGTTGGCATCGCGCACTTCCCTTGGCTTCGGCCCCGGCTCTTGCGAAGCCAGCGGCACAAGCTGCACGGCGAGGAAGGCGAGCGTCAGGAGAACGGCCAGCGCAATCCGGTTCATCGTGTCCTCTTCGGAAGGCCCATCGGAGGGGCAACCAATCTGTAGCCGAGACAGAGCAAGAGGGCGAAGGCCTCGGAGTCTGTCGGCAGTCGCCGGTGCCGGACGCGGAACCTGTCGACCGCCTTGATGACGGCCGTCTCCTCGTCGGTGTAGACGTGGAGTTGATGGTTCTGGGAATCGGGGGCCGTTCGTCGCATCGGGTTAAATGGCCGGGGCGGCCCCCTCTGAACCGCACCCGGCCGTCCGGTCCGTCCACCGGAGTAAGAAGCCCCGCGGCCGGGTACTCGCATACCCGAAGGCCGCGGGGCGTGGCCCGTGGTTAGGGCCGGGGGTTGGTTCCTAGTCTTCCTCTTCGATGGGCGAAAGGCTTCCGACCGGCCGCGGTCCCTTACCGTCCCACTTCACGGCCAGCCCCAGCCCGATCAGCCACTCGCCAAGATCAACGCCGTCCGGCATGGCGATTGCCGCCAGATGCCGCCCGAACTTCTCCGAGCCTCGCAATTGCAACCCCACTACTTGCTTCGTCAGCCGGTCGCTCACCATGCGCTTAACGAGCTGACCCTTGTCGGTGTTCCGCTCCGCGGTCTGAATGCCCGCGAGACGGATACGGATGGGGACAAGCAGCGCACAGTCGATGGTGTCCCCGTCCACTACCCGCGTGACCAGCGCATCAAACTCGCCGTGCGAGGGGATCAATTCCAGCGTCTTCATTGCTTCCGCCTCTTGCGGACGATGGCCACGACGACCGACAGGATGATCGTCCCGAACGCGACGACGTAGTAGGGCCAGTCGCTCACTCGTCGATCCTCCCGCTGTGCCAGAAGGATGTTGGCGGGAAGAACGGCTTTCGCTTGCCGCGGATCGCCTCGAACCATTTCGCGTGATACAGCAGTCCGGCGACGTGCGCCGGCGTCAACTCGTCCCGATGTTCGGCGAAGTCGAATAGGGACTGTGTTCGCTCTAGCCCCGCCCGTTCGTCCCTGTCGCCCAGCCGTCGGCTCAACTCCTGCCCGATGGCAATCCACGTCTCGCGGTCCATGCCTCTGACGTGCTGGTCGATGACCTGCCACGGCAGATCAGTCGCGGGCGCATTCGCCAGCACGTCTACCCACGTCTTCGGCTTGTATGGTCCCGGCTTGTCCTTCAATCGCGGGGCGGCGATGGCGGGGCAGGCGACGAGCAAGAGGATCAGCAGTCGGCTCACGGCGTCCACTCCCCCGTATCCTCGTTGGCCTGCGCGACCTCGTTGTAGACCCAGCCCACGCGAACGGGGTCGACGCAGCGGTCGCGGAGCGCCTGAATCACCGCCGGCCGCTTCTGTCGGGGAATCCCTTCCCGCCGGCAAGCCAGCCAAGCGGCACGCTCGAATCGGGCCGGGCTGTTCCTCAGTTCATCAAACACCGCCTCGACCGGGTTCGGCGGCCGGCGCCTCGCGAGGCATTCGATGATCGCCAGCACGACGGCGAAGATCAGGTCCGGCGGCACGTCGGCGGCGCGGCTGACTTCGTTCGCGAACTGGCGAGTCTGGATCACCGCTTCGCCCTCTTGGTCGGCTTCGGGGCATAGATCGCGTCGAGGTACTTCGGAACCAGCTTTTTCAAGTCGGCCGCGGCCATCTTTGTGACTTTCGCGCCTACCGTGTCGCCTCGCATTCGGAAGCGGAGCTCCGCCAGGCTGGCAATGAGTAGCACGTCGGCGAGGATCGCGGCTTCCTTCTCGGGGTTGCGCTTCGCGGGCATTACCTACCTCCCTGGAATGCCGGCGGGATGGGCGCGTGAATCCGTCCGGCGTAGTAATCGGCGTCGCCGACGTGTTCTCTCAGGCCCCGTAAAGCCGCCCGCCTCTGCGGGCCGGTCAGCCCCGAATCCAGGGCCGCGGCGAGCGAAGTCCACATCCGGGTCGTGCAGTCGCACCGGAAGTCCATCGCGGCCCATGCTTCTTGCGTGATCGCGTTGTCGTTCCTGAGTCTGTAAATCGTCCGGCGGTACACGTCGCACGCCAGGCGGTTGCCCTCCGCTTGCTCGAAGGTGCAGCCAAACCAGTGTGCATCGGTCGGGCAGACGCCGCACCAGTCTTCGTTGTCGATCGCCACGTCGGCGCACCGGCACTGTCCTTTCGGGCAGGTGCAACCAGCATCGACCCGCCCGTCGCGGCAAGCGCAGCCGTCCCCGCACTTGCATTCCGCGCGGTCGGCTTTGAGGGCGGGGGCGGCAAGGACGCACGGGGCGAGCAGCAGCACGGCGAGGATCGATCGCATGGCACACCTCTCGAATCGGACCCGCACACGGCGGGCGTGGCTCAGCCTCACCCGCCGCCGACGCATTCGGTCCCAGTAATCACCTGCCGGCCGAATCCGCCGTAACTCATTGGCGAGTAATACATTTGCGGCTGTGCATATTTCTGTGCATAAAACGGTCGTGTTTTTGACAGGTCCGGCACAATCACCGGCAGCGAAAAGGGTTGCGCCGAACCCAAAGGATTAGGTCGGGTCCCGGTGATCACCGGGCGTTTCGGAGCGGCATCGCACCGCCCGTTGTAACTGCCCGCATCACAATCGCAGTCCCGGCAATCGCAGGCCGGGCCGCACACCGGACAACCCTTCGCCTTCGGCGTGCTGGTCTCTTCGATGCCCGCTTTCTTCGTGGCGAGCGACTTCCGCTCACGGCTCGCCTTCGCCAGCGACAGGGCCGCCTTCGCCCGGCACTCGTCGCACTCGTCGGCGAGGGCAGGGAAGGCGGTTGCGACGAGAACCGCCGCGACTAGGAACTTCATGGGACAGAACTCCGTGGTATGGGTGTGCGTTAGGGCGCGAGGGCGAAGAGCCCGTCGAATCGCCGTTGTGCGGGGGCGGATACGATCCAGTCGGAAGGGGCGATCTTGCGGCGCTTGAAGCCGGCTGCGTTCGCCACGGCGTAAGAGTCTTGCTGCTTGAGCATCCGGTCGACGACGGACGCTTCGGCCCAGAACGAGCCGTCGGGGATGTCGTCGTATTTCCCCTTTGGCCCGGAGATCCAGCCGGCGCCCCAGGAGTTGACGATGAGGAAGCCGGGCCTGTCAGCGCGGTAGCCGGCGATGAGCATACAGTGGGCCCAGCTACCTTGAGCCCTCGCGAACCCTTCGCTGTCTCGCGTATTGGCAAACCCCTGGTTAGAGCAGACTGAGATTGCGTAGCCTTGCGAGAGGGCCTTGCGTGCCTCTTCGGCATTCGCGACCAACGTGCATCGGGCTTGATGTTTCTTGGCTTCCGGCTCGAGCTCGTCCGGTACGCCGCGGTCGCCCCACTGCTTGGCGCGTTGGACAGAGTAAGCCGACAGGTCGATGCTGCCGTACTGCTTCCGCTCGAGCGCACCGCCGACGGTCTCCAACCATTTAGCGCCCCAGGCCCCGGTCGAGCCGTCGCCGGAGAACGGAACCCTTCCGCCGTTAACCTCGACCCGACTGCCGGCGTAGATGACCTCTTGAGCGATGTCCGGGAGCTCCTGACGCTCTTTGCCGAGAGCAGCTTGCGCAGCCATCGTGTATTTGACAGCCCCGGCGAAGCCGAACGAGACACAGCTTCCCACCTGCCCCTGATCGCGGATCGGAATGGGCTTGCCGCGACCTTTGTACGCCAGCTTCCACAATGGAGCGTCCGCGTCGGCGATGACCTCTTGCCCCGCCTCGGTGCCGGCGAACTTCGGCGCCTGAAGAATCCGCAGCGTGGCCGCTTGCTCTTCGGGCGTTGGGCTTCGCCAGCCGGTTCGTCGCACCTTGACCTTTCGTTTCTCGAGTTCTTCCGCGACGTCGGCCGGCAGGTCGTCCGAGATAACCAACTCGAACACCGGAACGGGCGGCTCCGGGAGCGGCTGCCTCTCCCCGGTCCACGCCCAGCGGAGCAAGGCGAACAGCACCATGCAGAGCCACAAGATGAACTGCGGGGCGTTCGCCTTGAGGAATGCCTTCCAGCCTTCGCGCGTGGTCAGGTCCATCACTTCACCTCAAGGGCTTTCGAGAGCTTCGTAAACAGTCCGACGAGCTGATCCTTCAGCCCTTTGTCGATCTTCCGCTCCGCGTCGTCGCCGACGACGGCCGCGACTTCGGAGCCGCAGAGTTTGCGGGTCGCGGGGATGGCCCCTTCCGGCAGCACGGACGGGATCGCGGCGCGGTAGTCGGAGAGCAAGTCGCCGACGGTCGCGGCGGCATCGGATTCAACGTGCTTCGCCATCGCGGAGTAAAAGCCTGCCAACGCCGCGGCGTGCTTCGCCTTGTCGGCACTGGTGCCGGGGTCGGACGCGAGGGCCGCTTGGACCTTCGCCGTGAACGGGTCAACCGGGGGCGTGGGCGGCTTCGGCCCTGGTCCCGGCCCCGGATCGGGCGGCACCGGCGTTTCGCCTTCTACGACGACGGTCACAACCGCCGGGTCGCTCGGCTCGTCGCCGGCCGCGGTATAGGCGAGCAGTTTGAACCGTCCCGGCTTGCCGCTGACCACAACCGCCGAATGGGAGTCCTTCAGTAAGTGCGGCGGGAACACGCGCAGGCCGGGCGTCATGCCCACCCAGCGGACGTGCTTCCCAGGAGTATCCGCCGTCACGATGATCCAGTCGCCCGGCTCGCCGTGGACCTCTTTGGGCAACTTGATCGCGGGCGGGTCGGCGAGGAGCGGGGCCCCGGCCAGCAGCAGTGCGAGGATCGTCTTCACGGGCGTTACTCCTCCACGGCCGAAGCGGAGCCTTTCACGTCGCCATCGTCCGCGAGAGCAACGGGAATCTCGTCGACAGTCTTCGCCTTCTCGTCGCTGCAGCGCACGCAGCGGCGGGTGTGGGGGAGTGCCTTGACTCGCCCCGCGGGGATCTTCAGGCCGCAGGCTTCGCAGGTCTTCACTTGAACGCCTTCTGCAGTTGGCGAATCGACTTCATCAGCCGCCGCCGTTCCTTTGCCTGCGCTCGCCGGGCCTTGCGGTTCACTCTTCGACTCCCCGCTCGCCGCTGATCCAGAACCACCAGCCGGTAAGCGTGACGAGCCAGAAGACGAGCGAGGCCAGCGGCCGACTCCAGCCGAGCGAGACGATGGCCTCTTGCATCAGCCGGTTGGACCGCCAGAAGCTCACGCGGAGCACGCCGCTATACCGGGCCTCCCAGAGCGCATCGTGCAGGATCGCCGCTTCGGGCCAATCCCATTTCGACAGGCCGGGGATAATTCCAAACGGCCGGGGGATTGTCGCGCCGTCCGTGTCCATCAGCAGCTTGAGCGTGTACGTCTTGCCGTCGGTGGACGTGTACCGCAGCGGGTCGGTCGCGTGCGGAACGTAGGTGCGGATTCCCCGCTTGTCCGTGCGGACCGTCTCGAACCGGCCCGCCCATGATCCAATCGCGCGGCTCACGTCAGCCTCCGATCGGGTGGGGTTGCCAGTCGAAGTAGAGCCGACCGATGAGGAGGGCCCAGACGGCGACGGCACCGGCAGCGACGGCGGCACAGACCGCGATGTCTTTCCGGTTTCTCGCGAGCCAATTCCGCACGGGTCTTCTCTCGGCGGGGGCGGGCCGTAGGCCATACCGCATTTCACCGGACGGCGGCGAGAGCGTCACGGTCCTAACCGGGCAATCGCGGGCGGCGTGTTGCCCTGGAAAACACACGGGTTCATTGCAACCGGAGAGGGGGCGCAGGGGAACGGGGGAAGGCGGGAATGCGGGCAAGGTTCCTATCGATACGGTCCCAATCTCACGCGGGCGTCGGCCACGCGGGGGCGTAGGCTTCCAACTCGGCAACCGTCATGGCCTCGATGCGTACCGCTTCCTTCGCGGGCAAGTCGCGCAGGGCCTGCCGGTAGTCGCGGACGGCCTTCTGGTCGGACGGGGTGCCAATTTCGTTGGCGCGACTCATCAGACGCTCGGAGTCGTCGAGCCGGCGGTTGCGTTCGGCGCGAAGGTCGGACAGGACGACGCCTCGCGCCGCGGCGAGGTCCACTTCGACGCCGGCCGCGCCCATCTTCCATGCCAGGCGGAAGCGGCGGCTGGGCAGGGCGGACGCATCGACGGGCTCCGTCCGGGTTGCCTTGATCCCGCCGGATACGCCCTCCCACTTGGCGACTTCCTGTGCCGGGTCGGAGCCTTCGAGAAGTGCCATGATCGAAACGCCGCCATCGGACCGCGCAAGTGCCAGGTGCATATCACTGATCTCCGAAGAAGGCCGCGTGGACGCGGCTGAAGTCGCTCGCGGTCGGCGAGCCGCCGGACTGCTTCGTGCCGCTGATGCGGAAGGCGGAAGTTGTGGGCGAGGCCGTGGCGCCGTCGTGGATGTTCTCGTAGTTCGTGCCGGGGGCGTTGTCGCCGCCGCCGCTGACGATGCCGCAGTAGTTCGTTGAGGAGAACGCGGTCGTGAAGTTCACCGTCCAGTCACCGGCCCCGTTGTCCGTGATGGACGAGACGTTGTAGCTCGCGTTGATCGAGACCACGCCGGAGCCGTTGAACCGGACCCAGGCTTTCGCGGCGCTGGCGTGGTACTGCTGGCGGCCGGGCGTAACCGGGGCCGTCGTGCTCGACCCCGTTTCTTGCTCCGCTTGGGTCGCGGCCGTGAAGGCGTCCGCCCAGGTCGGGTTGGCCGAGGCCCCCTGCGTCTTGAGGAACCGCCCCGACGTGCCCGCGGCCAAGACCGCCCAGCCCGTCGAGTCGCGGTAGAGGATGTCGCCCTGTGCGGCCCCGAGCACCGCCGCCCAATCGAGGAGCTGGGAAACCGTGACTTCCTCGAAGTCGCCCGAGCCGATCGAGTTCCGCCCGATAACCCGCTTCGTGTTCGTGGCGTCTTGGATTTTGGCGAGGGTCACGGCGGCGTCGGCGATGCCCGCCGTCGCGACCGTCCCGAACCCGAGCGTCGTGCCCGACCGCCGCAGGACATGCCCGTCCGAGCCTGCGGCAATGTCGCCGGGGTCGCCCGTGCTGTTGGCGCTCCGGCCGATGACCGAGAGGGCCGCCGAGTCGCGGAGCTTGGCGTCCGTGACGCCGTTGTCGGCCACGCCGTCACTGCTGAGCGTCGTGCCGGTCATCGTCAGGCCGGAGCCGAGCGTGAGCTCTTCCGGGTCGCCGGAGCCCGAATCGCCCCGCCCGATCAGCCGACTCGCCGCGCTCACGTCCTGCATTTTCGCGTAGGTGATCGCGCCGTTGCTGATGACCAGATCGCCGCCCGACATGGCCAGGCCGGTGCCCAGGCCGACAGACACGCCAGCGCCGGAGCTTCCGGTCGGGTTTCCGAGGAGGTCGTTCGGCCCGAGCTGGCTGACCGCGTTCGGCCCGACGAGCCGCCAGCGGGACGTGGTTGCGTCGTAAATCAGCGGGGCGCACGCGGACGGCGACAGCGTTAGGCTGGCGCTGCCTGGAAAGCGGAAGCGGTTCGCGGCCGTGCTGCTCGCGCTGTCAAGGGCTAAGACCAACTCTTGCGATGTGCTGACATTGATAATCGTGATGATCCGCCCGTCCGCCCCGCCCGCGAGTCCCGTCAGCGTGCGGGTAGCGCCTGAGGGTGTGAGGCGCAGGACCGAGGCGTCGGCGAGTCCGGTCGGGTTGTAGTCGTTCTGATCGGCGAGTAGCGTATCGGACACGTCGCCGGTGAAGGCGAACGACTTACTTGCCGAGACGACCGTCGTCGCCGTGCCGCCCGCGGCCTTCGTCGCGTCCCCCGTGAAGGCCCCCGTCTGGATGCCGCCGCTGCCGGTAAACTCGATCCCGCCGCCGACGGTGAGTTCCTCGATGTTGCCGGCCCCGGCCGTGTCGCGTCCGAGTAGCCGGTCCGTGGCGGACACGTTCTGGATCTTGGCGTAGGTCACCGCGTCGTCCACCAGCCCCGCGGTCGGCAGGCCCGTGCAGTTCGTGAGCGTCCCGCTGGCGGGCGTGCCCAATGCCCCGCCCTGCGTGTAGACCGTTGCCCCCTCGACGGCGATCACCCCCGCGGACACCCGCGTTATGGTCGTGTCGCTGGCGTGGCCGAGGTTCACCGCCGTGAATTGTGGACTGTCTCCGGTGCCCAGCCCCAGCGTTGTCCGCATGTCCGCGAAGCTGGTGTCGTCGGCGAGCTGCTGGGCCTGGTCGGTGAAGGTGATTTCCTCCACGTCGCCGGCGCCCGCAGTCACCCGCCCAAGAATCTTGTCCGTGGCCGAGACGTTTTGCATCTTGGCGTAGGTCACGGCCTCGTCGTCGATGGTGATGATCGTCCCGGTTCCTGAGACCGTCACGTCGCCGTAGTCGCCGTCGGAGAGCCCGCCCGAACCGCCCCCGCTGTTACTCGCGATCACCGCGAAGTTCGTCCCGTCGCACTCGATCAGCACGCCCATCCCTTGAGTCAAGGTCAGCGTGGTGTGCGCCCCGTCGGGATCGCGGAAGGTTTCCGAGCCGTCGGCGTCGACGGTGATCGTGCCGCTCCCGCTGTTGAAGACGCCGAAGCAGAACCCCGACTTCAACGTGGCCGCGGCCGTCACGCTGACCGTGAACGTGTTCGCCGTGCAGTCGATGATTTTCGAGCGGTCGGTGGCGACGACGGTGTAGGCCCCGGTCTTCGCAACGCGGTCGAACCCGCCGACGTGGGTGTTGATCGACCCGTTGCCCACCAGCAACTTGAGCGTGTCGGTGGTGGTCAGCAGCTCGCGCGCGGCCCCGGTCGGGGCGGTCGCCTCCAGGCCGCCTCTTAACTTAAGCGTGGTCATTCCCACTCCCCGCAGTCGAGGCCGATTTCAGTGTCTTCCCACATGCCGCCGCTCCTACCATGTGCCGCCGTCAATGGTGGTCGTGCCGCCGACGACACCGCCGTTGTTGATGAGGATTTCGCCGTTGTTCGTGCCGCCGACTGTTAGTTCGCCCGACTCGCCTTGCGGACCTTGCGGACCCTGCGGGCCGCCGCTGAGCCGGTGAATCCAGAACTGCTTGGGGTTGCCGCTGGAGGGCGGGGTGGGGTCGTGACCGGACGCCTCCCACCGGATCTCATTCGACGCCGGGACGAACAGGCCACAGTGGACGTAGTCGCCCTCCTCCAAGTAGGCGACTACGTTGACGTGGGCGATGCCGCCGGAATAAGCAGTCGGTCCAGAGGCGAGCTTGTCGCCGTTGAACTCGTACCCGCCGCCCTCGTCGTAGCCATTACGGATCAGGACCAGGCCCCCGGTCAGGTCCGTTCCGAATGGCGGGACGAAGGAGCAGCCTCGGCTGGCCCCGATCAGGTAGTAGCCCGCCTCGGTGATCTCGAAGCGGTTTTCGGCGGCGTTGTAATAATTGTCCGTGTCGTAGACGACAGTGTCGTATTCGCTCACGATGTAGCCGTAGCCCGGCCCAGTCACGTCCTGATAAGTGGACGAGTAGACTGCCGCGCCACTGGACGTCGACGTGCCGCTACTCAGCCCCCCGCCCACGCTGCCCACGCTGGACACGAAGCAGCCAACTCCGTCGCCATTGAATCCCACAAAGCGTGCGTGCGGTATGTAGTCGCCGACTGCAAACCCGGACCCGATCGGGTCGGCTATGCGAACCTCCGTCGTGTCGAGGTCGCTGAACGTGCCGTCGGAGTCGTCCCACTGCTGAATACGCGCCGGGTAGCCGAAGTCGTCGGGGTCGCCGGCCTGGATCTGCAGAACCTGGACGGCGTTCCCTTCGGCGGGCACGCGGCGAGAGTCGCCCCGGTCGCCGATGAGCTGTTGTTCGACGCGGCGAGTGGCGCGGGCCACTCGCTTGAAGTCGGTGTCGGTGAGTAGGTGCGATGCTTGCATTAGCAATCGAGGGCCAGCCAGTCGAAGTCCATTCGCTTGTGCAGGATGAACGGGCCGAACGTGGACGGTGCCTCGCCGTCGAGGTAGACCGGCGTGCCGCCTACGGCGAGCTCGCCGCCCGTGCCGTCGAGTAGTGCCGGGGTCGCGACCGGCATCCCCGAGCCCTTGTCGATGATCTTTCGTCGCTCACCGTCGACCAGCTTGCGGAAGCCGCGGTCGAGTGGGGCCGGGTTCCAACCCAGAGGGTCTTGCGAAATGACAATGGTCACTTGGTAATAAACCGGCGTGTTCTCGGTCGCCGGAATCTCGTTGTAAGTGAGCTTCGACACCCGCAGCGTGTCGGCGTCGTACTCCTGGTCGCCGATGGTGAACGGGAAGGCGTTCACCGCGTTGGCGAAGTCATCGAACCACACTTCGGAGACGGAAGTCTGCGAGCGAACGAACGTCCACTCAGCGAGATTTTCCTCAGTCGTGATGGGCGGGTCGAACGGGTCGCCGGCGCTGTTCTTGACGAGCAAGCCGTTTCGGTCCTTCTCCCAGGCCTTTTGCCGGCTCCAACTGCCCCGACTCCTTTGCTGCGTCGGGATGACTGCGGGGATCGCCCCGCCGCCGCCGCTTCCACCGCCTTCGCTCCCGGCCCCGGTTTCCGGGTCAGATGGCGCGGGCGGACTGCCCGGCGCTTCGGCGTTGATCTGGGGATAGGCGTAGCTGACGGTGACTCGCCATACCGATGCGTCCCCGTCGACCGGCTCGCCGGTCTTCTGGATCACTCGCGACCGCGGGTCTTCTTCGTTGCTCTCGCCGTAGAACGGAATGCGCGAGACTTCATCCGACGGGATGCTGCCGGAATTGCTGGCCGTGATCGCGGCGACGATCGACGAGTTGAAGTCGTCGAACTCGACTTGGTAAACGTGCGTGGCCGTGAAGCCGGCTGTATCCTGCACGGACAGGCCGCCGGTCAGGCCATCGGGGACTCGATAGATCGCGGTTACGGTCGCCATGTATTACTCGGGCATATTCTTGTCGTCGATGAGGAAGCCCTTCTTCTGCAGCTCGCGGGCAATCTCGCGATTCACGTCGAGAAGAATCTTCCGCTGCTCATTGGCCGCGGCGAGAAAGTTGGCAACCCGCTCTTGTGCGTTCTCGCGGCCGACGTTCTGTTGAGTGATCGCGGACACGGCCTCGGCGGAATCTTTCAGGGCGGCCCCGGCGAGCTGCGGGCGGCCGGCGCCCATCGCCCCCTCGGCCTGCTTGAACATTTCACCGATCTGGAATTCGAGCAAGTCGGCCCCGCCCTGCCGGAAGAAGCCGCCCCGGCCCGCGACCGCGGCGAGGTCGAGCACGTCTTTTTTCAGGGCCCCGACCACATCGAAACGGCTGTTGATGTCTTCCACCCGCTTGATGTCCGCCGCCCGCAACTTGTCGGACGCGAGCTTGAATTCGTTCGCCATCTTCTCGGCTTCCTTGCCGGCGCGGCCGAACATATCCCAAACCTTGTCGAGGTAGCTGGCCTGCGGCGCCTCGATGTCGAAAATCTTTCGCATCTGGGCCTCGAAGAGCCCGAAGTTCTTTTCCCACGTCCCGGCGTTCTCGCTCTCCTTGCCGCCGCCAAGTTGTCTGTTGACCCACGACCACGCCCTCACTTGGTCGCGGGCCGCGCCGGTGAGGCTGAAGTGGGAGTCGCCCTCGCCGGTTCGCCCCAGTTCGTCGAGCATGTCCATCGTCTGCGCCAGCGTGCGAACCATCGTCATGCCCATCTGGAAGGCCGCTTTTCCGGCCTCCTTGAACGCCGCCGCGATCTCCTTGACCAGCGGGCGAATCGCTTCAAGGTTGTCCTGTCCGAAGCGGAGCGAGTCCGTCAGGTTCGTCACAAAGTCCTTGAGCCCGAACTCGTCAATAATCATCTGGCCCAAGTCCCACCGGAAGTCGTCCCAGGCGTTCTTGAGCATGTCGAACCGGCCGGCGAGGGTTTGTGCCCGTCGTTCCGTTGCGCCGAAAAATTTGCCGCCCTCGGACGTCGCCGTTATCAAGGCTTGCTGGAAGTCCTTGACCGAGACCCGTCCCTCCTCCAGCATGAACTTCAACTCGGTCGTGCTGACGCCGAGTTGCTTGGCGAGGTCGCCGGTCAGGAAAACGCCCTGCGCGGCGAACGCCTTGAGCGTCTTGCCGCCCACCTCGCCGGTGTCGATCACACGACCATAGGCCGACGCCAGCCCCTTCAGCTTCTCCTCGTTCCCCATCGCCAGGTCGCCGAGCATCCGCAGCGCGGGAACGATCTGGTCAGCCTCCAAGTCGGCGGAAAACAAATCCTTCGCGGCCTCCGACGTGGCCCGAATGTTCATCCGCATATCGTCGGACGCGCTCTCGATTTCCTTGAACAGCGCCTCGCCCGTCGCGGCATCGCCGAGCATCGTCTGAAAGCTGGCCGCGACGTCCTCCATTTCGGCCGCGATCTTGATGGAATCCGTCAGGAAGCTGGTGATTGAAAACCCGCCCATGATGCCGCCCGCAAGCCCGGCACCCATCGGCCCCAGCATCCCGAGCCCGGCCGTGAGCCCGCCCGCCCCGAGCGACAGGCCGCCCATCATCTTCCCGCCGGCCCCCTTGAACGTGCGGGCCAGGATCGATTCCGACTTCTTTCCGAAAGACTTGATGTCGTGCTCGCCCCGCTTCAGCGCCTGAGACAGTCCCGTCGTCGATCCAGTCACCTGAACCGAGAGGTTGCCGATGTTAGTTGACATGGCGGGCCTCCGTCACGGTCCCGCCGAGGGCGAGCGTGTAGGCTTTGAACTCAGCCTTCAGCCGCCGCGGGTCTTGCCGCCGCGCCCCGAACTTGGGGATGAAGTCGGCCGGCTTGAAGGGGCGGGAGTTCTTGCCGCGGTAGGGGTTGCTGACGGCCGCCGCGAGGATGCCCATGCGCAGGTCGTCGCGCTGCTCGCCGCGGGGGTTGAGCGCCTCGGCCGCGACGTAGAGCATGTAGTCGGCCGTGGTCATCCGCTCTTCCAGTTCGCTCAGTAGCATTCCGAAGCGGTAAGAGAGTTCGATCCTGAACTCGAGGTCAGGATCGCTCAGGATTTTTTTTCGGCGTCCTCGGCCGCGTCCTTGTTGAGCGCGTTAAGCTTCATGGCCGCCTGTGCAACACGCTTCACCGCCGACGCCGACTTCTCCACCAGTTGAGGAATGTCGGCCGCCGTGAAAATCGGCTCGCCCTTGTCGTCGATCGCGCACACGACGACGAGATTCGCCGCGATAATCGCGTCGTCCTTCTCGTTCTCGATTCGGGCCGCAAACTCCCGATGCTCTTTGCAGGTGAGCGAACGGCACCGCACGCCGCCGCCCCACTCCGGCACGGCCACGTCTTCCGTCTTCCGGTCGTTCGCGGCGAAGATGTCCGCCTTCGTCAACAGTCGCATTGATTTCCCTTGCAGAAGAGCGGGCCGGGCAATGGGTGAATGCCCGACCCGCAGTGAATCACGAGTAGGCGGTGAACTGCGGCTTGCCATTGACCTCGAAGCCGACGGAACACTTAATGCCGTCGTCCTCTTCCACCGGCACGCCGAGCGAGCCGAGGAAGCCGTGAGCCGACCACGTACTGAGGTGGGTCGCGTCGTCCGGCTCCGGGATGCAGACCTGAATCCAGAACTCGGTGCCAGCCTCTTCGTAAGCCTTGAGGGTCGCGAAGTCGGTCTTGTCGAAGTGGCCGTCGAAAGTCAGGACGCCGGGGTCAACGAGACCGGGACGCTTCCGCTTGTACTTGTTCGTCTGGTTCAGCCGGGTCGCGTTGATCGCGGTCGTCTTGGACTCCGGGATCTGGATGTTCGTGGCCTGCCCGAACGCCGTCATGGACGGGATCGTTTCGGGGGTCGCCGCGCTCCAGGTGCCGGTCTTCAGGATGGTCCCGAAGCTGTGAGTCGTTTTGTCGATCGCCATGCTCAGGACTCCTATTCGTTGAACACAATCACCGCGTCAAAGCCCGCGTTGAAGACCCTCGCCTCGCCGGCCGACTGCGGCGGCTCCGAGCCGTGGCGGACGTTTTCGATCCGGCAGGACTGCACGTAGGCCGCGGTTGCGCCGCTGCCGATTGTTTCCTGCAACCCGTCGAGGCCGCCGTCCGCACTTCTCGCCGCGACCAACTCCGCGACCTCTCGGACCTTGGCTTTTACAAGCCCCCAGAAGTCGAGCTGATAGCGGGCGCTCACGTCCTTGTTCACGCCCGCCAGCTTCCTGCTCCGATCCGCCGGCCCGATCAGCGTTATCACGCCGTAGGGGAACGTCGGGTTTTGTGGGGCCGCGTCGTCGGCGTAGAGCCTGCCTTCGATCAGGTCGCTCACGCCGTCGATGCTCAGCACCTTCGTTCTCAGGGCCTCGTCGATCGCGTAACGCGCCACGCTACTTCGCCCTTTGCGCCTTCAACGCATTGCCGAGCACGCGGCCGACGATGGCCTTCGTGCCGCTCTTGTTCTTGTCCCTCGCCGGCCGAATGAACGGCTGCGGCCTCGCGCCGGGGTGTCGAAATCCCCGCTGTATTTGCTTGCTGGATCGGCCCTTTCGCCGAAGCCGGTCGCCCGCTCCAATCGTGTGAGGCCGCGTTCCGAACTCAACCAGATGGGCGTAATTCGTCGGGTCCATGTAGACGGCCCGTCCCTGCGAATCCGTCCCCACCTTGACCCGGAACTTATCCGTCCGCTGTCGCTCGCCCTTCTTGCCCTTGAACTGCTTGCGGACGCCGACGATCCCCGTCGCGACGAGTCCGCCGCGGAACGTCTTCGTCTTGCGGCCCAGCGCCTTCTTGAGCAGCTTCGTATCTGTTGCGACTCCGGCCTTGGCGTCTTTGAGGATCGGCTTCGTCGCCTCGTTGATCGCTTCGCGAAGGGCTTTGCGCGCCACCTTCTTGTCGATGTCGGCGAGCCTCCGAAGAATCGCCGGCGCCCCCTTCGTTCGCAGCGACAAGCCGAGCACGCTACACCTTCTCCTTGCAGAAGAGCACCAGCATTCGCCCCCGCTCTTCGATGTCCGACACCGACTGAATTTCGAGCATTCGGCCCTTGTGCTGAACCCGGTTCTTCGGCGTCACGCCCGCGAGGTATCGCAGCGTGACCGTGTGCGTCACGTCGGCCTGGATCGCCTGAGCCCGCAGGTACTCCCGGCCGCTCGTCTCGATGGGCTCCACACTCGCCCACCGCTCGGTCAGCGTGACCCACTGCGGAAGCGGCTGACCGTCGGCCGAGACCGTCTCCGGGTTCGCCTCCTCAATCGTGACCCGGTGCCTCAACTTCCCGGCTCGGAGCGGCTTCATTGCGTGTACACCGTCCAGCGGTTGAGCAGGCTGCGGACTGCCATCGGCAATTCCGCCACGATGTTCCCGATGTTGATGGCCTCCCGGTTCTCGTACCAGTGCCCGACCAGCAAGAGGATCGCCTGTTTCAAGCCTCGCGGCACGGCCGCGGCGCTCGCATACCCGGCCTCCACGTTGACCCAAACGCCGTTGCTGGCGCCATAAGTCGTCGGCCACGTCTCGCCGCAGGCCGGGTCGATCCTCGCCGGCTCGCTCGTCACGTCCGCCCGGTAGTCATCGGCCGCGAGGGTCGTCTCGGTGCCGTCGTCGTCGAGGTACTTCAGGCTCGCGACGGACCGAACCGGATAGACCGCGAGCCGAAGCGTTCCGCCGTCTTCCGGGAAGTCGTCGAAATACTGCCGGATCGTCTGGGCCATCAGGGTGCGACCCGTCTCCCCTTCGACCAGTTCCCTCGCCGCGGCGATCAACCCTTCGATCAGCGTGTCCTCTTCGGTGCCGTCGACGCGAAGGTGCCGCTTGGCCTCTTCCAGTGTGACGGGCTCCGAGGCCGCAGCGGATACGACGGTCAGCGTGATCGGCACGTCGCCCTCGTTAGGTGGTCGTGACGCCGGTCACTCGCAGGTCGATAATCAGGACCGACGTCGAATGGGCGTGGCCCAGCCGCGTCGTGTACCATCCGCTCGAAAGGTCGTCGGCCGGGCAGATGTCGCCGGCCGTGGCCCCCAGGACGTAAATCTCGCCTTTGGTCAGAATCGCCCCGTAGCTGATCGGCCCGGCCGTCTGGTACGTCACCGGCTGGCCGGTCGTGGCCGAGTGGACCGCGATGCCGACGACCTGCGCTGTGGCCTCGCTCGCGTTGGCGTCGGCCAGCTTCAGCTTGTCGCTGTCGGTCGAGTCCTTGTAGACCGGGTAGCCGGCCGTGATCGCGGCGCCGGCGATGCCCCGCTCGTAGGTCGGCGTCAGGCCCGACACGCTGGCGGGGACGACGTTCGACGCGGTGATGGTCAGAGCGGCCATTGATTACCCCACGACGATCTTGATGGTTCCCGTCTTCGTGTCGCCGCCCGCGGCGACGATCACCTTCACCCGATCGTTCGCCGCGACCACGTAATCGCGGAGCTTCGTCCCGCCCGCGGCGTACAGGGCGTCGGCCCCCGTCTCGTCGTCGATCGGCACGCGGGGGTAGAAAACGCCGGCCGTGTTCTGGTTGGTCAGCGTCAGGATCGCCTCGCCGGTGTTCTCCAGCGTGATCGTGAAGTCGACCCCATCGGCGAAGTCGGTCTTGACGTAAGCGACGGTGAGGATTCGGCCCGTGACCGGCGTGCTGTACGCCGTGCAGGAGCCGTCCGCGGCCGTCGTGAGTGCGATGCTCTGGCGTTCGGCGTGCATTAGGCTTCCGCGGTCCAGGTGCCGGTGTAACCCATGACGGCCCAGGTGCCGTCTTCGACGCACATCAGGTGGACCGTCTCGCCCGCGGCGTTGGCGGTCAGGTACTTCCCGGCCGCACCCGGCACGCCGTTGGACGGCAGGGAAATCGTCTCCGTCCCGTCCGGGTCGAGCCGGAGCTCCTGCGCCTCGCGGACGCCGAAGAAGAACTCGAGGCCCGTCACGGCCGCGGGCAGCGTCAGGGTGATGGCCCCGGCCGCCCCGTTGTTCGTGTGGACGGACCCGGACTCGGCGGCCGTCAGGGTGTCGTCGGCCGTGTGGGCTTCGACCGTGCGAACGGTCTTGCCGGCGAGGGTCAGGGTCGAGCCGGCCTGCACGTCGAGCGTGCCGCCGGACTTGACCTCGATCTCGCCGCCCGAGGCGACGATCATCTTGTCGCCGCCCTGCTCGCGGTAGACCTTCGGCTGGTAGGACATGGCTTTGATCCCGTTGGTTGCCCCGGCTGAGGCCGAGTAGTCACTCAGGACACGGTTCGCGGTTCGATCAGTTGACCTGCGTCGACTGCGGCACGTTGCGCGGGTGGCCCTGAATCCAAGCGCCGCCGAGGAACACGTTGCCGGTGTTGCTGCCGGGTGTGACGGTCACGCGGACGTAACGCTTCGGCCCGATGTAGCCGATCTTGAACGTCGCCCCATCGTCGGCGAAGTCCAGGCCCATCGCCTCCACGCCAAGAAGATGCTCGTCGGCGACGGCCGCCGCGTCCGACAGATTCGAGGCATCGCCGTCTTCGACGAGAACCGTGTAGGTCGCGTCGGAGTCGGCGTTTGTGCCGAGCACACCCACCAGCTCGCAAGACCCGAAGTTCGCGGTGTCGACGATGGTCGAAACCTGCGCGGTGTTGTCGGTCACAGCCGCCTTCGGCGCGAAGGCGGTCGTGCATTTGATGTGGTTGTGAAGGTCTCGCTTCATGTTCGTTCACTCCGAAGCCGCGGTCGCGGCGTGGTTCAAGGGGTCGACACCGCCGCCGATTAGCCGAGCTTCAGACGGCCAAACGCTTCCGCCAGGACCGGCATGGCGTCGGTCTCCTTGCGGCCGATCCAGCCCACCTGGTTCTTGCCCGCGTAGAGCTCGTCGAGACGCTGGATTTCCAGGTCAAGGCCGTCCTGGATGTAGAAGAAGCTGATGTCGCCAAAGAGGGCGATGTACTGGCCCGTGGTGAAGGTCGACGGGGCGTTCTCGTCGACGATCATCGGGCGCTCGAGCAGCGTGTCCATGCTGCTCGCCGTCGCCATCGTCATCAGGTATTGGCCGTTGCCGTCCTTCAGCTTGCGGCACATCTTGCGGAAGGTCCGCGAGACGATCCACTTCCCGTTCTGGCGGTAGGCGTCCTTGACGCTGTGCTGCAGGTCGATCAGCTCGTCGGCCGTGAAGACCGTCGTGCTGGCGCAGGTCGTGTCGCGGCTGGTCGGGATGCCGTCGTTCGACGCCGTGAACAGACCGATCGGCTGGTCGGCGCCGTCGCCGGTGAGGTACGCCTTGTTCTCGGTGATGGCGAACTTGTACGCGAGCCGCTGGGCGAGGAACTGCTCGACGTTCAGGGAAGAGTTCCGCAGCATCTTGCGGCTGGTCTTCACCATCTTGGAGAACAGGTGCGGCGTCAGTTCGCGCTTGCCGAACCGGGCCGCCGAGTCCTCGCTGATGTCCGAGGCCGGAACTTCGGCCGACCAGTCGGCGTCGTTGTAGTCCGTGTCGTAGCTCAGGGCCCCGACGGACTTGAGCGAGGTCGGGGCCAGGACGGTCGCGTGCTGCCGGATGGTCGCCGCGTCGTCGAGGAACTTGATGAAGTTCGACAGGAAGCCGGTCGCGGCCGTCACACCGCCGCGGGCGTCGTCGCCGACCACGAGGCCGAGCTGTTCGCCCGTCCGCAGGTAGCGACCGAACGCCTTGCCGTACTTCGGCGAGCTCAGGGTCTGGAAGCGGCTGGCAAGCTGCGGGTCGACCTCGGCCAGCATGTCGATCGAAAGCTGACCGGCGCGGCCGTAGTTGACCGTCAGGCCGGAGGCTTCGTCCTTGCCCAACTTGCCCGGCTCGGTCTGCCGGGGGAGCGGGCGGTCCATTTCCTTCGCCAGCGACTCGGCTCGCTGGCGGCGAACCTCGTCGTCCGTCCGGCCCTTGATCTCCTCGCCGAGCTTGTCGATCTCGGCGTCCCGCTTGTCGTACTCCGACCGCTCTTCGGAGTTGAGCGCGCGGCCTTCGGAGTCGGCCTTGTTCAAGAGGGCCTTATTCGCCTCGAAGAGCCCGGCCCGTTCGCTGGTGAGTTCTTTGATGGACTTCATCGAAGCCGCTCCGGTTTGTGCCGCTGAAAACGCCGATGCGGGCGTGTGATCCCAGCGGCGGGATTGTGACCCGCTACCAGTGACCCCAGCCCGCAACGGCGAGAGGTGGTTCACTTTGATTTGTGAGCAGCCGGGCGACGGCCCGCGGCTCGTGTAATGTGACGTTACAACGGGGGAGCGAGGGGCGGGAAGTGGGAAAGCGGCGGGAATCCGCCGCCTTCCTATCGATGGGACGGCGCTTGGATCAACCGGCCTTTTCCTTCAGCCGGAGCCGACGTCGCATCACGTCGGCGAGGTCGGACGCGGGCGGCACGGCCGGCGGCGCTTGGGGCCCGTACCGCTGGCTCAGGTAACGGTCGAGAAATGCGACCACTCGCAACTGGACCACTTCCCGCGAAGCCCCCGGAAAGAATTGGTCTAGCGCCTGCGTCGCCATCCTGGCCGCGCCATCCGGCAGTTCTAGCGCGTCTTCAACGGAAAGAAAACTGCCATGCACAGCGTCTCCGTCGCCGACCACATCGGAGGCGTGGAGAGTGACCGGCATCCAGACCGGCGGAATTGGATTGCCGTCCTTGTCCGTCTTTGGCCGCTTAAGGTCATCGAGGACGGGGATCTGTTCCGTCTTCAACACCAGCGACGAGCCGAATAGGTCTGGGTCTTCTTCGGCCATGCGCAGAACCTTGTCGCCTTTGTAGTCCCCTTCGGGTCCAAAAGCGTGAGCAGATAGGTACATATTGGCACGCACCCGAGTGCCGTCCAGCCAGGCGTCTTTGGAGCGGCCAATCGTCGTCGCGAGTCCATCGGAGCTCATATTTGGATGGCTCGACCTCACTTTGATTCCGTTCGGCTTTTCTTGGTACAAGGACACAATTTTTGCGAGCGATTCGGCAGTAAACTGCCCGCGGCCGGGAGTCTTGAAGTAGCCGAGTTCTGCAACAACATAGCCGTTGATGATGCGCTTCTCTTTGTCGACGCCGATTGGGCGACCGAACGATCGGGCGTCGAGCCATTCGGGAACGGCTGGCATCTTACTCATGGTTTTCTCCCAGGATTCGGGCCGCTTCGTCCGCCGGCCGACTCGGTTCCCACTCGCGGAATAGCTCGTCGACCGCGCCGGCGAGCTGAGCGGCGGTCGCATTGCCGGCGACTCCAAGCAGGGCTTCGCGAGAGCGAAAGCAATACTTGAAGGCCCATGCCTTGTGGTCGATCCAGGTGGTTCCTCGCGATGCGCTGAGCACTTTCGCCGGAGCCTCTAGCGCCTCCGCAAGGGTTTCTTGGAACTCGCCGTAGAAGCTATCGATCCACGCCAGGAACTCGCCCGGCTTCTTCGCGGCTCGCCGGCCCTCGTTTAGTTCCTTCCGCTGCAACCGGGCGAAGGTGTCCGTCAGCAGCGAGCGAAGGGCGGCCCGCATTTCGTCGGGCGACTGTTCTGTCTCGCCTTCCTCTTCGGCCTGCGGCGGCACGACCACGGGCGGGGGTGGCTCCGGCGGATTGATGGCCCGGTCGATCGGCTGCATGTTCACCGGAACGAAGTGGACGTCGCCCTCCGGTCCGATCGGGTTCATGTCCTCCAACTCGCGGATCTCGTTGATTGTCTTCCCGCCGATGCCGAAGAGTTTGGAGTAGAAGTCGCCGCGAGCCGCGGAGTCGCCGCGGAGCAACGCCGTGACATTGTGCTTCGAGTACAGCTTCGGCGGGCTCAGTAGCTTCCGGTCGATCTCCTGTTCCTTCATCACCAGCGTCGGGCCGAGGCAGTGCTGGACGAACTCGATGCCCTGGTGTTCGATGTTGTTGTTAGTGCTGCGACTGAGGTCGTAGAGGATGTGCGGCGGCACGTTCAGCCAGCGGGACACCTCTTCGGTCGAGAACCTGCGGGCCTCGATAAGCTGGGCGTCGACGGGCGAAATACCCCCGGCCTCCGCGATGTACTTCCATCCGCCCCAGACGACGGCCGTCTTGAATGCCTTGTCCGGCCCCTGATGCGTCCGCTGCCAGGAGTCCTTGAACTCTTCACGCTGTTCTTTCGTCGGGGTCGCGTCGTGCTGCAGGATGCCGCCGGGCCTCGCGTCGTTGCCGAAGAACCGCTCGCTGAACGTCTGGGCCGCGATGCTCAGTCCCAACGACCCGACCGCGTAGTCGATGAAGGACTGCCCGCAGATGCCGTCGCTGGAAACGAGCGTATTGTGCAGCATGTCCGACGGCAGAATCTTCCGCCGGTCGCCGTCAACGCTGTAGTAAAGCTGGCCGCGGTCGTCGCGTTTGGGCTTCACCCGCCACGGCTCCAGCGGGTAGAGCGCCCCCGGCTGGCTCGCGCCGGTCCAGACTATTTCCGTACACTCCTGACCCCACAAAAGCCGGTGAAACTCGGACGTCCGCCGGCCGATGAACGCCGACATTTCCGGGTTGTATTCCGTGTGCAGCAGCCGATGCGCCTTGTGCGTGTCGGCTACCTCCCGCCGCTTGCCGTCGTTGCGGTAGACGGAGAGCGGGAGCGCCGCGATGATGCTGGACAGCTTGCTCACGGCCGCGAAGACCGCGGACAGCGACATGGCGCTATCCTGGTCGACGTCGACGCCGGCACCGGACGTGCGCAGGTTGTAGAGCGTGCCGGGCGTCTCCGACAGCGGCCACGATCCGACGCGCTTCGCCAGCGATTCACGCCGGCCCAGGAGTCTTTCCAGGATCACGCAAGAACCCCCAGACGGAAATGCCGAGCAGCAGGCCACCGGCAACGATGAACCCGAGCGGCAGCCACGCCAGGCCGAAGCCGGTCGACAGCGTAACCGCCCCCGCGATCGCGCACACGTCACGCATTCACCACGCCTCCACGCCGCCGCCGACCGGCTTCGGCTCGCCCTGCATCGCGCGGCTAATCGCCATGATCGTCGCGGGGATGCCGTCGATCTTGCTTCTGCTCTTCCGGCGGTGCGGCATGATGTTCCCGACCCCGTTCTCAACCGTCACGCACCCCCCGACCATCCACCGGAGAACCGGGTTCCCATCGTGTTCGACCCGCCTTGTCCGCACGGCCGCCTCCAATTCCTTTGTCGGCTCGTTGTAGTTCGCCATCGTCTGGCCGAACTCGACCATGTTCACGCCGTCTTCGACGAGCTCGGCCGCGAGCTGGCGGGCGTTATACGGGTCGAACGCAACCTCTATGAGCTCGTACTCCCGGCTGGCCTCCAGAATCGCGGCCTTGATCTCCCGCCCGTCGATCATGTCGCCCGTCGCTTCGACCACAAACCCCGCTTCAATCCAGGGCCGGAGCGTTTCGCGTAGCCGCTCGCCGACGGAATCCCTCGCCGTCTCCGCGCACCAGAAGCGGACGTAGACCTTGTACCGCTTGCTCCCGCCTTCGTAGTTCGGGAACACCAGCGACAGGGCCGCGAGGTCGGACGTGCTCGCCATGTCGAGCCCGCCGAAGCAGGGCGAGCCCTTCAGGTCTTCGATGTCGAACTCTGCTCTGCAGCGGTCCCAGACGTCCAGCGGAATCCACGCATTGAGGGCCGCGGTCCTGACGCAAAGGTGGTCGCGCTTGAACCGATTCAGGCCGGCGATCGTGCGGCCCATGCGCCGAAGGCTTTCCCTCAACTTCTCGGCGCTGACGGTTACGTTCCAATTCGGGTTTGCCTTCTGCCAGGTCGATTCGTCCGCCGGGTCGTCGCCATCATCGGCTGTGGCGAGGAAGCCGAAGAAGGCGTCGTCGTGAACGGTTCCCTCCAGGACCGATTCAAGGTATCCGTGCAGCTCCGCGTAAATCGAGTCCTCGAGATCGCCAGCCGTTGTGATCGCGAGCGTGAGAGGCTGCTCGCGGGCCCCGGTCGCCGTGTCCAACACATCCCATAAATCGCGAGTGGCCCAGCGGTGAACTTCATCCGCAATGATCCCGCTCGGATTCAAGCCGTCGAGCGTGTGGGCTTCGGAGGAGACCGGGAGAAACACACCCTCACCCTGCCGGAGCTGCAGCGACTCACGGTAGGGCCTCACTCGCTTCTTCAGCGGTGGGCACTGCGCTACCATCCGCTTCGCCTCGGAGAAAACGAGCTTCGCCTGATCGCGCTTCGTTGCGGCCGAGTAGACCTCGGCGCCCGGCTCGCCATCGGCGACAAGCAAGAGCAGCGCCAGCCCGGCGGCGAGGAACGTCTTCCCGTTCTTGCGGGGGATTTCCACGAATGCGACCCTGAACCTTCTGGTGCCGTCCGCACGCATCCAGCCGAACAAGCTGCCCACGATGAACTGCTGCCACGGCTGCAGGACGAACGGCTTGCCCGCCCACTTCCGGCCCTTCGAGTGCTTCAGCCGCCCGAAGAACCCGAGTGCAAAGTCGGCCCTCGCCTGATCCCACCAGAGGCCCCGGTCGTGGGCGTTCTCCAGGTCGGCCAGGTGCCGGGCCGCGGCCTTCTTGATCCACTTCGCTGCGGGCACTTCGCCGGCCACGACCCGCCGAGCATAGTCCCGGACCGGGCAGTCAGGACGCGGATTCGCTGGTCGGGCGGTTGGCGAGGAAATCGTCGAACTCCTCAATCTCGGCGTCAGGGTTGGCGGCCTTCAGCGCCCCGCGAGCGGCCGGGCTCAGCCCGAAGTGGCGGATGCCGCGTTCGATCTGGGCCTCCACGATCTCCAGGGCCTTGAAGTGCAGGTTGATCGTCTTCGTCTTGTTGTGCAGGTCGATGATCAACGGCGACCTCTCGAGTTCTTCCTGAATCGTGCGGTACAGGGCCGATGCCCGGCAGAGCTTTTCGAGGGCGAGGGCGTCTTCGGGCTGCAGTCGGTTCGCGATCGCGAGTTGCCGCGCGAGCAGATCCCAGATCGCCGCCGCCGCTTCTGGCATGTCCTTCGGCCGGGCCAGCGTTTTAGGCTCAGAATCCCCGCGTTTGGGCTGGGATTTCACGTCCGGTAGTCTTCCGCGAGCCCCCAAGTGCATTACCCCCTCGAAAATTACTGCTGCATTTTGTGCGAGGCTCACCGGGCGGTCCCGCCGGGCCATGCTCCAAGGAATTTGCCCCCTACCCGGCCTGCCAACTTGGCAGCCTGCCAGAGTGGCAGTCGCTACGCCGCCTTCTCCTTCAGCCTCAGCTCGCAGAAGACGCCCGTCGGAAGTGTGCCCGTTCCGATCGTGGCGTCGATGACCACTTCCAGGACGTCGCCGTTCGTTAGGCTCGTCACGTTCAGCGTGCCAGCCTCGGCGACTCGGTTGGTGTTCCCGCTGTCGAGCGTGATGACGGCCGAGAGAACGGTCGTGCCGTTCTTCTTCAGGTCCACCGTGACGGTCGAGTCCCCGACCGCCTTGGCGATGCTGCCCGCCCTGAAGTCGAGCAGCGTCCCGCTCGCCCCGTAGACGACGTGAATCATCCGCGTCTCGTCGGAGGCCGCGGCGTTGGCTTGGCTGTAGTGCTTGGAGTGCTGATGCTCGAGCTTGCCCTGACCGATGTCGGCCGAAGAGCTCACATCCGCGTCGACAATCGTGCTCGCCGGGATGTCGAGGGCCTTGGCGCTCAGCGTCCCGTTGACATGAACGTCCTGGTCGAATCGTGTCTGGCCCATGCTGTCCCCCGGTTAGCGTCCGAATCCGCCGTCTTGCCGGACGGTTTTTTTGGAGTGGTGAGGCTTGCACAACGGCTGCAGGTTGGCCCGGTCCATGTTCGCCACGTTGCCGTCGATGTGGTCGACGTCGATCGCAGGAGTGATAAGGCCCAGCTTTCCGCACTCCCGGCAGAGAGGTTCGTCCGCCAGAACCTGCAGGCGAATCCGTCGCCATCGGGCTCCATACCCGCGAGCTGCAGCCGAGGGGCGAACCTCGATGCGTCGGGGCCCGCGCAGGTGCAAGGGAGGGCGGTTCACTCTGTCAGTCAAGCAGAGCGGAAGGGGAGGGGAAGCGGGAAAGGACGTGGTTGCCGCAAGCGTCCCATCGATAGGACGCTAAGCCTTGACCTTGACGGCCGGCGAGCGAGGGCGCCGGCGCTCTTCGGTCGTGATGCTGTAACCGCACTTCGGGCAGTAGCGGTAGCGAACCACGATGCCGCTCGCGGCCGGATTGGTCGTGTCGACCTGTAGGGCGACGTGGCCTTCGTGCGGATCTGGCGGGCACTTGGGGCAGAAGAAGCCGACGGGCGGAACGGGATGTTTTCGGCGCGTGCCGTGCGCGCCTTCGCCTCGGTAAGACATGGCCTCTCCTGGTATGGGCAGGAGGCCGGCGTGAGCCTATGGGTGGCGACTCACGCCGCTCGCTGGGAAGGGCCGTGTGACGCGAGTCACTGGCCCGTTGGTGAATGTATCAGGGTATCGCCATGCGTTCAATCGAATTCCGCGGCCCCCGCGGTCAGCCCGCGTCAAGCAGTTTCGCCACGGCATCAAGGGCGGTCTGCCGCGCGGCCTTCAGCCCAGCCTCGTAGCCTTCCTGGAACGCCCGCCGAATGCGGTTTGCCAGATACTCGTTCGTCCCCACTGGCTGCCCCAGCGTGGACGAATCGAACTGGTCCTTGTTCCGGGCCGCGTAGGCGTTCCACTCGGCTACTTCGGTTTTGATTTCCTTGCTCGTCATCGGCTCACTCCCCCGCGGCCCGCCCCGCAGCCGCAACGCCTAGCGGTTCCAAGTGCTTCAACTGCCCGCGAACGAAGTAGGCGGAATACTCAAACTCCACCCCTCCGGGCGTCGTGCCGTAAAAGACTATCTCGCCCGTGAACGGTTCAGGCTCCCACCTGTGATTCACGGGGGTCGCCATGCCCATGAGTCGCCCCAACCCCGTAGCATTCGGGTCGCTGCGGTCTTCTATGTCGTGGGCTTCATGCCAGAGCGTACCGTCCTCGCGGATTTCGTAGTTGTCGAGGTACTGAACCGGCGTGTCCTTCGTCTGGCACTCAACGCCGACGGCTTCCGGGATCGGCAGCGGGTGCCGACAGCGGATGTAGTCAAACATTCCCATTGCCGCCCTCCGCTTCCGCCGCGAGCCGCACCGCAGCGGCGACAAAGTTGTTCAGGTGCAGCCGGTGGTTGCCGTGCAACTTGTACTCCGTCTGCAACCTCATCCCTTCATTTAGGCACCGCCGGGCGAACGCCGGCAGGTCCAGGGCGAGGTAGGCCGAAGCCAGCGTCCACATATCGCGGACGCACTCCGGCGAGGCGTTCTCGAAGTCGATGAACGTGGCACCTACCAGCCCTTGCAGGCGTTCCGCCGCCTCGCGGACCTTCGCCGTGGTCGCGTCGTTCATTCGTTTTCCCCCGTCAGGTTGTCGATGATCTGTTGCGCTTGCCGCTCAGCCTCCGCGCCGTCGTCGCCGCAGACGCGACCCCTTGCGACGGCATCGCGAATTGCGGCGGGCAGACCGGCGAGCAAGGCGAGGTATCGCCGCGCCGCTTCGGCCAGCACGCCGAACGGTCCCTCTCCGACTTGCGGGAGCATGGAGTTCGTCATGTCGAACGCCTCAACCGCTCGCTCTACTTTGTTGTGGAACGGGAGTGCATCAACAGCCGCACGCACGTCCGCCGCGTCAGTGTCCATCGGATTCCTCCAGTGCGAGCAAAGCGGCCTTCGCCACGGCCTCGCCGATGGTGTCGGCGAGAACATGCCCGGTGTCGTGGCCGCTTGGGAATGTAAAGAGAACGGCCCAGCCACGTTCCCCGAAATCCTCAATGGCGACCGTGGACCCCCGCCGCCGCATGGCCTCGATCACTTCGCCCGCGCCGGCCCACGACGCGGAGTAGGCGGGCATGTCACGAACCACTAACTGACAGGCGACGTGGCTGCCGGTGCAGCAGTCGAGGTAGTTATCAACCTCTTGCTCTGTCCACCCGAACAGCCTTACGGCTATAGTGGCGTCCAGCGTGCGGCCGTCCCCCTGGTCGGTCGGAGTCGGTTCGCTGTTCATCGTCGCCCTCCAAAAAGCCATGCCTTCAGCCGCTCCCACCGACTACGCCGGCCGGGGCAGACGTGAAGCCAGTAGAAGTTCACGCCCGGCGATTGCACCGTCTCTCGCCAGCCGCAATCGGCGCAGTGCATTTCGACATGCCAGCCGATGAATATCTCGCCGTCGCTCATCGGTCTGCTCCCCGGCCCGCCCGCCGCAGCGGTCAGTCCTCAGTTGACTCTTCGATGTAATCGCCAAGAATCCTTAGCCATTTATCCTGCTCCTCGACCGCATGGTTAATCTTCAACGAGAGCTTGGTGCGCTCCATTGACGTGAATGGCGTCTCCCGCCATTTTTCCAATTCCTGATGTACACTAAACGCTTCCCGCGCCAGTTCGCGACATCGGGCGAGTGCCAGGCAAATCAGTTCCTTGTTCACGTCCCACCTCCCCCGGCCGCCCGGCGGTCGAGTGCCGCCAGCCGTTCGCGGATGGCAGCGGCGATTCGGGCCGCCTCCGACTGCTTCGCCCGCAGGTTCTGCTGCGTCATGCTTCGTGCTGGTGACAGCACCCACGGCATAGCGTCGGCCGCGTACCGCCGCTCCCGTTCGCAATCGTCCGCTACCCTCGCCGCCTCCTCAAACGCCTCCCGTCGTCCGGCCTCCCGCTCGGCGGCTGCGACGGAACGCAGGGCCGCGAGGATGTCATTGCTCAGGTAGGGGTATTCCAACAGATCACCATGCCGATACGCACCGCTTTTGCGGAGCCATCCCTCGGCCACCTCGCGGGCCTTCTGCTCCAGCTCGGCCTCGCGGTCGTCAGTTTGCACGGTCGGGCTCCTTTCGCTTGAGCCGGTCAATCTCGGCGGCGATGAGGGCACCGGCCTTGACGAGATTGCGGATGGGGTCGGACCAGTCCGGTTTCCACCACTCCTTGTCCCACGGCCACTTGTAAGCCTGGGGGGCATGTCCGTGGAAGTATCGGTCGCCATCGTCCCGCCCGGTCGTCACGATAAAATCGGCGGCTTCGAGATACTGGTCCGCCGCTTTTAGCAACTCGCCTTCGGAGTGCTGGTCATCATGCTCCGGCGTCCAGCCCTCTTGCGTCATCTGCCGCTCGCGTTCGGCGGCGATGAGGTCAATCCCGGTGGCGGGGCGGTCGGCGTCAGTTTGCACGGTCGGGCTCCCTCTTCACGATGTCAGGATTCGGGCACGGCATGGTCGGGTGTAGCCGAATCCGCTCCGTGTGTTCGCCACAGCGGACGCATTGCCCCGTGGTCAGCCCAATCAGGTGGGCGAGGAACGGGGCCGTGGGCTGGTCGTACTTCGGTTGCGTTCCGCTGAGTTGTTCGCGGCGGAACACCTCCACCGTCCCGTCCTCGTACTCGACTTCCGCGAACTTCTTGCCCAGCCAGCCGAGCCGCCCACGCCGGGTCGAACCGTCTGTGGTCGGCACTTCAACCTCTTCGCCCGGTCGGATGGGCGGAGGGGTCGCGTGAATCACGGTCGCCGATGAAAGGTCCGCCCCTTCCTTGACGACCATGTGTCCGTAGCTTCCGGGTGATGCTGCCATTGAAGACTCCTCTAAAGGGGGTTAGCTGTTTCCGCACACTTCGCCGACCACTTGATTTAACTCTTCTTTCGACCCGTTATGGTGGATGACCTTGTTCGCCGCCTGAATGAGACGGTGACGGTCCGCCTTCGCTGCTGTGAGGTCGCGAACGGCTTCCTCGGCCCGCCGCGTGGCCTCGGCCAGCCGGGATTCGAGGTCGGCCGTGCGTTCCTTTACCATGTCCGCGAGAATGGCTTCGCCGGCGATGATTCGGGCATCCTCGTCGTCGCCGCCCAGTGCGTTGAAAGCGACGGACATCATGGACCGCTTCGCCGCGCCCGCCTCGGCCCGCAGGCTTTCGTGGGAGTCGCAAAGATGCTTCACGCGGATGTATCGGCGGGCGTCGTTCGTGCTGACCCACATCGCCCCGTGGACGCCACGAAGTAGTTCCACCTGCTCGGCCGTCAGTACCTCAGCCATCACCGTTGCTCCTTTCCAGGGCCGCACGCATGGCATCGAAGTAGGGGATCATCCACAGCGGATACACCCCACCGCGGGCGTCGTAGTCGGCCAACAGGGGGCCTACGATGGACCGCCACACATCACGCTCGTCGGCCAGCCGCCGCAGGGCCGCGACGACGGCGGCGGACGAGTTCGCGGCGAGGGCGAAAAACTCGGCGTTCGCCTGGTGGTTAAGCTGGCTGGCGAAGAAGCAAGCCGCCACGTTTTCGTTCGGCGCGATGACGAAAGAGCGTGCGCAGCCCATCACGCCATCTACGCCGTGTTGCACGGTCAACTCGCCTTGTGTCGCCTTCGCTCGGGCCTGCTCGATGAGGTCCGCGAGATCGCGGGGGTCGGTGGTCACGGGTGCGGCGATCACGTCAGACATAACGCCTCCGCTTGTTCGCGTGCCCAGGTACACGCCGCCGCCGACAGAGCGTCGAGGGCGGCTTGCGAGGTGTCGAATGTTCGGTAGTAGCGACTCCAGGGGCCGGATTCCTTTGCCCCTATTTGTTCAAAGATCACGCTCGGAACGTCTGCTGGCGATCCGTCGCCCTCCGAATACTTCGCGTCGTACCAGTCGAACACGCCCGGCATCACTTGGTACGGCTCCGCTCCCACCAGCCGCACGGTCGTCACCGGCATCGCCGCGAACACCGCCGCCGCAAGCCCCGGCCGCATGAACGTGGCCGTGTCCAGCGTGAGGGAATCGACGAAGCCGCGGCGCACGGTCGCCCACGGGTAATCGTGGCTCAGCCCGCGACCATCATCGCCACACGAAAGCACCGCCCAGCCGGGCATCGCTTCGAAGAACTGGCGGCGGATGCCGTTCTGGTGATTCGCTTCCCCCACGTATCCCCACAGTTCCCGCTCGCGGGCACGCAAGGCGCACGTCCGACATTGGCAATTGATCGCGAAGCCGCCCGCGAACTCGTACTCGCACGGTGCGAGCCGCGACAACTCGCACTGGACCTCGATGAAGTCCGCCCGCGCCTCGTCCCCATGCTCCCGCAGCCAGTCGGCGAGCTGCAAACGCGGCGCATCGTCGGCCGGTGCGTCAATGATGGCCCCCAGGAGGCCGCTGTCGGCGGGCGTGGTCACGAGGGGCGCTCCGTCGCCGTGGCGTTGGCCGGATACCGCGTCTGGTAGGCGTGGTGCCGGTGGAATTTTCCGTCCTTCGACCACCACTCGGAATAGGTGATCGTGCCCCCGGTCCCTCGATAGGTCTTTGACCGGCAAAGCCCGTCGTGGCCTTTCTCGCGGATACAGGTCTGGTCGCCGAAGCCGTGTTTGATTCCGCACTTCTCGCTCGCCACGTCCTCCCCCTTTCCCCCGCGACGCCGCGGGGCGGTTCACTCGGATTGGATCGCTGCCACCCTGACCACGTTGCCGCAGACAGGCATTACGGCCATCTGCACGTCCTCGCCCATGTCCGAAAGCCGTATCTCTACGTGGCCGTCGTGGGCGCACACTTCGAGGTAGGCAATGCCGCCTACCCGGAGCCGCACGCGGTTGGACAGGTCCCGCCGCTCGCGGGTCGATGCGTTCTCTTCGTAAAAGTTCACGTCGGCCATCTCGCTCCCCCTGCCGCCCGCGGGCGGCGTCAGCCCGTCGTTAGTCAACGCCACCCCCGCGCCGGGGCCGGCGTCCGCCGGCAGGTGGCGGTCTAGTGCCAACCCGTTCCGCCGCACTCGGCGCACGGCATCTTCCCGTCTGCCCACATTTGCCAGCCGTCCCCGTCACACGCATCGCATTCGTCGTCCACAAGGTCGTTAGTGCAGGCGGTGCAGTACGTGCCGGGTATGGTGTTCGGCGGAAAGGCCGCAATGGGCTTCCGCTGCTTGCAGCACGGACACCGGCGAATCGCCTCGCTCGTCTCCATCGTCCCCCTCCATCCGCCGCGCCGGGGCCGGCGGGTCAGGTGCGGTTAGTGCTTTCCCTTGAACGTCTCCCGCATCTTCCCCATGCGGAAATTGAGTCCGTACTTTTCGCGGTGAAACGCGACCGTACAGCGAATGTGCCAGCCAGTTCGTCGGGCAAAGTTGCGAGGGCTCCATCCGCGCCACTTGAACTCTTTCAGGTCGTGGTCGCTGAATTCCACGGGCAATTCTTCAACGAGCGTGATCAGTTCGCACACTTCTTCGATCATGCTCGCCAGGTGCCCGGTGTTTCCGCCGATGCCGTACCGCTTCACTGGTCCGTAGAGGACGCACGGGGCGTCATATTCCCAATGGTCGTCCCACATGACACCGCGGAAAATGTAGGGCCGGTGCATGACAGGCACGAATAACTTTGGTGCTGCCACTCGCATTGATCTCTCCGCTGCTATGCCTTCGCTCCAAAGAACACGTCCGCCTCAATCGCCCGCCGCAGTCCGTCCCCGATGGCGAAGGGGATTTCAGCGCGTCGAGCCCGCTGGGTAGACGACAGCCGTTCTTTCCACGGTCGCACCTTCGCGGCGAACCTCGGGAACTCGCCCCACAAGGACACTGGCCCAAACACGCGCGGCCTGCCGAACATCGGCGTGAGGTAGCGGCTCGCACCCTTGACGTTCTCGATTACCCACCAGTCGGGATCACACTCCGCGATTACCCGACGGGCGGCATGAACGAGCGACAGGTCCGGCGTCCGCCCCGTCCGGCACCACGGCATCGACTCGCGGGAAAACTCCGTACACGGCGGGCTCGCCCACACCAGCGTCGGTCTTCTGCCGGTCCAGCGGAAAGAGGCGATGTCGGCGTGTATCTCGGCCTCGAACGCGAGGTCTAATTCCACGCGCACCACGTCCCAGCCGGCCTTCCGAAACGGCTCGGACGCCCCACCCAATCCCGCGAACAGGTCCAGCATGAGAGGTTTCATTTGGCGAGCGGCTTGATCTCGTAGAAGAACGGCAGGTGCCGAAGCGACTCCGGCCGCTTGCTGGCGTCCGGCTTGTGCTGGTCGCAGGTGAACAGCACGCCGCCCTTGCCCCACAGCTTCCGGCACTCCCACACGGCGGGCTTCTTGCAGCCGGAGAATCCACACTTGATCGGGCTGGCGGTCATGGTCGGCTCCGGCGGGTCGCTTATCTCCACACCCTTATGTTAACGATATCGTCAACACGGTCAACCCCTAAACTTGATTATTTCGTCAACCCCCTGTATCTTCATGGCATGACGCCAGAAAAGCTGTCGAAGATCATCGGGGACAACCTCGCGGCGGCGCGGGCGGAAGCGGGCATGACGCAAGCCGCGTTGTCCGCCAAGAGCCGGGTTGCGATCCACCACATTTCGCGGCTGGAATCAGGCAACAGCGAACTGCCCACCGTGACCACGCTGCTCCGGCTCGCGAACGCCCTGGCCGTGCCTGTCTGCTCGCTGCTCGACCCGCCGAAGAAGCGGTAACGTTCGCCTCCCGTAGCACGCCCCGCCGCCCGCCCCCCGCGGTCACCTCCTTGCGTCAATTATCTATCACGATTCTATAGACTTCATTCCCCGATTCCAGCCCGCCCTCCGCTTGCCCCGCCGGCAGGTGATCCGCCGGAACTCGCCGACGGCCCGGGCGAGCGGGATCGCGCTCGTGACCGTGGCGACGGGGTTGCCGTCCCGGTCCTCGTCGTAGGCCACGACGAAGGCGATGCGGTGCCGGTCGCAGACCACGACGTTCTCGACGCTCACCCGCCGCAGGCTGTCGCGGTCCCGCCACTTGGCCCGGACGAGCCACGCGGAGACGGCCTTGGCCTCGTCGCCGGTGGCCTGCCGCCCGCCCATGAGGACGCGGAACAGGCAGGCGTTGGCCCAGCGGCGGGGCACGGCCGCCGGGTCGTCCCCGCCCGCGAAGCCGCAGCGGCCGAGGAAGTGCAACAGAGCATGGTGCGTGACGCGGATGCTCACAGCCGGACTCCGTGGTCGGCCCGGTCGCACGCGGCGACGATGGCCTGCTCCTCCTCGTCGGTGAGGATGAGGGCGACGTACTTCTCGCGGATCTGCCGCAGGACCGGCTCCAGGGCGGCGCGGAGCAGGGGGCCGGCGACTTCGCGTCTGGCCCGCATCACGTTGGCGTGTCGGGCGGCGGCGGACATTTCCTTGTTGTTCATGCTGCCCCCGTGTCGAAGAGGGACAGGGCAGCTGGCTCGGCTGGCGGGAACAGCGTTCCCACGCCCTGAGCCTCGTTGATTCGCTTCTGTGCGATGGCGAAGTAGGCCGGGTCGATCTCCACACCGATGAACTTGCGGCCCGTTTGGACGCAGGCTACGCCGGTGGTGCCGGAGCCCATGAAGGGGTCGAGGATTACGCCGCCTCGAAGTTTGCCAATTAAGTCCCTCAACAGGCCGACCGGCTTTTGCATCGGGTGTAGTCTCCCGTTCTTGGCCATTGACTGAACGGGCGGGTGCCGGAGCACGTCGCTGCCACGTTCGCCGCAGAACATGGCCGGATTGCCGAGGACGTAGATTTCTTGGTGCGACGGTTTCCAAGGGATTCGCAGGTCGCCCATGCCGAGTGCCCCCAACGTGTCCCAAACCAGCAAGGCCTTGGTCCCGCTCGGCCGTGGCACCCTCCACGAGCCGAAGCACAAGACCGGCAAATCTTGCCCTGCCGCCCACTCCAAGACCCGATCTCTGGCGGCAGTGCTCTCGTCGCCTCGGATCGACCCATCGCCCCACGAGTCGCCTCCGTGGCCGGACGAATAGGCGATGCCATACGGCGGGTCCATGACGACCGCATCGACACTTCCGTCCGGCAGCGAGCGCAGCACGTCAAGGCAGTCGCCGTGAATCAGTCTCACTGGCTCGTCGCTCACGTTCGCCTCCCGTAGCACGCTCACCGCCGCCCCTCCGCCGCCCCCGCGGCCAACGCCTCGCGGATCGCGGGCCAGTCCGACGGCCGCCAGAGGTAGGCGGGAACCCTCGCCGCGCGGATCGCGTCGAGCCATTCGGATTGTTCCGCCGTCGCCTTCCCCGATTCCGTCTTCAGTTCCGCGAAGATCAATCGACTGCCGCGGACTAGCGTCAGGTCTGGATAGCCCGGCTCGCTCCGCTTGCTCGTGAACGTGTGGTACACGCGCCAGCCGTTAGCCTTGGCGAAGCGGATCACGTCGGCCTGGAAGTCTTTCTCGGAGAGATCCGCGGCCTTCCGCTCCAACCCCTCGATTCGGTCCAAAACCTCTTGCGTGATCGTGCCGAAGCGGGACACTGTTTGGCTCCTTAGTCGACCGAGGCACTTGTCACACGTCACCTTCAGCCCTCTCCGCTCGGCCTCGGCAATCTCCGTTACTCGCCAGCCCTTGCCGCCGATCAGTCTGCCCTCGCACGCCAGCCGGTAGCCGGCGCCAGCAACCTCAACGGCGTGCCGCAGGACCGACCAGCGGACGCGGCCCGGCCAGTGCGCGACGTGGGTCATTGGACTACCAGGGATTCGGACTCTTCGACCCGCACGCCGGAGGGCAGGGTCCCGCCCGCCTTCCAGAGCTGCTTGAGCTTTTCCTTATCGGGAGCCGTCGTCGTCTTCGTCCGCCTGAATTCCTCCGGTATTGCCTCCACATCACACTCGACAACCACGCTCGCCGACGACTTGAAGTAAGCCGAGAGGAACGCGGTTTTAAGCTTGGCCAACCCCGCCAGCTTCAGAACCTTCGCGAGCGTTTCCTTCGCTCGCTGGACGCGGTTCTCGTCGGCAACATTAGCGTCCTGGTAAGCCTTGATCCGTTTCTTTCTCGCTTCGATTCTCCCTTCAACCGCCTCCTCCAGATCCTTCACATGCTCGGCGTAGGACTCGATGCGCTGCTCACTGGCCGCGAGCTGGACAACCTGCTCTTCGCTAAGCTCTTCGCCTGCCAAGGCCTCGCGGATGCAAGCCGCGGCGTCAAACGGATTCATGGTTTAGGCTCCCTTCGAGGATCACTTCTTGAACACAAACCGGCTTGGCATTGAAGCCGGCGTAGTAGCCGTCGCGGAAGCCCGCGTGGTACGAGGAAGAGCGTTCGGCTGCGCACGCTTCCCGGATAATCAGCTTCAGCAGATCGGGGCCGGGCCTAAACCACTCGCCGTGTACCCTCACGCCGCAAAAGCTCCGATGCAACGCCCGCTCCTGCGGCTCGTCGCCAGGGATGGCGAGAAGGATGACGAGCCTTCCCGGATTGCCCGTCTGCAGCGAGCTAACACGGCTGGCTACGTCCGCGGCGTGGCCGATCTTGATGTCGAACGTCCGGGAATCCTGAACGAAGTAAATCACGGCACGTCCTCTCGAAAACCCTCACGGCTTCTCACCATTCCTCAGAACGACCCAGTCCCGGTGTCCGGGGCCCGCGTTCGCCATGGCCAGCCAGAGCAATCGCCACGCTTCCGCCTCAGTCGGCCCGCACCCGACCTGCTTCCAGCGTTTGCCCCACTCTCGGCACCATGCGACCCAGGCCGCGGAAGGCGGGATGGGTCGAACTACCGGCATCGGAGCTCCCGCAAACGCTTCGGCAAAACCTCAACCCACCCTTCCGCCCACCGGACGACCGACTCCATGGCCTCGCGGTTGCGGACTAAGATCGATGCCTCAAAATCCTCTTGGGCACCGGCCAGCAAGCTCGTCGCCGCGTCAGTCCATCGGTCGCGAAGATCCTTTGCCAGAACCTCCCTCGCCCGCCCGGTAGCCGTGGCCAGCCTCAGGCGCAACGCCTCCAAGGCGGACGGCGGCAAGGGCGGGCGGGCCGAGGGTGGTATGGGCTTCATGGACTAAAACGCCGTCTTGATGCCGAACGTCGACGCCGGCTTCCAGTCATTGCCCCCGTCAGGGCAGACGAGAACCTTGTCCGGATCAAGCCCCTTCGTGAAGATCAGGTTGCCCGCTTCCTCGACCGGCAGCGGCTCGTTGCTCAACTGGCCGCCGCCCAGGTCGACCCAGTAGCGCGACGGCGAGGCGGGGCGGCTTGGCGGCGCCGGGCGAGAGGCAGGTGCCGACGGGGCCGCTGAGGGCGGCGAAGGCCTGGCGCTCGGTGCGGCCGGCGCGGCCCCTGTCGCCACGCTCTTGCCGACCAACTCCTTCGCACGCTTGATGTGGTCGGCGAGAGGCTCGCCGTAGAGGTAGGGCACCCACGACGGCAAGGCAATCTGGCCCGTCTTCTCGAGGTCGTCCAGGTGCCAGGCCGTCAGAGGATAAGTCGGCTTCGCAACTTGCATCCCCTTGGGCACACTGCTCATGCCCTCGACCTTGGGATACCCGTTCTTCTCGACCACGTTCAGCAAGCAAGGCTGGCCGAGTTCCGATAAGACGTCGTACTCCTCGCCTTCGGCGATGAGTCGCCCCAGCCTCGCCTCGATCCACTTCCGCAGCTTCGCCTTCTCGTTCAGGCTCAAGGTCAGGTCCAGGCCGACGACGTGATTGCTGCCGTCCGCCTTCTTCTCGGTCACCAACTCCCACACGCCATAAATCCGATGCTGCTCTTTAACTTCGCCCCCAAACTCCTGCTCCTGCGTGCCCATGTCGATGAGCGCCACCAGGACCGCGGGATGGTTGCCGGCCGGGGCCTTCTCGTAAGAGCCTCCCCCGCCGCTCGACGCCTTCTGTTTCCACTGGCTCATAACTCGCCTTTCACAAGATGCCCACGTAGTTCGGGGCCCACAGGATTCCCGCCGGCCAACGTGGCCAGACCGGGTGTTTTCGCCAACTGTCTCGTACACCGGGACACTGAACCAGTTGAACCAGTTGGGCTGTAACGCCTTTAGCAATCAGCACTTGCCAACTGGTTCAACCCGAACGTCTCTTTGAACCAGTTGCCCCGGCCGAGACACTTGCCAACTGGTTCAAGCCGTCCAACTGGTTCAGTCCAATTTTCAAATTGAACCAGTTGGCAAGTCCTTGCTGCGAAGCCACTTACAATCCAACTGGTTCAACTGGTTCAACTGGTT
This sequence comes from Tepidisphaeraceae bacterium, assembly GCA_035627895.1. Classification (GTDB taxonomy): domain Bacteria; phylum Planctomycetota; class Phycisphaerae; order Tepidisphaerales; family Tepidisphaeraceae; genus DASPKW01. Next base: position 3,473 of record DASPKW010000368.1, on the reverse strand, counting down.
CAACGTTTCTCCAAAACTGAATCAGTTGGACCCGTCTTCAATCCCTTCCTTGAGCGGCGGCCAGTCGCTCGGAACCCACCAGACCCAGCAGACTTCGCCGTTCTCTTTGACCGTCCGGCGGGCCCTGGGGAGCTTCAACAGGTCCTTGCCGTCGAAGATCGCGCTGCGACTGATGCCCTCGTTCTCGGCGCGGTCGAATAGATCCTCGGACTCCCACTCGAGTCGCTGCCGGAACATATCCACCAGCCACTTGCTCGCCTTGACGTCTCGCCGCTCTTTGGGGGCAACCCGGCTCATGGCATCGTCGGCGTCGATGTTCAATTCCTCGACCCACTGGACCCGCGTGGCGCCGTTTGCCTTGGCGATCCGGTAGGCGATCGCCTTCGGCAACTCCCCGATGTTCGACTTCAGGGGGATCCAGAGGTTGCGCCCGAATTCGTCGGGGTCGCGGATCAGGGCGTGAGCTATTCGTGAGGTCGTCACCCAGGCGACAGACCCCATAACCCGGTTCAGGGCGTCCACGCCTTGGGCGCCCTTGTTCACATGCAGGATGAAGAGGACCGCGACGTTTCGCTCAAGCGCCCACTCGACGACCTTCATCACCAGTTGTCGGACCTCGGCGTTCTTGTGCTCGTCGGTCTCCTTGAGGAAGTTCGTCGGCGGGTCGATGAGGAGCAGTTTGATGCCGCCCTCAACCTCGTCGCACGCCTGACTCAGCATCGCAGTATCCGCCAAGTGGTAGGCCCCCATGGCCTTCCAGGTCATCGCGTGAATGCGGCTCATGTCGGCGCCGGCGTCGATGAGCCGCGGGGCGATCACGTATTCCGGCGAGTCTTCACTGAGGATCAGCGTTCCGCTCGGCTTGAAGCACTCGCCGTCAGCAAAAGGTATTTCGGCCCCCTTCGACAGCCTTGCGATCAGATCCAGACTCACGTAGCTCTTTCCGATGCCGGTTCGGCCCGCCATGACGGTAATGAAGCCCAGCGGAATCCGATTCTTCATCAGCCATTGGACCTGCAACGGCTTGATCTGGGACATGCGGACGGTCAGCCGCTCCCCTTGCAGCTCGGCCTTCGCTTCTTCCCGCTGCTTCTCAAACTTCGCCTTCGGGTCCTTGCTCTCCGGTATGCCTCGCGGTGTTTTTAATCCCGCCTCCAGCCCGCTACGGATCGTGCCGCGGATGCCCTTCTCGCCACAGCCGGGGTCGGTTTCGAGCCCCGATTGTGCCGCGGCCTCGTATAGCCGCTGCTCAACCGTGCTGCGATCCAGGACGCCGCCCGCGACGAGTTGGCCCAGGGCGAAGGCCGCTCTATTCAAGGCATTGTTTCGCCCCTCCTCGGCGCCGGGCCTCGCCATTGCCACGCGAAGACACTCGGCGTCCAGGGCCTTCCGGCCGTAGGCGCTATCCGCAGAGGGAGAGGTCTGAAAGGTTCGGGACGGACTGTCGGGCCCGTCATCCTCCGCGCTCTCGCCGGCCGCGAGCAACTGCTCGAGCGTGACCGATCCAACAACGTCCGGCACAAAGAACAATCTGCACGGCCGGTGCGGACGGTCGTCGGTGTGCGCCCCTTTACGCGCCCAGGTGCCCGGCAGTTTGGCCAGCCGGTTCGCGTTGTGAACGCTCTTGTCAATGATCCCGTCGTCGCAGGTGAAGCGGAGCGAGAGGGTGAGCAGCAATCGCCGGAACGCGGCTTGGGTCGCTTTGTCGTTCGGCAACTGGCAGCGGTAGAACAGGCCGTAGCCGTTGCCGCTGTCCACGACGATCGGCGTCGGCCAGCCGTATGCGCTCAAGTGGGCGTGAACCTTGTCGCACACGCCGCTCGTCGCTTCTTTTTCTCTGTCGCTCGCCGGGTTATCCTCCTGCCCTTCCGCCTTGACCGGATCGACGTCGATGTAAAGCCATCGCCGGTAGGCGACGTGCTCGTTGCGGGCCGGGTGGGAGAGGCCGGGCATGATCGGGTTGACGCGGAAGTAGAGGCCAGCCCCAGAGGGAAGTTCCTTGGCCGCATCAACTAGGCCTTCCACGTCCGCCCCGAGCCGGCAAGCGTGGACGCCAGACCTTAAGGCCATCAATTCAAATCCGCACTCCGCATCTGCGAACAATCGAATAGCCGTGGCCAGCTCGTCCGCGTCCGCGACCATGCGGAGGCTGCTGCCGCTCGCTTTCAACTTCCATGGCTTCACGGGGGCGCTCGTCATTGGTGGATCAGGGTGGGGGTGTCGGCTACGCGAGAGGCTAAGGCCAACTCGACTTCGCTCAGCAGTTCGCGGATCGCTTCTGGCCGCGGCGTGTCGTCCCACCAGTTGAGGAACCAGCGGCAGCCGGCAGCCTCTCCGAGCCGCTGGTCCGCCTCAAAGCACGCCCTCGCCCAAAACTCCTCGACCTCGCCGATAAGAGCCAGGCCTTCGCCCTGCCAACCACAGAACGCGATCGCGTCGGCACCCTCGACGGGCCAGTCCTGGACGCACATCAATGGGGGCGGGGTGGTCGTGCTGCCTTGCGTTAAGCGTTGGTCATCGGCAGCCAATGCCGCCCTTAACGCTTCAAGCCCCCTGTCGCTCAGCACCGGCGCAAACCCATTGCGCCATACCGTTCGCCAGCTTTCCATGGTGACGCGCCTCTAGTGGTTTCTCAGTTTCAAACACCGGCTCCACGCCCACACGACGGCGAGGCCGATGGTCAGGCCCAGGGGGATCACAGGATTTCCGGGAACGATTCGTCCTCGGCCCACTTGAGGAACTTCAGCGACTTCCCGGTGAGGGTTGCGTTGAAGGCCTTAATTGCGATTGCGATCTTGTGAATCGTGCGGAGTCGTTTCGATCCGGCGGAAGCGATCAGTTGCTCGCGGAGCGAGTAGACCGGCGAGCCCTTCTCAAGATTCGATCCCGAGAAGAGCCGGTCAAAGAAGATGCCCGCCGTCGTATTGCCGGGATGCTTCGTGGTTGCGAGGTAGTAGAAGGCAACGAACGGCCCCGGCTCGAAGATGTTCCGCTTGCAAAGCGGGCCGATGAGGGCGGCGCTTTCGACCAGCCCCGGATGTTCACCGAGAACGGCGAAGCTGTCTTCGATGCTCATCTGTCGAGCGGAAATGACGCCGGACTCGATCACTCGAACAAAGGAGACGGCGGCTGCGATGGTTCGAGCGTTCTTGTAGCCGTCCATTTCCAAGTTCTGGGCGAACGTCCTCTTGCCCTGTTGGTCAAGAGTGATGAACGCCTCGCTGCTCACGCCCTCGATGATGCCGAGCGGAATCGCGATGCCCGTCTCGATGATGGCGTGAAGGCGATGCTGCCCGTTCAAGAGCATCCCGTAGTCGCTGAAGATCAGGCACTCGCCGTTCAGCATCCACCGGCCGTTACGGATGTCGTTGGCGTACCGTCGCAAGTAGGGCTTGATGAGACGGCGGTTCTTGTAGTTCTGCTGAAGCCATTCGTGGGCTTGTTCTGGCGTGACGAGTTGCACTCGGAACTTG
>DASPKW010000367.1:0-9268 GCA_035627895.1 Tepidisphaeraceae bacterium | reverse complement strand
ATCGCCTGCCGCACCCCGCCGAAGTCCACCACGACCGGCGCCATGTACGCCGCCGCGTCGGTCAGCTCCGACGACCGCCAGAGCACCTCGCCCGTCTTCTTGTTCAGCGCCGCCATCGTCCCGTTCTTGCCGCCCGGCGTGACGATCACCCGGTCGCCGTCGACCACCGCCGACTCGCTGTTCCCCCACCCCGACGCCATCTTCCCGCCCATGTCCGAGTTGAGGTTCTTCCGCCAAATTTCCGAGCCGTCGACCGTCTTGTAGGCCACGACGTCGCCCCACTGGCTGATGATGTAGACGGTGTCGCCGACCACCGTCGGCGTCGCCCGCGTGCCCTCGTAGTTCCCGCCCGTCCTCCCCAGCTTGGCCTTCCACACTTGCGACCCGTCGGCCGCGTTCAGGCAGTAGACGAAGCTCGAGCCCTCGTTCTTGTCGTCCCCGGCCGTGTAGATCTTGCCCCCGACCACCGCAACCGACGAGTACCCGCCGCCCGTGCCCGTCACCTTCCACACGAGCGTCGGCCCGCCCGCGGGCCACTCCTTCAACAGGCCGGTCTCCTGGCTGATGTTGTCGCGCCGCGGGCCGTGGAACTCGGGCCAGTCGGTCGCGGCGACCGACGCCGTATCGGCGGCGTACGACGCGCCCGTCAGCAGGCAGGCGGCGGTCAGGGTGGCGAGGCGGGTGGACCAGGTTCGACGGCGACGACGGCGATTCAGCATGGGCGAGACCTTCGAATGGGGAGTGTGCGAAACGGGCGCGCGGCGCGCCCGCAATCGTGTTACGCCGGGCAGCGGTCCGTGTTGCGAAACCGCCACGACGACTCCCGCGGGTCGCAGTGGAGCGGGAGGAAGCACCCGTCGCGCGATCGGTGGGCGGTGCCCACTCTACTTCAAAGTTTTGAGGTACTTCTCACCCGCCTGTTTGGCCGCCGCGTCCGGGCAGTGTGGCAGCGCCTTGGTCAGCGCCGGGGCAACGGTCGGGCCGGTCAGGCCCTTCTGGCCCTTCTCGGTGGGGGCGGCGATCTTGACGACGGCGAGCGCGGCCTCCGGTCGGAGGGCATCGTCGTCGAGCAGGCCGGCCGCGAGGTCGAGGGCGGCCGTCGTCCGCTCGGAGGCCAGGGCGGCCAGCGCGAGCTTCTTCTCGTCCGGCCGAGTGGCGGCCTTGATCGTCTGCCCGAGCAGCTTGACCTTCTCGGCCGACTCGGCCTTGGCGTTGCGGGCAAGGGTGATCACGCCGCGGACGGCGAGGACCTGCTGGTTGGGCTTGGCGGCGTGGTTGCCGGCGGCGACTTCCAGCAGCGCGGCGGCGGCGGACTCATCGGCCCAGTCGGCGAGCGCGCGGATCGCGCCGTCCTTCACCGCCGCATCGTCCGACTTGAGATCCGCGGCGACGGCGGCGAGCGCCTTGGGTCCGGCGAGCCTGGCGAGCGCCTTGTGAAGCGCGGCGCGCTTGGTGGCAGGCGCCTTGGCGAGCGCGGCGAGGAACGGCTCGGCCTTCGCGTCGCCGGTCACCTGGCCCATCGCGGTGGCGGCCGCGCGGAGCGCCCCCTGCTCCACGTTGTCCGCGGTCGCCGACATCGCGAGGTCGATCAACTTCGGCGCGTCGGCCGGGCCCGCGAGCCTCTCCATCACCTTGGCGGCGGCCGCGGGCACCCCGGCGTCCGTCGAGGCAAGCTGGGCGAGGATCGCGTCCTTCAGCGGGCCGGCGGTCGCGGCGGCGGGGTCGGCGCGGGTCGCCAGCGCGTCGACGATGACGACCTTGTTCGCCGCGCCAGCGGTGGAGAGGGCGGCGGCGAGCGCGCGGACGGGGGCATCGCCCGGCACGCGCATCAGCGCCTCGGCGGCGGGCTTGGCGGTGGCCGCCGGGGCGGACTTGACGAGTTGGGCGATCGGGTCGACCGCGCGCTCGCCCAAAAGGCGAGGGGCGACGATCACGGCGGCGAGGCGAACCGTGGGGTCTTCCGCGTCGGTCGTGATGGCGGTGGAGACGGCCGCGTCGACGGCGGGCGACTTCTCGCCGCGCCGGCCGAGGTAGGCGAGGACGTCGGCCTTCACGGGGGCGGGCGTGGACTTGTTCGCGAGCTTCTCGACGAACTTCGCGACGCCGGCGTCGCCCTTGATGTGCAGGGCCGCGTCGAGCGCGCCGTTGCGGAGCTCGACGTTTGGACTGTCGATCGCCGCGAGCAGATCGGTGACGGCGGCGTCTGGGGCGTGCTTCGCCAGCAGGTGCAGGCCAGCGATGGCGACGTCGACCTCCTTCGCCTCGGCGTACTTCTTCACGAGGTCGCGGGCGGCGGCGGTCGACTCGTCTTGGGCGGTCGGGAACCGGCGCTCGATCAGGAGCAGGCGGGCGGCGGCGACGCGGGACTTCTCGTACGCGCCGCCGGCGGATTGCTCGGCCTTGTCGAGGAGGTCGCGGGTCTGGGCGTCGCCGGCGCTAGCCAGCGCGTAGAGGGCGGTGAGGCGGAGGGCGGCGTCGGGCGACGCGGCCGACTTGCGGAGTTCGTCGGCCTGGCCGGCGGCGCGGAGGTCGCCCAGCGCCTTGACGATCGCGACGCGGGCGGCCTTGTCGCTGGCGGGGAGGGCCTTCTCGAGCGCGGCGACCGCCTCCGGTGTCGCGATGCGGGCGAGGGCGGCGGCGGCGTGGGGGGCGAGAGTTTCGTCGGACAAGTATGCGGCGATCGGGCCGACGGCGGACTCGTCGCCGACCCACTTGAGGCGCTCGATCAGGAACGCGCGGACCTCGGGCTCGGCGCGGGTCGTCAGCGCGTCGCAGATCGCAGCGGTGTACGTGCGGCGGTCGGCCGTCGCGCCCGGGCGGCCCGCGTGGCGCTCGAGGGCGACCAGCGCGGACCGTGCGGCCGTGTCGTCCTTGGCCTTCTCATCGCTCAGTGGGACGAGCATGGCGCAGACGTCCTTGATGCCGGCGGGGCCGAGCTTCATGAGGTCGGCGGCGAGCGCGGGCTCGTCGGCGTTGGTCTTGGGAGGAAACTTCGCGACGAGGGTGGCGGCGTCCTGCGCGCGGACTGCGGATCCGCAGAAGACCGCGGACAGCACGAGCACGAACAAGCCGGGGCAGAGCGAACGGGCTTTGCCCGGAGCGCCGCCCCGGATTCGGTCGGTCGAAATGAGCTGGTCAATCATCATCGGTCTCGTTGGTTTCGATGGTCTGCGCGGGCGGGGCGCCGTGGGACGCGCGGGGCAAGCCCCGCGGCTAAATGGCGATTTCTTCGGCTTCTCCGCGCTCTCTGCGCCTCTGCGGTGAATCTTCTACAAATGCCACTGCCCGCGCATCGGCTGGTCCGCGAGGCGGTTGGCGGCCTCGTCCCCGGGGAAGCGCTGGGTCACGGGGTCGAACTTGAGCGGCCGGCCCAGCTGCAGGGCGATCTTGGCCAGGTTGACCAGAGTGCACGAGCGGTGGCCGTTGGTCTCGTTCAGGGCGAACTTGCGGCGCGTGCGCACCGACGTGAGGAAGTTGGTGATCTGCGGCTCGGGCTCGGGCATCGACTCGGCTTTCTTCGCCAAATCGACCGGATCGGTGCGCAGGCCGGGATAAAGCTTGCCTCCGGGGCCCTCGATGAAGGCGGCGTCCTTCTCGCGGTCGGCGCCGTCGAGGACGAGCCGGCAGCCGTCCGCGTACTTGATCTCGACGCGCTGCCAGGGGATGACCGCGTCGTAGTGCTGGGGTGGGGTCTCGACGACGTCGACCTCAACGGGGCTTTCGTCGTCTTTACCCAGGATGTATTGCACGGGGTCGAGGTAATGCTGGCCCATGTCGCCCAGGCCGCCGCCGTCGTAATCCCAGTAGCCGCGGAACGAGCCGTGGACGCGGTGGGGGTGATAGGGCTTGTAAGGGGCGGGGCCGAGCCACATGTCGTAGTCGAGGCCCTTGGGGGCGGGCTGGGCGTCGAGCTTGGTCTTGCCGGCCCACGTGCCCAGCTTCCAGGCGAAGCCGGTGTGGGCGTTGAGCGTGACCTTGAGCGGCCAGCCGAGCAGGCCGTTCTGGACGATGCGTTTGATCGGGGCGACGGGCGTCTTCATCCCGTAAAAGCCGGACTGGAAGCGGAACCAGGTGTTGAGGCGGAAGACGCGGCCGTGTCGGTTGACGGCGGCGACGACGCGCTCGCCCTCGGCGATCGTGCGGCTCAGCGGCTTCTCGCACCAGATGTCCTTGCCGGCCTCGGCGCAGGCGATCGACATCAGCGCGTGCCAGTGGGGCGGCGTGGGGATGTGGACGATGTCGACGTCCTTGCGGTCGAGGATCTCGCGCCAGTCCTTGTACCCCTTGCAGTCGGCGGAGCCGCCCTTGACGGCATTGGCGACGCCGGCCGAGAGGCGCGCCTCGTCGACGTCGCTGACGGCGATCAGGCGGCACTCGGTGTTGATGGACTTGATGTGGCCGGTGCCCATGCCGCCGCACCCGATGACGGCGCGGGTCGGCTGCTCGCTGGGGGGCGTGAAGCCTGCCCCGCCCAGGACGTGGCGGGGGACGATGGCGAGGCCCGCGGCGGCGGCGCCCATGGACGTGAGCAGCGTGCGGCGCGACGGGCGGGCGGTCGGACGACGTGGCATGCGTTAATTCTCCGCGGACTGAGTTCCGGTCGGGACACTCACCTTACCGAGTGGGGCTGGCGTTGTTGGAGCACGCGCTCGGCGAGCCCGCTTCAACGGGCGGGCCGCGCAGCGTGTCCTACGCGTATTGACAACCGCGCGCCGCATCCCGAGTATCCCCACCCATGCCCGACATCAACATCACCACCGCGCCGCGCGCCGGCCGAACGACCGCGTCTTCCGGGTCCCGCTGGGAGCCGCTCATGGGGTACTCCCGCGCCGTCCGCGCGGGGGCGCACATCGCCGTCACAGGCACGGTCGGCGTGAACGCCGACGGGACGTACTCGAAGTCCCTGGGCGAGCAGGCGCGGCGGTCGCTGGCGATCGTCCGGGCGGCGATCGAGGCGCTGGGCGGCACGCTGGAGAACGTGATCCGCACGCGGATGTACGTGACCGACGTGAGCAAGTGGGAGGAGGTCGCCAAGGTGCACGGGGAGGTGTTCGCCGAGATCCGCCCGGCGACGACGATCGTCGAGGTGACGAAGCTGATCGACGCGGACGCGCAGATCGAGATCGAGGCGGACGCGATCGTGGGGTGAGTTCGCGGGCGCCCGCCGCGCACGATTCCCCGCCTTACAATGGGTCACTCGGCGAATCCGAGGACGGCGGTCGTTCGTCACCCAAACGTTGATTGCCCACGCCATGAAGCACGCCATTCTCCCGCTGCTCCTGCTCGTGCCGACCCTGCTCCTCGCCGGCGCGCCCGCCGGGACGTACACCGAGGACTTCGAGAAGATGGCCGAGGGCAAGCCGGCCGAGTCGATCCTTGTGCTGTCGGGCGAGTTCGCGGTCAAGAAGGAGGGCGGCAACGCGTTCATCGAGCTCGCGGCCGACCCGCTCGACACGCAGGGGTTCATGGCGGGGCCGGACGCGTTCGTTACGGGGACGGTGTCCGCGCGGATCCAGGCCGCGAGCACGGGAAAGCGGTTCCCGGAGTTCGGCGTCGGGGCGGGCGGGCCGGCGGGGTACAAACTGACCCTGATGCCCGCGGCGAAACAGCTCATGGTCGTCAAGAACGAGCAGGTGCTGGCCAAGGCACCGTGCGACTGGCAGTCCGGGGCGTGGACGCGCTTCAAGCTGACGATCACGAAGCTGGACGGCGGCAAGGCGAAGATCGAGGGCAAGGCGTGGGCGGACGGCAAGGACGAGCCCGCGGCGGCGCAGGTGGCATACGAGGCGGCTGAGATGCCGAACGCGGGCCGGCCGACGTTCTGGTCGACGCCGTACTCGGGGCAGGCGACGCGGTTCGACGACCTGAGCGCCGCCGTGACGAAGTGACGAACGAGACGAGAATGACGAATGACGAATCAATGACGAAGTTCCAATGACGAATGACCAAACGAAGGCCGGGGGCGTGGCGTGCGCCGTCCGGCCCGTTTCGTCATCCGAATTCGGTCATTCGTCATTCCGTCGCCCGCTACTCCTCCATTACGAGCCGAATGCCGACGTGCATGCCGTCGGTCAGCCAGTCGATGCTCTTGGGTAGCTGGCAATCGCGCCTCTGCCACGCCGGCGAATACCGCTCGCGGTGCGCGGTGCCGAGTTCCTTCCACTCCGTCACGTACGACCCGCCCGCGACGGCGCCGGTGCCGTCCGCGGTCACGACCCACTCCGCCACGTTGCCGAGCGTGTCGTACAGGCCCCACGGGTTCGGCGCGAGCTTGCCGACGGCCCGCGTCTGTTCTTCCGAATTGTCCGCGTGCCAGGCGACCTTGGCCGCGTCCCTTTGGGTCACGGACAGGGGCTTGTCCGCGCCGGCGCGGGCGGCCCATTCCCATTCGGCCTCGGTCGGCAGGCGGAACTTTTTGCCGGTCTTGGCTGTGAGCCACTTCGCGTACAGCCCTGCCTGGCGGAACGTGATGCTGCCGGCGGGCCAACCCCGGTGGCCCCAGCCGCGATCCGGATTCTCGTACGGACTGCTCGGCCGCGATTCGGCGCGCATCTGTTCCCGCCGCCTGTTGCCCGGGTCCAAGTCGTCGCCGCGATAGTAGATCTCGTACTCGTCCCAAGTCAGTTCGTGCTTGCCGATCCGGAACGGCTTGACGTCGTGGGCGGTCTCCTTGCCCTGGTCGTCCTTGAGGGTGATGCGGCCGCCGGGGACGCGGACCATTGTGAACTCGACGGTCGTTTTGGGGATGCGGATGGTTTCGGCGGCGGGACGGGTAGTCGCCGGCGCGGGCCTGTCGGCGGCGAGGCCGATCGCGCCGCCGAAGAGCGTTACCGCCGCCAACGTGCACCGAGTGACGACTTTCATCGCATTCTCCACAATTGACATAATTTGGGACGCGAAGCGGGACGCGGGTCGAATTGCACTTCACGAGCACAACCGACACCGCGTCCCGCGCTGCTTCGGACGTCTGACGCTTTTCGTGACCCGGCTCGCTTCGCGACCCGCCCGCTGAAGCGGGCTCGCCGAAGGCGGACATCCGGTCGGCGTTACTTGTCTTCCATCACGAGGCGGATCCCGATGTGCCCACCGTCGGAGAGCCAGGACTTGCTCTTGGGCACCTGGGGGTCGCGCTTCTGCCAGTTCTTACTGAACTCCTCGCGCGCCGCCGACCCGACGGCGTCCGCCTCGTCCTGGAACGACCCGCCGGCGACGACGGCGGCGCCGTCGGCGCGCGTCACCCACTCGGCGACGTTCCCGAACACGTCGAAGAAGCCCCACCCGTTCGGCTTCTTGTTCGCGACGGCGTGGGTCTTCTCGTCCGAGTTGTTCGTGTACCAGGCGACCTCTTCCAACTCCTTGGCCGACAACTTCGAGGGGGCCCCGCCGGCCCGGGCCATGTACTCCCACTCGGCCTCGGTCGGGAGGCGGAACTTCTTGCCCGGGACCTGCGTCCCCATCCAGTCGCAGAACCGCAGGGCCTCGATCTGGTGGACGCTGCCCGCCGGCCACCCGTAGCGGCCCCACGTGCGGTCCGGGTTCTCGTACGGCTTGCTGGGGCGCGTCTTCGCGTCGATCTGCTTGTCGGCCTCGGCCTTGGGCAGGTCCTTGGCCATGTAGTAGATCTCGTACACGTCCCAGGTGATCTCCGTGCGCGAGATCCAGACCGGCTTCACCTCGGCCGTCTGCTCCTTGCCGTCGGCGTCCTTGATCGTGACCTTGCCGGCGGGCACCTTGAGGAACTCGGTGTCCGTGGTGCACAGCGGCACCTTCACCTTGGTCACCTCGACGCCCGCGGGGGGCGGGGGGAGCGTCTTGGGGGCCTCTTCTGCGCCCGCCATCACGCCCAGTCCGAGCACCACCGAACCGATTGCCGACCGAATCATCCACGAGACCGACTTCATTCGCTGACTCCTGTAGAACGTCAATCACTCAACCGTACGGACGCCCGCCTGTTTTATCGCAAATCGCCCCTTCGCCCCAGCGCGGTTCGCCCATTCTACGCCAATCGCAGTGACACGTTGGAGGCGAACGTTCAATTCATCACGGATTTCCCGATACGAACTCGCTCCGCGCACAAATCCGGACGCGGCGCGCGCCCGACCCGAAAAAGAACCCACGGTGCGAGCACCATGGGCTTTCGAATTACGAATTCATCCAGGGCGAGCGGATCAGTCCTCGCGCACCACGCGGAGCCCGATGTGGGCGCCGTTGCTCATCCAGCTCTTGCCCTTGGGGTCCTGCGGGTCGTCGCGCTGCCACTTCGGGGTGTACTCGACCTGGGCGTCGGCGTGCACGTCCTCGGCCGCGTCCTCGAAGCCCCCGCCCATGGCGACCAGCGTGCCGTCCTCGCGGACGCACCACTCGGCGACGTTCCCGAGCATGTCGTGCAGGCCCCACGCGTTGGGCTTCTTCTTGCCCGTCTCCATCGGCTGGTTGCCCTGGGCGCCCTCGGCGTTGTCGACGAACCAGGCGACTTCCTTGAGCTGCGCGGCGGTGAGCTTCTCGCCCTTGCCGCCGGCCTTGGCGGCGTGCGTCCACTCGGCGACGGTCGGCAGGCGGTACTTCTTCTTGGTCACCTTCGAGAGCCACTTCACGTACTTCTCGGCCTCGGCCGACATGAGCGAGCCCGCCGGCCAGCCGGTGTGTCCGAACCCGCGGTCCGGCGGCGCGTACGGCTTGCTCGGGCGGTTCTCGGCGTCGAACCCGGCCTTCTGCTGGTCGGCCGACAGGTCGAGCTTCTGCCAGAAGATGTCGAACTCGTCCCACCGGGTCTCGAGCTTGCCGATCCAGACGCTCTTGACCTCGACCTCCTTGTCCTTGCCGTCCTTGTCCTTGATCGTGACCTTGCCGGCCGGGATCTTGACCAGGTCGAACTTCACCGTGCTGCTGGGGATCGTGATCGACTCGGTGGTCACCTGGGGCTTGTCGTCCGCCAGTGCCGCGCCGCCGATGACGGTCGCCGCCATCACGCCCAAAATGCTCGTCAGCTTCAACTTACGCATGTCTGCTCGCTATCCTTCTGAAAGAAACCCGCGTGGCGGGCCGGGTCGACGCATTTACGTTCGACCGGCGTCACCCGGCACGCCGCAATCTCATGCCAGTACTTCGCACCCGGCTGACCGTTGTCTATACCCTGCTATCAGCGCTGGCCGGGACGCTGATCCTGTCGGCCTGCGATTCTACCAAATCCCCGCCTCAAGCAACCACCCAGGCGAATACCGGCCCGGCCCCTACTACTACCGCCCCGGCCCTCGAACGGTTCGAATAC
>DASPKW010000366.1:0-19141 GCA_035627895.1 Tepidisphaeraceae bacterium | reverse complement strand
GATTTGATTCGTCATTCGAATTCCGACATTCGTCATTCGTTCGAGCTTCGGGTTTCGACATTCGTCATTCTGCCCCATCGCCCTCTCCCCCGCGCCCGCCTATTATCCCCACCGCAATGGACATCAACCTCCTCGTCATCAACGTCGGAAACACCCGCGTCGCCGTCGCCCCCTTCATCGCCGGCGAGATCCGCGACGTCGCCCGCCTTCCCGTCGCCGACAAGCCCGCCATCGACGCCGCCGTCCGCGCCGCCTGGGCCACCCTCGCCTCCACCGAATCCCCCGCCGTTGCCGGCGCCTCCGTCAACCCCGCCACCCTCGAGGCCATCGAGCACGCCGTCACCCAGATCACCGGCAAAAAGGTCGAGTGGGTCGGCCGCGACCTCGACCTCCCCATGAAGGTCCTCACCGACCCGCCCACCGACACCGGCGTCGACCGCGTCTGCAACATGGCCGCCGCGTTCGAGCAGATGGAGAAGGCCTGCGTCGTCGTCGACGCCGGCACCGCCATCACGTTCAGTGCCTGCAACCAGAAGGGCGAGTTCCTCGGCGGCGCCATCGCCCCGGGCGCACAAATGCAGCTCGCCGCCCTCCACGAGCACACCGCCAAGCTCCCCCGCGTCGACCTGACGACTCCCCAGGGCGTCTTCGGCCGGTCCACCGCCGAGGCCATCCGCCACGGCGTCTACTTCGGCATCCGCGGCATGGTCAAGGAGCTCCTTGAAAACTACGCCACCGAACTCGGCTCCTGGCCCGAACTCATCTGTACCGGCGGCGACGCCCCCGCCCTCTTCGACAACTGGGAACTCGTCCACGCCATCTCCCCCGACCTGACCATGTACGGCATCGCCCTGGCCTACACGAACCACCACATCAAGCACGGGACGTAGCGAGATTGCCGATTGCCGATTGCCGATTGCCGATTGCGCGATTGCGCGATTGCGCGATTCGCGCATACGCGTTCGCCACTGTCATCCCGAGGTACTCCGAGGGAACTAGCCCCGAACCCGCGGGCCCTCTCGCTCTCGCCAGATCCTTCGGCGTACCTCAGGATGACACCGCCACGGTTCGCGGAACGAAGCACCGCTAAAACCGCGTCCGGACGTTTAGAATCAATCCCGGTTCGCTCCGCGCCGAACTACCCGTGCAGTCCACCAACCGCGCCATCCTCCTCACCGCCCCCACCCCCGCCGCCATCGCCGTCGTCCGCCTCCTCGGCCCCGCCGTCGACGCCCTCCTAGCCCAACACTTCTCCCGCCCCGTCCCCCCCAACCGCGCCGTCCACGGCGAGTGGCGCATCACCAACCAAGTCCTCGACGACCCCGTCGTCGTCCGCACCCCCGCCGGCGCCGACGTCAACCTCCACGGCGGCCCCTGGATCGTCTCCACCTTCCTCGACCACCTGCGCCACGCCGGATTCGCCATCACCGAGCCCGACCTCGATGCCTTCGACGGTCCCACAACGCTCGACCGCGAAGTCTCCGCCGCCCTCCCCCTCGCCCGCACCGATCTCGCCGTCCAAACCCTCATCGCCCAACCCGCCGCGTGGTCGAATCTACTCCAATCGCTCGACAATCCCACCACGCCGGGGCATAGCGCGCGGACTCCGTCCGAAGCGCCGCCCCGGATCCGCTCGCAAGCCGCAACCTCGTCGATCGACCAGGTCCTCGCCGACCCCGCCCTCCACCACCTCCTCCACCCCCCGCGCGTCGCCATCCTCGGCCCCCCTAACGTCGGCAAGTCCACCCTCGCCAACCAGCTCTTCGCCCGCGACCGCGCCATCACCGCCGACCTCCCCGGCACCACCCGCGACTGGGTCGGCGAGCCCGCCAACCTCGACGGCCTGGTCGTCGCCCTCGTCGACACGCCCGGCGTCCGCGCGACCGCCGACCCCATCGAATCCGCCGCCATCACCGCCAGCGCCGCCCAAGTCCGCGCCGCCGACCTCGTCCTGATCGTCCTCGACGCCGCCCTCCCCCTCGCCCCCCAACTCGCCGCCCTCGGCGACCACCCCAACGTCCTGCGCATCGCCAACAAATCCGACCGCCCCCCCGTGTGGGACCTCGCCACCCACGCCCACCTGCGCACGGTCGCCACCATCGGCCAAGGCATCAACGCCCTCCGCGCCGCCATCCGCTCGCACTTCGGCATCCCCCCCACCTTCGACCCCACCGTCCCGCGCTGCTGGACCCCCCGCCAGCGCGACCTCCTCGTGGCATGGGCGGCCCGCCCATGAAAAGGGGGGCGTGACATGGGCATCTTGCCCATGAAAATGGGGGGGCCGCCGGAGGCCAAGCGGAGCGCTGTCAGACGTTGAACCACGAACGAGCACGAATCGTCACGAATGATCCCCCTCTCCATTCGTGCCCATTCGTGTTCATTCGTGAAATGATCCGCTTTCACGCGCACTCGGAGACCCACGAGGAGAGCGCGTGACCGCTCGCTACCCTTCCCTCCACCCTCACGCCCTCGCATAATCCCCCCATGCGCCCCCTCACCCTCCTCGCGCTCCTCCTCTCCCCCACCCTCCTCGCCCAACCCGCCCCCAAGCCCGCCGCGCCCGCGCCACGCCCCCCCGCCCCCAAGCCCCTCGACCCCAACCGCCCCATCCCGCCCGTCGGCAAACCCCTCGCCCCCGCCGACCGCGCCGCGCTCGAAAACGCCGTCGCCAACCTCGCCACCCGGATCGCCGTCCTCAAGAAGGACCTCGCCGCCAAGCCCGAGCTCCTCGCGCTCGTCCCCGACATCCAGATCTACCACAACGCGGTCCGCTACCCCCTCCAGTACGACGAGCCGATCGACGTCAAGCAGGCCCACCAGGCCATCGTCGACGCCGGCATGCGAATCGACCAGCTCACCGCCGGCGACGTCAAGTGGATCCACACCACCGGCCCGCGCGGCTACGTCTCCGCCATCGACGGCTCCGTCCAGCCCTACAACCTCTCCGTCCCCGCCGACTACAAGCCCGGCGACCCCAAAAAGTACCGCGTCGACTTCTGGGCCCACGGCCGAAACGAAAACCTCACCGAGCTCGCCTTCCTCAACTCCAAGACCAAGGAGCACCAGCCCGCCACCCACTTCGTCGTTTACCTCTACGGCCGCTACTGCAACGCCAACAAGTTCGCCGGCGAAGTCGACTGCTTCGAAGCCCTCGCCGACCTCAAGCGCCGCGTCCCCGTCGACGAAAACCGCCTCGTCACCATCGGCTTCTCCATGGGCGGGGCGGCCGTCTGGCAGTTCGCCACGCATTACACCGACGTCTGGGCCGCCGCGTCGCCCGGCGCCGGCTTCTCCGAGTCGCGCGAGTTCCTCAAGATCAAGCCCGACGAGATCGCCGCCATGCAGCCGTGGGAGCGCAGCCTCTGGCACTGGTACGACTGCACCGACTGGGTCGAAAACCTCGCCATGCTGCCCACCGTCGCCTACGCCGGCGAACTCGACGGCCAAAAGCAGGCCTCCGACGTCATGCTCCGCGAGGCCGCGAAGGAACAGGTCAAGATCGAGCGCCTCATCGGCCCCCAGACCGCCCACAAGTACGAGCCCGAGACCAAGAAGAAGATCGACGCCCGGCTCGACGAGATCGTCGCCAAGGGTCGTGACCGCCTGCCCTCGAAGATCCGCTTCACGACCTACACACTCCGGTACCCGAACATGTACTGGGTACGGCTGACTGGTCTCGAACGGCACTGGGAACGCGCCCGCGTCGAGGCGTCGATCGACGGCCCCGACGCGATTACCGTCAAGACTCAGAACGTGACCGCGATGACCCTCGACGTCCCGGGCGGGTCCCGGCTGAACCCCGGTGCCCCGGCCAAGGTTCACATCGATGAGCAGAGCATCGCCACGTCCACGAACAAGGACGGGTCGCTAACTCTGCCGCTCATCAAATCCGACGGGCGGTGGTCCGCGGGCTTCTACGCGCTGGTCGGTCGCCATTCGGGGCCGGGTACTTCCTGGACCGGCATCCTCAGGAAGACCCCCGGCCTCCAAGGCCCCATCGACGACGCGTTCATGACCCCCTTCCTCTTCGTCGAGCCCACCGGCAAGACCAACGTCGATGCCGTAGACAAATGGGTCGCCGCGGAGTTCAAGCACGCCGTCGACCACTGGCGCAAACAGTTCCGCGGCGAGCCCCGCGTCAAGCGGGACACCGACGTCACCCCCGACGACATCGCCAATTACAACCTCGTCTGCTTCGGCACCCCCGCCTCCAACACCGTCCTCGCCAAAGTCGCCGACAAACTCCCCGCCAAATGGTCGGCCGACAGTCTCACCCTCGCCGGCGACTCCGTCGACCCCAAGACCCACATCCCCGCCCTCATCTACCCCAACCCGCTCAACCCGAACCGCTACATCGTCCTCAACTCCGGCTTCACCTTCCGCGAGTTCGACTACTACAACAACGCCCGCCAAACCCCCAAACTCCCCGACTACGCCCTCATCGACGTCACCGCCCCCATCACCCCCAAGGTCCCCAGCAAGATCACCCACGCCGGCTTCTTCGACGAACAATGGCGCGCGCCGGCAGCAAACTAGGTGAACGAGTGCGCTCCGTCTGCGCGAAACCCTTCTCGGCGCGTCGGCCATACCCTACCGCTTGCGTCGCGCCTCCGCCTCGAACCGCTTGCCCAGCTCCGTGAGCCGCGCCACCACTTCCGGGTGACCGCCCGCCACGTCCCGCTGCTCGGCCGGGTCGGCGACGATGTCGAACAGCAGACCCGCCGCCGCGGCCGGGCCGGCGCGCTCGCCCGGGTACTGGCTCGGGTGGCCCTGCTGCTCCTTGGGCGCCAGGATCCGCTCGCCGTCCGGGCCGCGCGGGTCCGTCCACGGCTCGTCCGCGCGCCACGCCTTCGGCTTGGCCGGACCGGGCGCTCGGACGTACAGCCGCCACCGGCCGGCGCGCACCGACACGACCTCGTTCCCGCGCGTCGCGAAGATCGCGTCGTGCAGCGGCGCGGGCCCCGCAGCGCCGGCGGGGGTCGCGTCCGCCGGGCGGGTCAGCACCGGCAGCAGGTCGCGGCCGTCGATCGCCCGCCCGTCCGCCGGCGGCGCGGCGCCGGCGTGCGCCAGGGCCGTGACGAACAGGTCCATGATCGCCGCCGGCTCCGCGACCACCCGCCCCGCCGGAATGACCCCGGGCAGACGCGCGATCATCGGGACGCGGACCCCGCCCTCCCAATACTCGCTCTTCATCCCCCGCAGGCCGGCCGTGCTCCCGCCGTACCACGGGCCGTTGTCGCTGGCGAACAGGACCAGCGTCCGGTCGTCGAGCCCGAGCTCCTTCAGCCGGTCCAGTACTCGGCCGACCCCGGCGTCAAGCTCGACCACCGTGTCGGCGTACAGCCCCGCCCCCGTCTTCCCGGCGAACGCGTCCGATGCCGCCAGCGGCTTGTGCGGCGCGACGTACGGCAGGTAAAGGAAGAACGGCTTGTCCCGATGGCGCCCGAGGAAGTCGACCGCGCGGTCCGTCAGGCGCCGCGTGAGCGTGGCCTGGACGACCGGGTACTCCGCCCGGGCGTCGCCGTCGAACAACTCGACCGGGTGCATGTCGTTCGAGTAGAGCAGCCCGTAAAACTCGTCGAACCCCCGGCGCAGCGGCCGGAACGGCTCGCGGTGCCCGAGGTGCCACTTGCCGAAGCACGCCGTCCGGTGACCGGCCTTGCGGAACAGGTCGGCCAGCGTCAGCTCGTCCGCGGGGAGCCCGACGTCGTCCGCGTTCTTGACCTGCGCGTCGGTCGCGGGGAACGGGTTCCGCGTCATCCCGCACCGGCTCGGGTAGCGCCCGGTCAGCAGCGCCGCCCGCGTCGGGGCGCAGTACGGGACCGGGACGTACGCGTGGGTCAACCGGGCGCCGTCCGCGGCCAGCCGGTCGAGGTTCGGCGTGCGGTAGCGCTGCAGGCCGTAACACGACAAATCCCCATAGCCCAAATCGTCCGCGAGGATCAGCACGACGTTGCGCGGTCCCGGGCGAGCGGGCGGCGCATTGTCGGCGGCGAAGGCGGACAGGCCGGCGGTCAGGGCCGCAACGACGGCGACGAGGAGCGAACGGGTCATCGGCTTTCCCTCCTCCGCGAGTTGGCGGACCGGCCCGGACACACGCGCGCCCGCGGCCCCCCAGCATCTACGCCGGTCCCGGCCGACCCGTTGCGGCGGACGACCGCGCCCGCTGTCGTCCGACCCCCGACAAAACAAGCAATCTCCCCCGGCCCGTCGCCGCCAAACCCCGTCCCGTGCGCGCCGGTCACCACCGCGCCGCGACACCGCCCGTAAATGGGTATGCAACCCACCCTCACGCTCGCATTCGACGTCGTCCCCCCCGGGGCGCGCGCCCGCCGCGCGGGCCATCCCGCCAAGCGTCCGTTTTGCAGAACGAACCCACCGACCGAAGCACCCCGTTTCCTCGCGGCCATTCATCAACTCGACAAAACGAACCCACCGCGGGCCCCGCTGCGCTCTGCCCCCTTTGTCTTTTCAACCGTGCTCTACCACCCCCTCCCTCACCTCCGCACTTTGCAAAACGAACCCACCGATCCCCCATCCCACCTCCACCCCGCCGGTCTTCCACGGCAAAACGAACCCACCGCCCGCCGCTCGAACGAGCTCCTTCATGTTTCATGTCGTCATGTTTCACGTTTCCGTCTTTCTTCGCGTCTTTGCGGCCCCTCCCCGTCTTCGATCTAACTCACACACCCCCTGACACTTCCCTCCGCCCAGTTTGACAGCCCCGCCGGGCCTTGCGAAACTAGCCGACGCTCGCACCCGTGACGACACACCATCGACCGACAGGAGTCCCGCGCATGTCCACCGTCTCGCGCCCCTCGTCGCCCCGTCGCCCGCTCATCACCGCCGCCCTCGCCGGCCTCCTCTTGACCGCCGGCCTCGGCTGCGAGGGCTTCGAGTCCGATTCGCAGAAGGCCGACAAGAAGGTCCGCGCCGCGGCCACCCAGACCGCCGCCAACCTGCGCCGGGCCACCGAGGCCAACCTCCAGGGCGCCGTGAAGGACTTGAACGCCGCGCTCAAGGAAAAGGACGCCGACGAGGCCCGCCGCATCCAGGCCCGGTCGCTCCTGGCCCAGTCCGAGTTCGAGCTCGGCGACCGCGCGGCGATCGACCTGATCGGCCTCGAGTCCCTGATCGCCGGGAAGATCTGGGAAGTCGGCCAAGCCGGCGACCGGGTCCAGGCGATCAACCTCGAGGTCGACGCGCTGAACCTGGCCAAGCCGGACGAGACGCTCGCCGCGATCGCCAAGCAGCGCGCCGACCTGACCGCCGCCGCCGACGCCGCCGCCAAGAAGGCCGGCGAGCTCCAGTCGCAGATCGAAAAGTCCCGCGGCGAGATCGCCGAGCTCGCCAAGCAGCAAGCCGCCCTCCGTACGCAGGCCGACGCCGACCGCACCCGCGCCGCCACGCTCAAGGGCAAGGAGCAGGCCGACGTGCTCGACGCCGTGACCGAGGCCGTCCGCAAGGCCGAGAACCTGGGCCACCAGATCTTCAAGCTGTCGGGCGCCCTGACCCCCGCCCCGGACTCGAACAACGAGACGCCCTGGGCCGACCCGGCCAACAAGCCGCTGCTCCCCCTCGAGCGCGACCTGGCCGTCGAGAACCAGAAGAAGGCCAGCGCCGACCAGGCGATCGCGGCCCTCGCCGAGACCGAAAAGACCGTCAACGACGAGTGGGCCAAGGTCCAGGCCAAAATCGCCGAGCGGCAGAAGGCCGCCCAGGACACCGGCGCGCAGCTCGCCGCCCAGGCCGACGAGCTGGCCAAGCTCGAGGCCGACGCCGCCGCCCTGCGCGACACCGCCCTCAAGCACTACAAGAACGCCGAGACCGCCTGGGCCACGACTGTGACCGAGGCCAAGAAGCTCGGCGAGCGCATGCAGAAGTGGTCCGCCGACCCGGGCTACGCGAAGCTCCCCGAGTCGGTCGCCTGGAAGCAGCTCGGCCAGATCTACAACAACCACTACTTCCGCCTGCTCCAAGGCCGCGCCCTCGACCGCCAGGGCACGCGCAAGGCCGCGCTGGCCACCCTGAACGACGCCAAGGCGCAGACCGCCGCCCGCGTCGCCCCCATCCTGACCAAGGCGTCGGTCCCCGCCCCGGCGACCCTCAACGTCCCGCCCGGCGACCCCGAGAAGGCCGCCGCCAAGACCGCGTTCGACGCGGCCCTGGTCCTCTACAAGGACGTGTTCGACCTCGGCGTCAACCCCGACGCCCTCAAGGACGCCGCCCTGCTGTCCAACATGTTCACGCTCTACGCCGAGTACCAGCTGACGCAGGACGCGGCCAAGCTCCAGGCCGCCAAGTCCGCGATGACCGAGTTCTTCACCCCCGACCGCATCGAGAAGGACCCGAAGCTCGCGACGTTCAAGAGCCAGCTCCCCGCAGACCTCCGGGCGTGAGGGGTCGAGGGGGGCCTTGCATCCCGCCCCCCGCCTGCTATTCTGCCCCGCGTAAACAGCCCACGGGCGGCACACTCGTGCCCGCCGGACTTTTCGAGAGAAAAGCCCGGCGAGGGAAGGCGGTGAAAATCCGCCGCGGACGCGCCGCTGTAAGGGACGATCACAGGTGCGGGCCGGTCACTGCAGTCGACGCAACGTCGACCGCGGGAAGACCGCCCCGGTCGGAGCCGCATCCGGTTCCGCAGTCGTAAACGCGACCACCCGTCCCGAGCCAGAAGACCGGCCCGAGGGCTCATGACCCGCTCGCGACGTGCGAGCGGGCAATACGGTTTCGTCCTCGCGATACGGGACGTGGCCGGGCATGAGCCTTCTGGCACTCGGCCGCGCACCTGGCGCGTCCGTGCCGTTCGACGTCCCGCCGGCCGTGGCCGCGCGAGACCGTCGCCACCGCCGGCTCACCTCCCGCCACCCTGATCCCGCGATCGCAAGGACCCACCCCTGTCGTGCCGCGCGAATCGGCACAGGAGCCCGGTCCATGTCCGCACCCGATCGTTCCGTCGCCCCCGTCCCACCCGAGGCCCGCACCGGCCCGGCCCTCCGCTTCAAACTCGGCCGCGCCTGGGGCTGCTGCGGGGGTGGCCCCCGCCCCGTCGCAGGCTCAACGACTGCCGCCACGCCCGCGCCAGCAGATTCCGAAGGCCTGAACACGCCGGGGCAGAGCGCACGGGCTCTGCCCGAAGCGCCGCCCCGGATTGCCCTGCAATCAACGATGATCGCGCTCGTCGTAGCGGCGGTGTGGCTGCTCGCGCCGTCGGCCGCCCGGGCGTACAACCCGCCCACCGGCTACCAGAAGACCGGCCAGACCTTCTTCGGGTCGGCGGTCGCGTTCGCGCCCGACGGCAAGGTCGCCGTCGGCACCGACAACTACGGCGCCGGCGGCGCGCAGGTCGCCGTCTACTCGTCGCTCGCGGCGATCGGCGGGAGCCCGGCGTACACGATCACGGCGCCGTCGTTCAAGGCGATCGCGGGGATCGAGTTCAACGGGGCGGGCGAGGTCGTGTTCGCCGAGAACTTCGGCGCGCCGGGCGTCTACAAGGCGACGCTGGCCGCGCCCGGTGCGGTCGCCCCGCAGACGCTCGCGGCCGTGCCGGGCGTGGCGGACGTGGCGATCAACGGCGGCGTCGTCTACGCGACCGTTTCGGGCGGCGCGGGCCTGAACAAGCTCGTGCGCGTCGAGTCGAACCAGACGACGACAATCGTCGTGAACAACTTCGGCACCGGCTACGCGGGCGGCGTCGTGACCGACGCGGCCGGCAACTTCCTCGTCGCCGACACCGGCCCGACCAACGCCAGCGGCGGGGCGACCGGCGCGGGACTGATCCGCGTGTACTCGTCGGCGTTCGCCCCCCTGACGCCCGTCTCGCTCACGGGCGGCGGCGGGACCGGCGCGTTTGACGTAGCGCTCGACTCCGAGGGCGACGCGATCGTGTCGACGGGCGGCAGCCTGACCCACGTCGACTTCGCCGGCGGCACGCCGACCGTCACCAACTTCGGCACGTTCGACCCGGCCAGCTTCCCCTTCCCGACGTCGCTCGCGTACTACGGCACGCGGTTCGAGCCGTTCGACGGTAACGGCGTGCTGGTCGTCTCCGGGTTCACGGACGAGCCGGGCATCTTCGTGGTGCAGACCCCCGAGCCGGGGAGCGCGGTCGCACTGATCGCGGCGACGGGCATCTTCCTCTCGCGCCGGTCACGGCGCAAGGGGGCACGATGAGCTACGCGAAGCGGTTATCGACGCACCTCACGGGTATGGCTGTCGCCGTACCCATGCCACTGATCGTCGCGCTGGCCGTGCCGTCGGTCGCACACGCGGGTCCGTACGCGTCGGGCGTGTACGCGCACCACCAGGGTCCGGCGACCGTGAGCGCCGAGAGCACGCCGGGCAACGTGATCATTTACGACGACCCGACCAAGGCGCTGGGCGCGCCGGACGCGTCGGCGGGGCCGACGGTGCCGTCGACGCAGGTGTTCCAGCTCGGGCAGCGCGGGTTCGTCACGCTGACGTTCGACGAGCCGGTCTGGAACAAGCTGCCCGGGCAGATCGCGACCAACCCGGCGGGCGCGGACTTCGTGGTGTTCGGAAACGCGTTCGAACTCGGCTTCGTCGGGAGCGGGAGCTTCTTCCGCGAGCCCGGGTTCGTCGAGGTCGCGCAGAAGAACCCGGACGGCACGCCGGGCCCGTTTTACCTGCTTTTGTCGCCGTACAAAGCGCCGGCCGCGTTGGTCGGCGGGTCCGACGACGTCGTGGGCGACTCGGGGCCGATGGGCGGCGTGTACGACGGGTACGCCGACGTGCACCCGGTGAACGGCGCGGGCGACCCCCTGATCGCGCCCGACCAGCCTGGGTCGGCGGGCGGGGACGGGTTCTTCCTCGAGTGGGCGGTCGTCCAGTCGTCGCCCGGCGTGCCGGCGCTGGTCGGCGGGCTGCCGCAGTTCGTGGCGCTCGACCACGCCGACTTCGTTCGCATCACCGACGCAATCGAGACCGACGGGGCGACACAACTGGGCGGATACACGACGGACATCGACGCCGTGGTGAACCTGCCGGCGGTGCCGGAGCCGGGTGCGTGGGGGTTGGTGGTCATCGGAGTGACGGTGACGATGAGACGACGCGCGCGAGGTCGATGATGCGCAGGGATTTGACGAGCCGCGATGACGGCGACGGCGCGACAGCGCCGGCGCCGTCGTCGCGCGCGCGGTCGGTGGCGCGGAGCAGTGATCTGTCGAGACGAGTAAGGCACGGACGGCGCTGTCGCCCCTCCGGGGCTCGCGCGTCGGCGCGGGGTAGTCACCCACGGCTTACGCCGTGGGCTATTGGCTGCCGCCCCTCCGGGGCTGTTCCAAAGCGCGCGGGGTTCACCCTCGTCGAACTGCTCGTCGTGATCGGCATCGTCGCGGCGCTGATCGGCATTCTGCTCCCGGCGCTGTCGGGCGCGAGGGCGGCGGCGCGGGCGGCGACCTGCGCGTCGAATTTGCGGCAGCTCGTGACGGTGTCGATCGCGTACGCGCAGGACAATGCGGGGCAGTACCCGCCGGCGCACGTGGGGCTGACCACGACCAATTTGCACCGCTGGCACGGGACGCGCACGTCGACGGCGGCGGCGTTCGACTTCACCGGGTCGCCGCTCTACGCGTATTTGAAGATGGACCGACTGAAGCAGTGTCCGGACTTCGAGCCGGCGGTCGCCGGGTTCGAGGCGTCGGCAGGGGGGTACGGGTACAACGCGGCGTACGTCGGGTCGTCCACGGGCGACGCCGGGTTCACGGCCGACGCGGTCAACCGGCCGGCCAAGACGGCGCAGATCCTGAGGCCCGCGGAGAAGGTCGTGTTCGCCGACGTGGCGATGGCGACGAAGACGGGCGGCGGGTTCACGCTGATCGAGTACTCGTTCGTCGAACCGCCGACGAACGCGTTCGGGCCGACGTCGCCGTCGATGCACTTCCGGCACAAGAACCGGACCGCGGTGATCGCGTGGGCCGACTCGCACGTGACGCGCGAGACGTTCGAGTGGACGCACGGGAAGAACATCTACGGGGCGGACAACGCGCAGGCGGATCTGGGGTTCGTCGGGCCCAAGGACAACGCGTGGTTCCAGCGCCGGTGAGCCCCCACACCTCGATCCTCACCACGGAGACACGGAGAAGCAGAGAAGAGTTCACGAATGAACACGAATCATCACGAATGGAAAACTCATTCGTGCCCATTCGTCTTCATTCGTGAACCCCCTGTGTCTTCACCTCCGTTGTCTCCGCGCCTCCGTTCCTCCATGCTGCGAACCGTCCGATAACCCGCCTGGCTGGCGTGATTAATCCGCATATCCGGCGCAGGGCGACCTCAGTCGCACGCGAAGCCCGCCGATGGGAGGGGTGGCGGGGTGGCGCGCGCATTCGTGGGCGGCGCCGCCGTCATGGTTCGTGGCACGCGAGGGCAGGTCATGCGGAACAACGGTCGATCGATCGGACGGCGGATGCAACGGCAGGGGCGCGAATCGCGCGGGGACCTTCGCGCCACGGCGGCGCTGGCGCGGGCGATCCGGCCGGTCTTTGACCCACTCGAGCGGCGCATCCTCCAGTGCGTCGATCACCTCAACCACGACGATGCGGTCGGGTCGCTCGCGGCGTTCGGGATTCAGGACTCGACCGTCGTCCTCCGGCCCAGCGGGCTCACGGACGATTTGATCCTGTGGAAGAACATCGGGCCGCGCATCGTCAAGCCGCGGACCGGGCCGCAGTTCGGGTCGCTCGGCGACTTGCCGCAACTCAACTCCAAGCCGGGGGCCGCCGGGACGATCTTCCTCGACTTCGACGGCGACGCGGCGCAGCAGTGGGGCTCGTACGCGGCGACGACCACGCCGGCCTACACGCAGGACAACGACGTCACGACCTTCTCCGCCGGCGAACTGACCGCGATCCAGCAGATCTGGGGGCGCGTGGCCGAGGCGTACTCGCCGTTCAACGTGAACGTGACGACCGTCGACCCGGGGAGCTTCGCGGACGGGCAGGCGCTCAAGATTGTGATCGGCGGGTCGGGGGCGTGGCTCGGGGCGGCGGCGGGCGGGGTGGCGTACGTCGGGGCGTACACGAACTCGGCGCCGAACGTCGTCTGGGTCTTCCCGGCGAATTTGGCCGGCGGGAACGTGAAGTACACGGCCGACGGGGCGATCCACGAGTCGGGCCACGCGATGGGCCTGCAGCACCAGAGCCAGTACTCGGGCTCGACCAAGACTGCGGAATATCGGCAGGGCGATTCGCTGGTCGCGCCGTACATGGGCGTGAGCTATTACGCGCAGCGCGGGAAGTGGTCGAACGGGCAGTCGGCCTTGGGCTACAACCGCCTGCAGGACGACATGGTCGTGATCGCGGGCAACCCGTTCGGGTGGCGCGCCGACGAGCACGGCGACACGATCGGCACGGCCGACGCGCTGACGGTTTCGGGGAACAGCGTCTCGGCGACCGGCGTGCTCGCGCGGACGACGGACGTGGACGTGTTCTCGTTCGTGACCAACGCCGGGCCGGTGAGCTTCACGGTCAGCCCCGCGCCGTACGGCGGGATGATCGATATCACCGCGACCCTGATGGACGTGAACGGGAACATCCTGGTCACGGCGAACACGACGAACCTTGGTGAGTCGCTGAGCGCGGATTTGACGTCGGGGGCGTACCGGCTGGTCGTGTCGAGCAAGGGGCTGTACGGGGACGTGGGCCAGTACTCGATCACCGGCACGATCGTGAGCGACCCTGATTCGGTCGCCAACCCGACGAGTTTGACCTCGACGAGCACGGCGGGCGGGGTGAGTCTGACGTGGTTCGATAACGCGTGGAACGAGACGGGCTACGTGATCGAGCGCAGCAGCGACGGCGGGCAGACGTACGACCCGGTCGGCGAGGCCGATGCGGACTCGACCGGCTGGGTCGACGGCGACGCGACGGTGGGCGTGTCGTACCGCTACCGCGTGTACGCGACGGGCGCGGTGCAGGACTCGGGGTATTCGAACGTGGCGACCGTGGCGGTGACGCCGGCGACGCCGGGCTCGCTCGTGGCGACGTCGGTCAGTGCGAGTTCGATCACGCTAACGTGGGCGGACGTGGCGGGCGAGACGGGGTACGTGATCGAGCGGAGTTTGAACGGGACGACGTGGGGCGTGGTGGCGAGCCCGGCGGCGGACGAGACGACGTGGACGAACACGGGCCTGACGGCGGCGGCGCGGTACTACTACCGGATCAAGGCGGCCGGGGCGGTGGGGAACTCGGCGACGACGGCGGCGGTGAACGCGGTGACCCGGCCGGCGACGCCCGTGCTCACGCTGTCGGTCGCGAGCGCGACTCAGGTCACGCTGCTGTGGACGAACGTGGCGGGGGAGACGGGGTACCGGCTCGAGCGGAGCACGGACGGCGGGAGCACGTGGTCGACGCTGGCGACGGCGGCGGCGAACGTGGCGAGCTACGCGAACACCGGGCTGGTCGCCAACACGCTCTACCACTACCGCGTGACGGCGGTCGGCACGGGCGGGGATTCGGGCACGAGCACGGGGAGCGCGACGACGCTGCTCGGCGCGCCGACCGGTCTGACGGCGCTGGCGACGAGCGCGACGCAGATCCACCTCACGTGGTTCGACTCGACGGGCGAGTCGGGATACCGGCTGGAGCGGACGGCGGACGGGAAGAACTGGCTGCAGGTCGCGGCGCCGAGCGCGGACGTGACCGAGTACGACGTGACGGGGCTGGTGGCCGGCACCGCGTACACGTACCGCCTGCGGGCGCTCAACGCGGGCGGGGCGTCGGCGCCGACGGGAACGGTGTCGGCGACGACGATCCCGCCGACGCCGACGCTGACGGCGACGGCGTACTCGAACACGCAGGTCAACCTGGCTTGGACGAACGTACCGGGCGAGACGAGCTATCTCGTCGAACGGTCGGTCGACGGGCTGACGGATTGGTCGACGATCGCGACGCCCGCGGCGAACGTGGCGGCGTACAACAACACGGGGCTGACGGCCGACACGGTCTACTACTACCGCGTGACGGCGCGCAACGCGGCGGGCGATTCGGCGGCGAGCACGGTCGTCGCGCGGCGGACGCTGCTGACGGCCCCGACCGGGCTGCTGGCGACGGGCATGTCGACGTCGCAGGTGGACCTGGTCTGGCCCGACGCGACGGGCGAAAGCGGGTACGTGCTCGAGCGGTCGCCGAACGGGTCGACGCTGTGGACGACCCGGGCGGCGCTGGCGGCGAACGCCACGACGTGGTCGGACACGGGGCTGGTCGCGGGCACGCTCTACTACTACCGGCTGCGCGCGACGAACACGTCGGGGAACTCGTGGCCGGGCGGGAACTCGAGCGCGTGGACGATCCCCGCGGCGACGCCGCTGACGGTGACGGCCGTGTCGCCGACGCAGGTGAAGCTGGCGTGGACGAACGTCGCGGGCGAGACGGGGTTCAAGATCGAGCGGTCGGCGGACGGGCAGGCGGACTGGGCGGCGGTTACCATGACGGCGGCGAACGTGACGGCGTATACGGAATCGAATCTGACCGCGGACACGACGTACTTCTACCGCGTTACGCCGACGAATTCCGCGGGCGACGGGGCGGCGAGCACGGTCAAGGGGACGCGGACGCTCCTGCCCTCGCCCACCGGGCTCGCGGCGGCGGCGGTCGGCACGAATCGCGTGGATCTGACCTGGCCCGACTCGACGGGCGAGACGGGCTACGTGGTCGAGCGATCGTTGAACAACGTGGCGTGGAGCCAGGTGGCGGTGGTGGCCGCGGACGACACGGACTGGAGCAACACCGGATTGAACGCGGGCACGGCGTACACGTACCGCGTGCGGGCGGCCAATGCGGGTGGGAACTCGGCCGCCAGCACGGCGGCGGGTGCGGTGACGGTGCCGGGGGCGACGGCCGTCAGCGCGACCGGCGCGTCGGCGACGCAGATCAACCTCGCGTGGGGGAACATCGCGGGCGAGACGGGGTATCGCGTCGAAGTGTCGACGGATAATTTGCAGTGGACGACGCTGGCGACGAAGGCGGCGAACGTGACGAGCCACCAGGCGACCGGGCTGACGGCGGACACGCTGTACTACTTCCGCGTCACGCCGTTCAACGCGGCCGGCGACGCGGCGGCGACGACGGTGAGCCGGCGGACGGTGATGGGCGCGCCAACCGGAGTGGCGGCGACGGCGCTGTCGGCGACTTCGATCAAGCTCACGTGGTCCGACAGCGGCGCGGAGACGGGCTACAAGATCGACTGGTGGAACGGGAAGGCGTGGGCGCTGTTGGCGAGCGTCGCGGCGGACACGACCGAGTGGACGAAGACGGGGCTGGTGGCCAACCGGCAGTACCTGTACCGCGTGCGGGCGAGCAACGCGGGCGGCGATTCGGCGCAGAGCGCGACGGCGACCGTGCTGACGCCGGCCTCGGCGCCGACCGCTCGGCGGCGGCGCGGGTGACGGTTACCTCGGCGCCGGTTCGGCGCCGTCGCGCGGCTCGTCGAGCGTGATGAAGGCCCCGTCCCGTTCGAACCGGACGGCGGCGAGGCTGCCCATGCCGCCGGCGAGCAGGCCGCGGACCTCGTCGAGCGATTTGCCGGCGACGGGCACACCGTCGACGGAGACCAGGACGTCGCCCGGGCGGATGCCGGCGCGGTCGACGCGCTCGCCCTTGGGGGCCGAGGCGAGGACGGGCTTTCCGTCCTTCATTTCCAGGGTCATGCGCACGGTGCCGTTGGGCGGGATGTTGCGGGCGGCCTCGCGCTGCCGGAGGAGGGCGCGGTACGTGTAGTGGGCCTTCGCGTACGACTCGGGCGGCATATCGCCGAGGAGCACGCCGAGCATCGGGGCCGCCCTGGGGTCGCGGCTGAGCATGAGCCACGGAATGGAGTCCTGGCGGGAGGCGGATTTGACCATCCAGTTGAACAGGAGCTCGCCGGCCTTGAATGCGGCTGCCTCGTCGCCGAGCAGGGCGGCGCGGGCGTAGGTCGCGAACTCGCGTTCGGCGTCGGCGGGGCCGCCGGCGCCGTCGGGTGCGCTGGCGGCGGGGGTGGGCGGCGGGGTGGGGGCCGGTACCGCGGCAACCTTCTCCTCGCGGGGTGCGACGAGGATCTGATTCCCGCCCCCGCGATTGAACTTGACCTGGATCATCGAGCCGGCCCGGCCGTCCAGCATTGCCTGGATCTGCGCCAGCGACTTCTCCGCCGTCGGCATATTGTCGACCGCGATTAGCACGTCGCCGGGCTGGGAGCCGAACTTGGCGAGCGCACCATTGGCGGGGAAGGCGGTGAGCGTGGGCTTGCCGTCCTTGAGTTCGAGGGTCATGTGGATCGTGCCGGTCGCGGGCCCGCCGGCCAAAGTCTGGGTGCGCTGCTGCAGGAGCTGGGCGTGGCGGGCCCTCATCTTCTCGGTCTGCTCGGGCGTGAGCTTGGGCGTGATCTTCACGAGCGCGGCTTTGGCGTCGGGCTCGTTCGAGAGCAGCAGCCAAGCGCAGCCCTCGGCGTCGTCGGACGGACCGAGCTTCCCGTTGAGGATTTGGCCGCCCGCGTTGAGCGCGCCGACCGAGTCGCCGCGCATGGCCGACGTCTGGTAAAGCTTGAAGGCCTTCGCCTGGTCGGCCGGGGCGCCCTTGCCGTCGCGGAGCATGTTGCCGGCGTTGAGCGGGGCGAACTTCGAGCCGAGGTCGGTGGCCCGGAGGTAAAAGCTGAGCGCCTTCTCGTCGTTGGCCGGGGTGCCCCAGCCCTTCGATTGGCCGAGGCCGGCGATGTAGAGGGCGTGCGGAACTTCGCGTTCGATCAGCGGGTTGAGGGTGGTCCAGACGGCGGGGTAGTCCTTGGCCTCGAGCAGGTGACCGACGACGGCGAACGGGTCGCGGTCGGCGAGCTTGAGCGGCTTGACCGTGGCGCCCGACTTGAGGGTCGCCTGCTCGTCGGCGAGTTCGATGGTGAAGGGAAATTCCTTCCCGTTGTGGGTGAACTTGCCGCGTAGGGTGGTGCCCTCCACGCCGGCGTCGGTGAACGGGAGGACGAGGTTGTTGAGCGTCAGGTGGCCGACGAGCGTGCGGTTGGCCTCGAAGACGGCGGCGGAGACGTTCTCGCCGCGCCACCACCCGACGGCGGCGCGGTCGTCGGCGGTGGCTGCGCCGGACGTGATGAACGAGACGAGGCAGACCGCGAGGAACAGGCTGACGTAGCGCATGGGATGCTCCGAGGGTTTTGTCGCGAATGTAGAAAACGCAAGCGGACGTGTCAAGAAATTGTTTGGGTGCGGGAATGTTACGGTTTGAGAGGCCGGGGCTCCGTCCGAGCCGTTGGGATTGCGCGGGGTGACCCCCGCGGCTCGGACGGAGCCGCGCCCTCCCGTTTAAGATTCGGTGCGGGGGGCCTTTTCTAGCGGTGGGCGGGGGGCTAGAATCTGGCCGAGCGGTCGCCCGAAAGGACGGCCGGGTCCGATGCAAGGGTTGGCTGCGAACCGGGTCAGGTCGGAAACGAAGCAGCCATAAGCAGTACCAGCCTTGTGCCGTCGGTCACCCGGTCGTCCTTCGTGGCGACCGTTCTTTTTTGGTCGGCGTTCGACTCCTCCGGTGAGTTGCAATTCGCGAGAGGGGGCTGAGAATCGGCACTCACATGCGCCTCTTCGTCGTCGCGAATACCACCCGGCCGAGCGTGCAGCCGTTCTGGGATGCGCAGATGGCGTGGATCCGGGAGCGGGTCGAGGTCGTGGGGATGGACGACAGTTGCGGGGTGACCCTGCGCGAGGTCGAGGCCGACGCGATCCTGGTGCTCGGGGGCGACGGGACGCTGTTGGCGGCCGCGCGGCGGCTGTCGGGGAAGCAGATTCCGATGATGGGGATCAACTTCGGGCGGCTGGGGTTCTTGGCGAACTTTACGCCGGACGAGTTTCGGACGGACTTTGGGAAGCTCGTCGAGCGCGAGTTGCCGATCACGCCGCGGGCGACGTTGCAGGTGACGGTCGACCGCGAGCCGGGGTCGGCGGGGCGGCCGATGTCGCCCGGTGAATGCGTGGACGGCGGGGAGGGCCTGCACTCGGGGGCGGTGCGGTTCAGCTCGATCGCGCTCAACGACGCGGTCATCGCGGCCGGGCCGCCGTACCACATGATCGACCTCGCGCTGACGATCCACAGCGGCCCGGGGACGCCGGGGCGAATCCAGTGCACGGGCGACGGGATCATCATCG